>MHNE01000001.1 GCA_001819605.1 Candidatus Portnoybacteria bacterium RIFCSPLOWO2_01_FULL_43_11
AAAAAATGCTTGGCAAGACTCCGGAAACGATTGTCGCTTCCCGACCCATGAAAGACGGGGTAATTGCCGATTATCGTATAACTGAAGCCATGCTCCGTTATTTTATCGCTAAAGCTTTGGGAAAATTTCATTTTTTTAGGCCGGATGTGATGGTGGCCGTGGCCGCCGGCATTACCTCTACGGAAAGGCGAGCGGTTATTGAGGCCACTATGAAAGCCGGAGCCAAAGCGGCCTATGTTGTTAAAGAGCCGGTCTTGGCCGCGATCGGCGCCGGTCTGCCTATTAATGAGCCGTCAGGCCATATGATTGTTGATATTGGCGGCGGCACAGCTGAAATGGCGGTTATCTCTTTAGGCGGGATTGTGGCTTGGGCCTCAGTGAGAGTTGGCGGCGATAAAATTGATCAGGCCGTTTCCGACTATATCAGAAAAAAACATAATTTAGCCATTGGCGAAAGAACCGCTGAAGAGATAAAAATAAAGATAGCCAGCGCTCTGCCGCAAGAGAATGAAGAATCTTTAAATATCCGCGGTCGGGATTTACGGACTGGTTTGCCTAAAATAATTGAAATCAAGAGTAATGAAATTACCGAAGCAATTTCTCAAGAACTGCGAGAGATTATTCAGACTATTAAAAATGTTCTTCAGGAGACGCCGCCTGAATTAGCCGCGGATATTATTGATAAAGGAATGACCTTAAGCGGCGGCGGCGCTCTTTTAAAACATTTGGACGAATTGATAACTCAAGTAACTGGAGTTAATTGTTTTGTGGCGACTGATCCCTTGCTTTGCGTGGCTAAAGGAGCCGGCTTGGCCTTGGAGCATTTGGATGTTTACAAGAGAAGCATAATGAGTAAAAAATAATTTATGACTATCGGTATTAATGCCTTAGCCGCTTTTAAGCAACCACGAACCGGAGTGGAGGAGTATACATATCAACTTATCAAACGTTTAATAAAGTTAGATGAAACTAGAAAGCATTATTTTTTACTTTACGCTGGTGGTCAGAATTCCTTAGATTTTAATTTACCGGATAATTTTAAAATTAGACAATTAAAATGGCCATTGCCAATGTGGACGCAAGTGAGATTGGCAAGAGAATTATCTTTGCGTCAGCCAGACGCGCTTTTTATTCCGGTTCATGTTTTACCTTTGATTCATCCAAAAAATTCAGTGGTGACGATTCACGGTCTAGAATACGAATATTATCCGGAAATGTATCCGGTCCGACATTTAAGATATTTGCGCTGGAGCACTAAATACGCTTTAAAACACGCCCGAAAAATTATCGCGGTCTCGGAAAGCACAAAAAAAGATTTAGTGGAATTATACGGAGGAAATCCGGAAAAGATTGAGGTGGTGTATCATGGGATTAACGAAGGAATCCTGCCTTTAGGCAGAGACTTGTCTCGCCCTAAAGGGCGGACTCCTCACCTCATTTTTATTGGTCGGTTAGAAACGAAAAAGAATATTCATGGTTTGATTCGGGCTTTTAATTTATTAAAAGAAAAATATAAAATCCCGCATAAATTGGTTTTAGTCGGGCCGAGGGGATACGGATACGAAAGCTTCAAGTTTCAAGTTTCAAGTTTCAAGTTTAAGAATGACATTATAGAAGCTGGCTATGTTTCCGAACAAGAAAAATGGGCTTTATTTAAAAACGCTGATGTCTTTGTTTTTCCTTCTTTTTACGAGGGATTTGGTCTGCCGATTTTAGAGGCGCAAACAGCGGGAGCGCCGGTTGTCGCTTCTAATGTTTCTTCAATGCCCGAAATAGCGGGAGAAGGCGCGATTTTAATTGACCCAAAAAATATTGAAGATATGGCCGAGGGGATTTATAAAGTAATAAGCGACGAGAAATTGAAAAGAGATTTAATTGAAAAGGGTTATGAGAATATAAAAAGATTTAGCTGGCAAAAGTGTGCCGAAGAGACTTTGAAAATATTATTGGAAAATGATAATAAATAAGGACCTAAAGGTCGCTTTGGTCCATGATTATTTAGTGAGATTTGGAGGGGCCGAGAGGGTGGTTTTGGCTTTGAGGAAAATTTTTCCAGAGGCGCCGATTTATACTTTACTTTATGACGAGAAAAAAATGGGCGGGTTTTTCAGGGGCGCGGAAATCAGAACTTCGTTTTTACAAAAATTTCCCAAATTTTTAAGAAAACACTATCAGGTCTTGGCGCCGCTTATGCCTTCGGCTGTTGAAACTCTGGATTTAAGGGAATTTGATTTAGTCATTTCTTCTTCCAGCGCTTTTTCAAAAGGATTGGTTTTGCGGCCAAAGACCGTTCATGTCTGTTATTGTCATAATCCAACGCGGTTTTTATGGGATTACAGTCACGAGTATCAAAGCCGCTGGCCGTCTTTAAAAAAAATTCTTTTTCATTATTTGCGGCTTTGGGACAAGAGCGCGGCCAATCGGGTGGATTATTTTTTAGCGAATTCAAAAATTACTGCTCTCCGGATTAAAAAATATTACGGCCGGGAGGCAAAAGTAATTTATCCGCCGGTGGGTATGGCGACTCGGCAAATGTCTTCTGGAAGCGTAAATTTTCCCCAGCGTGGAAAATTTACTCGCGGGCTCCGCTCGCTCGTCGCCCTTAGCGACACCATGCCCGCTCGCTCCGCCAGCGTTCCAGAAGGCATATTGCCGAGCCTCCAAGAGCAATCTTCGGTGGAATATTTCCTCATCGTTTCTCAACTCACGCCCTATAAACGGATTGATTTAGCCATAGAAGCGTTTAATAAATTGGAACTGCCTTTGGTTATTATCGGAGAAGGAAAAGACAGGAAAAGATTAGAAAGTTTAGCCAAAGAAAATATTAAATTTTTGGGCTTTTTGCCGGATGAAATTATCAGTCAATATTATCAAAACTGCGCCGCCTTTATTTTTTCCGGCGAAGATGATTTTGGCTTGGCGCCGGTGGAAGCCATGAGTTTTGGAAAGCCGGTTTTGGCTTATCGGGCCGGCGGAGCCACGGAAACGATTTTAGAAGGCATGACCGGAGAATTTTTTGACGATTTGGCTTCTGAATCTTTGGCTGACGGCGTCAGACGGCTAAAAATGAATTTAAAAAATTACAGCCCGCTCGTCATTAAAAAAAGAGCCGAGAAATTTTCCGAGGAAAGATTTGAAAAGGAGATAGTGGAATTCGCGGACAAAATATGCTATCCTGAAAGCGATACCAATAAAGTTATATGATTGTCGGTCACCGGCGAATTTTAGAATATTTAAAAAAGAGCGTCCAAAAAAATAATGTCGCTCACGCTTATTTATTTGTCGGGCCGGAAAATGTCGGCAAAAAAACTATTGCTCTTGAGTTTATTAAAATACTGATTGGGGAAGAAACGGAAGCGGGCGTTCATCCGGATATTTTAATAATTGAGCCAAAAGCCGCGGAAAAAGAAGGCATTAAAAAAGAAAAAGAGATTGGCATTGACGAAGCGCGGCAGATTCGCCGTCAGATGAGTTTATCTCCCTATAAAGCTCCTTATAAAATCGTTTTGATTAATCAAGCCGAACGGATGACCAGAGATGCGGCTAACGCTTTATTAAAAACACTGGAAGAGCCGTCCGGCAAAGCGGTTTTGATTTTAATCGCGGCTAATCCTCAACTGCTTTTTCCAACCATCGTTTCCCGGTGCCAGATAATTAAATTTTTACCAGTGCCAATAGAAGAAATCAAAAAATCTTTATATAATAAAAAATACAAAATACAAAATACAAAATACGAGACAATTATTCGTCTTTCCTCTGGTCGTCCCGGACTGGCTATTCAATATTTAAAAAACCCAAAATTACTGGAAAAGCAAGAAGAGCTTCTTAAAGAGCTTCAAAAAATTATTCAGTCAGATTTAAACGAGCGGTATCAATATGTGGAAAATTTATCCAAAGACGCGACCAAAGCCAGACAAATAATTAACCAGTGGCTGATGTATTTTCGCGACATGCTTTTATCTCTTGTCGGTTGTAAGGATTTGGCGCTTTTTGATTCGTTTCAATCTGATTATTCTTTGTCTCAAATTAAAAATATTATCCGGGTCATTAAAAAAACAGATTTGCTTTTATCTAATTCAAGCATCAACGCCCGTTTAGCGCTTGAAGTCTTAATGCTTGAGTTTTAAATGAAAAAAAATACCTTCTTAACCATCGTTCCCATTTTTGCTTTTTTAGCCGTTTTTCCTTTTCAGTGTGGCAGCGTTCAAGACGCCGGGGTTTTTAAGTCTCAAAATAAGGGCGAGACCTGGGAGCGCAAGGTAAATATTGACAATAAAAGCTCCATTGGCGCGGTTGAAATTTTAACTATTGCTCTTGACCCGCAAGATTCAAAAATTATTTATTTGGGCACCAGAGCAAACGGCCTTTATAAAAGCAAAGACGCCGGGGATGCTTGGGCAAAAGTAGAGGATAAAAACGGCGTTCTTTCTTCGCGAGCCAATGTTTATGATATTGCCATTGACGCGCAAAATCCGAGACGGATTTATATCGGCACTTATCAGGATAAAAAAGGCCGTGTTTTCAGGAGCCAGGACGCCGGAGAATCATGGGAAGAAGTCTATATAGTTTCTAAGGAAAAATTCGCTGTTTTTGCCGTGGCCGCGGATAATTACGACTCTTCCGTGGTTTATATGGGCACGGCCCAAGGCGGTTTTTTAAAAAGCGCGGATTACGGCAAATCATGGGAGTCGCTTAAATGGTTTGATGACGTAATTTCCGATATTGTGATTAATCCCAGAGATACGCGGATAGTTTATGTGAGCACCTTTAAGAAGGGTATTTATATTACCGCCGATAAAGGTTTAACCTGGCAGTCATTAGAGAAATCTTTAAAACCATTTAAAGAGGCCGAAAGAGTGGAAAAAATAGTTATTGACCCCCAGAGGCCGAATATTATTTATGCCGGTTCCCAGTTCGGGCTTTTGCGTTCAAATGACGGCGGAGCAAATTGGCAGGCGGTTAATGTTATTATTCCGCCGCAGTCAATTCCAATTTTAAGCTTGGCGGTCAATCCTCAAAATACCAATCATTTATACTACGGCGCCGGCTCTGTTTTATACCGCAGTTTGGACCAAGGAGAAAACTGGACCGTTCATTCTCTTTCAAGCAGTAAAATAATTAAGACGATTTTAGTTGATCCGGTTAATCCTGATGTAGTTTATGTGGGGATGGGCGGAGAATAAAATGACTAATGACTAAAAAATAATCAAACATTAGACATTTAATCATTTGATAATTAGGCATTGATTAGAAATTAGACATTAGGAATTAGAAATTTTAAATCTTATGTATAAAGAGGTAATTAACAAAATTAAGCCCCATCTTGATAAAACTCTTGAATACCTGAAGAGTGAATTGAATGGTTTACAGATCGGCCGGGCCAGCCCGAGCTTGGTTGAAGACTTGGAAGTTGATTGTTACGGCCGTAAAATGCCGCTTAAGCAGTTGGCGGCTATTCATGCTCCGGAGCCGAGGCAAATTATTATCCAGCCCTGGGATAAAAATATTTTAAAAGAAATTGAAACGGCGATTAGTCATTCAAAACTTGACTTGACTCCCATTGTGGATAATGAGATGATTCGTTTAAACATCCCTTCCTTAAATGAAGAACGGCGAAAGGAATTAGTTAAAATTCTTCACGAAAAAACAGAAGAATGCCGCGTCAGCATTCGTCGGCAAAGAGAGGAAGCCTGGAAAGAAATTCAGAATTTAGAAAAAGAAAAAAAAATTCGCGAAGACGATAAATTCAGAGCTAAAGACGAATTGCAGGAACTGGTTGATGAATATAATAAAAAGATAGATGAAATAGGAGAAAGAAAGGAAGAAGATATTATGAGGGTGTAAAATATGTTTCTCACAATAATAATTTTCATTTTAATATTAGGTATTTTAATTTTCGCCCATGAATTGGGTCATTTTATAACCGCCAAGCGGGCCGGAATCAAGGTAGATGAATTTGGCTTTGGTTTTCCACCAAGGATTTTTGGCGTTAAAAAGGGAGAAACTACTTATTCTTTAAATCTTTTTCCCATCGGCGGTTTTGTAAAGATTTACGGTGAAGAAGGAGAAGGCCGTGATGATATTCGCAGTTTTTCCTCAAAGAGTCTTTCCCGGCGCGCTATCATCATCGCAGCCGGCGTCACAATGAATTTAGTTTTAGCGGCTCTTTTATTAAGCTTGGGCCATTGGGTTGGTCTGCCTTCTATGATTGACGACGAGGCAAACGGTAATTTAAATAATCCGCAAGTTCAGATTATTGAAACGGCAAAAGACTCTCCGGTCGAAAAAGCGGGGATAAAAATAGGGGACACCATCGCTTCGCTGAAATTAAAAGTTGAAAACGAAAAATTAGAAATCAGTCGAGTGGCGGAGGTGCGGGAATTTACCGAAGCTCATAGGGGGGAGGAAGTTGTTGTTATTATTCAAAGAGGGGATGAAATATTGGAAAAAACTTTGGTCTTAAGGGAAAACCCGCCGGAAGGAGAAGGTCCTTTAGGCGCGGCTTTGGTGAGAACCGCGATTGTTTCTTATCCTTGGTATAAGGCGATAATTTTGGGCATTACCAGCACGGTAAATTTAATCTGGGTAATTATTGCCGCTTTTTTGAGTATTATTTGGAATTTGATTACCACCGGCCGCTTAATAACCGAAATAGCCGGTCCGGTCGGCATTTTCACTCTCACCAGTCAGGCGGCTAAACTCGGCTTTATTTATGTTTTGCAGTTTACCGCTCTTTTAAGCATTAATTTGGCGATTATTAATATTTTGCCCTTTCCGGCTTTGGACGGCGGCCGGCTTTTATTTTTATTCATTGAAAAAATCAAGGGCTCGCCGGTCAGCCAAAAAATAGAAAAAATTATTCACACCGCCGGCTTTATTATTCTCATTTTACTGATGCTCGCCGTCACTTGGCGGGATGTGGTGAAGTTGTTTTAAGAAGATTAAAAAAGTCAATGAGAGATATAAAAATTAGATTAAAATATTTTTAAACTAATACTGGCACTGGCTCCTTGCGGAGCCGTTTTTTTTATGATACGATAAATTCAAATGAGGCAATCGCGGCTTTTCTCAAAAACTAAAAAAGAATTTCCTAAAAACGCTGAAACTGTCAGCCATAAGTATTTAGTGAGAGGTGATTTTATTGACCAGCTTAGCGCTGGTATTTATAGTTTTTTGCCTTTGGGCTTCAGGGTTTATAAAAAAATAGAAAACATTATAAGAGAAGAAATGAATAATTTAGGCGGTCAGGAATTATTTCTGCCGACTTTGATTCCTAAAAAATTATGGGAAGAAACAGGCCGCTGGAAAACCATAGACCCGCCTCTTTTTGAAGTTAAAGACCGCCATAAAAAGGAATACGGTCTTGGTTCCACTCATGAAGAAGTGATTACTGATTTAATCAGAAAAAGAATTTCTTCTTATCAGGATCTACCTTTAGCGCTATATCAGATTCAAAATAAATTTAGAAACGAAATGCGGGCCACCGGCGGACTTTTAAGAGTCAGAGAATTTCTTATGAAAGACCTTTATAGTTTTCACAGTTCGGAAAAAGATTTGATGGAATTTTATGAAAAGGTAAAGTCAGCTTATTTAAAAATATTTAAGAGATGCGGTCTTAAAGCAATCGTTGTTGAAGCGGATTCAGGCACTATTGGCGGTAAAATTTCTCATGAATTTATGGTTTTGGCCGAGACTGGTGAAGATAAAGTGCTTATATGTTTTAGCTGCGGCTTTGGCGCTAATATTGAGAAAGTCGGCGAGCTAAAAGAGTGTCCCAAGTGTCAAAGCCCGTTAGAAAAGAAAAACGCTATTGAATCAGGCCATATTTTTAATTTAGGAATAAAATACAGCCGTGATATGAAAGCTAATTTTAGAGATAAAGACGGGAAAGAAAAACCAATTGTGATGGGGTGTTACGGGATTGGTTTGGGAAGACTTATGGCGGCTATCGTTGAGGCACATCACGATGAAAAAGGAATTATCTGGCTCAAAAGCATAGCCCCTTATTCCGCGCATTTATTGGATTTGGGCAATGATAAAAAAATAAAAACCGAAGCTCAAGAAATTTATAAAAATTTAGAAGAAAAAGAAGTAGAAGTTTTATATGATGACCGAGATAAAAGCCCCGGCGAAAAATTCGCTGACGCGGATTTAATCGGGATTCCAATAAGATTGGTGGTTAGCGAGAAAACGTTAAAAAAGGGCTGCGTGGAGGTGAAAAAAAGAGACGAAGAAAAGGCGGAGTTAGTGAAGATAAATAAATTAAATGTTCAATAAATTATTCGGCATTTTTTCAAAAGACATCGGCATTGATTTAGGCACGGCTAATACTCTGGTCTACGTAAAAGGGCGAGGGATTGTTATTAATGAGCCGTCAGTCGTGGCAATTAATCAGAAAACAGGCCAGATTTTAGCCATTGGTCATGAGGCGAAAAAAATGGTTGGCCGGACTCCCGGGCATATTGTCGCTTCAAGGCCTTTGGTGGCCGGCGTAGTCTCTGATTTTGAAGTGACCGAACAGATGCTTAAATTTTTTATTGATAAAGTTCATAAAGAAGCTTTTTCTATTCTGCCTCGGCCAAGAGTGGTGATTGGCATTCCCTGCGGCGTGACCGAGGTGGAGAAAAGAGCGGTTGAAGACGCCACAAGAAACGCCGGAGCCAGAAATGTTTATCTTATTGAAGAACCAATGGCCGCGGCTATTGGCGTTCGTCTGCCGGTTCAGGAAGCGGCCGGCAATATGATAGTTGATATTGGCGGCGGCACCACCGAGGTGGCTATTATCTCTTTGGGGGGGATTGTCAACAGCCGGAGTTTGAGAACAGCCGGCGACAAATTAAACGAAGACATTATCCAGTACGCCCGTTCAGAATTTAATCTGCTTTTAGGAGAAAAAACAGCCGAAGACATTAAAATCGCGATTGGCTCGGCTTATCCTTTGGGAGAAAAACTTACGGCCGCTATGCGGGGCAGGGACTTATTGAGCGGTTTGCCAAAAGAAGTGGAAGTGGATGACAGAGATATTAGAAAAGCCCTAAGCCGTTCAGTTAAAACTTTAGTTGAGGCCGTTAAGGGGAGCATTGAGCAAGCGCCGCCGGAATTAGTGGCTGATATTATGGAACGGGGCATTACTCTCGTGGGCGGCGGCAGTCTTTTAAGGGGGCTGGACCAGTTAGTGGCCGAAGAAACAGAGATGCCAACTAAAGTCGCGGAAGATCCGTTAACGGCCGTGGTTCGCGGGGCCGGCGTGGTTTTGGAAGACGTTGACGCCCTTAAAGATGTTTTGGTCAGTACGCAATATGAAGAACCGCCCAGATAAATATGCCAGAACTTCCCGAAGTTGAAACAATTAAAAGACAATTAAACGGAAAGATTAAAGACAAGAAGATCAAAAAAGTTGAAGTCCGTTTAAGGAAAATTGTTAAGTATCCTTTAAAAAAGTTTAAAAAAATAGTTGAAGGAAGCAAGATTATTAACATTGCTCGTCGGGCCAAGTTATTGATTATTGAATTATCAAATGGATACGACTTGGTTATCCATTTAAAGCTCACCGGCCAATTGATATTTAACGGCCAAATTAACAAATACTCTCATCTTATTTATTATTTTACTGACGGTGATTATCTGCTTCACAATGATTTGAGGCAGTTTGGTTTTGTTAAAGTGGTTCCTCAAAAAAAATTAAATAAATTTTTAGCTAAAGAAAATTTTGGTCCGGAGCCATTAGAAAAAAATTTTACTCTTGATCTGTTCAAACGATTATTAGCTAAAAAACCAAAAGCAAAAATCAAACCCCTTTTAATGGACCAAACTTTCATTGCCGGCTTGGGAAATATTTATTCAGACGAAGTTTTATTTTACGCCAAGGTCAAACCAATAAGAATTGTTAAAACCTTGAAGCCCGAAGAAATTAAAAAAATTTATCAGGGTATTAAAAAAATTTTACCCAAAGCCATTAAGCGTCAGGGCACTTCGGTTGACATGTATCTGACCGCCGAGGGCAAAGAAGGAACATACGCGTCTTTATTAAAAGTTTACGGCCGTTGTGATGAACCTTGTTTTGTTTGTAAAACTAGAATTAAACGACTTAAACTTGGCGGCCGTTCCGCGCATTTTTGTCCCAAGTGTCAGAAATAACATGACCAAAATTCTAAAATTCCCCAAAGGTTTTTTATGGGGCGCGGCCACTTCGGCTCACCAAGTTGAAGGCGGGAATAAAAATGAGTGGTGGGCTTGGTCTTATAAAAAAAGCAAAATGGATATTTTGGGAATTAAAGTTCAGATTTCTAAAACCGGCCGGGCCGCTGACCATTACAATTGCTATGAAGAAGATTTTAATTTGGTTAAAAAGCTAAACCAGAACGCTCACAGATTTTCCATTGAATGGTCGCGCATAGAACCAAAAGAGGGGCAATTTAATTTTAAAGAACTTAAACATTACCAGAATGTCATCAGAGCTTTAAAAGAACGAAATATTATTCCCTTTGTCACTTTACATCATTTTACATGCCCGATTTGGTTTTATAGAAAAGGCAATTGGCTTAATAAAAAATCTCCGGATTATTTTAACCGCTATGTTGAATTTTTCATTAAAAACATTAAAGAAGAAGTTGATTTTTATATTACCATAAACGAGCCAATTAATTACGCTTCCTGGTATTTGCCGCTTCAAGGAGCTTATCAGGGGAATAAATGGCCGAACCTTTTGGATATTTTAAGAGCCATAAAAAATTTAATTAAAGCTCATCAGAAAGCTTATAAGACGCTTCATCAGTACGGCCCTAAAAATATTCAAGTCGGGATTGCCAAAAACAATATTTTTTTTGACGGTCGGCCCAAAATTTTAGTTTCTTTGGCTGATTGGTATTGGAACAGGATGTTTTTAGATAAGATTAAAAATGAGCAGGATTTTATCGGCCTTAATTATTATTTTCACAGCCGAATAAAACCGGGCTTTAAAAATCCGAAAAACTGGATTAATCAAAATGAAAATAAAATTGTTTCTGATTTGGGATGGGAAATTTATCCTGAAGGAATTTATCATGTACTAAAAGATTTAAAAAAATACCAAAAACCGATTTATATCACTGAAAACGGCTTGGCTGACGAAAAAGACAAATTAAGAGAAAATTTTATAAAAGACCATTTATATTGGATACACAAGGCGATTGGGGAGGAAATTGATATTCGCGGTTATTTTCACTGGTCATTAATGGATAACTACGAATGGGAAAAAGGTTTTTGGCCAAGGTTTGGTTTAATTGAAATTGATTATAAGACTTTGGAAAGGAAAATCAGGCCGAGCGCGGAAGTTTATGCCAAGATTTGTCAGGAAAACGCGGTTTTTATGTAATTTTAACTTATGAACTGGTTAATTATTTCAATCATCGCTTATTTATTTTTGACCATTACTTTGATTATTGAGCGGATTCTTTTAACCAAATCAATTCCCCATCCTTTAGTCTACGCTTTTTATGTTGGTTTTTTAAGTGTTTTTATTTTGGTTTTGGCGCCTTTTGGTTTGATAGTGCCCGGCTTTTGGCAGATTTTAATCAGTTTACTGACCGGTTTATTATATCTTTTTGGTTTGATAGTTTTTTATCAGGCCATTCGTCAATACGAAGTTTCAAGGGTGGTGCCGATGGTCGGCAGTTTAGAGCCGATTTTTACTTTAGTTTTGTCATTTGTCTTTTTAGACGAACGATTAAGTTTTTGGCAAATCACCGCTTTTTTTGTTTTGGTTATCGGCGGAATTTTTATTTCTCTTGAAAAAGGAGCGATCGGTTATTTAGTCAGGAGTTGGGGACTGGTTCTTTTAGCCGCTTTTATCTTTGGTTTATTTTATGTTTTAAGCAAATATATTTATTTAAATCAGCCTTTTATAAGCGGTCTTATCTGGGGTCGTTTGGGCAGTTTTTTAGGCGCTTTAATTTTACTTTTATTGCCTCAAACCAGAAAAATAATTTTCGGTGTTTCCGGAGCCGTAAAGCAAAAAACGAAAATCAGTCTTATTTTTCTTTCTTCTTTTATTTTGGCCGCTCTGGCGCTTTTCTTTATTCATTACGCGGTTTCTTTGGGGAGCGTCAGCTTGGTCAAGGCGCTTCAGGGGGTTCAGTATATTTTCCTTTTGCTGATGGTTGTTTTTTTGGCCAAAAAATTCCCCCGGCTTTTAGAAGAAAAAATCACCAAAGCCGCGATTATCCAAAAATTAGCCGCTATTTTATTGATTAGCTTGGGCTTGGGCATTTTAGCCATAAGTGGGTAAAAATATGCAAACAAAGAAAAATTTAATTAGTTTGGCACGGGTTTTTTTGGCGATTTTTATCGCTTTATTAATATTTACGGCGGGATTTTTGGCGTATCTAATGATTGGCAAAGCAGAGCCGGCAGAAGAAATAATTTTTGGCGTAACTTTTAGTCAGCCCTTTGCTATAAAAATGGGCTTAAACTGGCAGAAAACCTATTTGGCGATTCTTGATGACTTGAAAGTAAGAAATTTGCGTTTAGTCGCTTATTGGCCGGAAATTGAAAAACAAGACGGAGAATATTCTTTTAATGATTTGGATTGGCAGATTAATGAGGCGGAAAAAAGAAACGCAAAAGTTATTTTAGCCATTGGCCGGAAATTGCCTCGTTGGCCCGAATGTCATATTCCGGGCTGGGCCGGGAAATTAAGCGAAGAAGAACAGCAGGAAAAAGTCCTTTTATTAATCATTGAAATTATTGAACATTATAAAAAAAGCCAAAACATTAAAGCTTGGCAGATTGAAAACGAACCGTTTTTTGAAAGCTTTGGCGAATGTCCGGCCTTGGACAAAAATTTCTTAGACCAAGAAATCGCTTTGGCGAGAAATTTAGATAATCGGCCGATTGTCATTACGGCCAGCGGGGAATTAAGCCCTTGGATTAACGAGGCCAAGAGAGCGGATATTTTAGGCACTACGCTTTATCGCGTTGTCTGGAATAAATATCTCGGCAATTTTCGCTATCCATTTCCCCCGGTTTTTTATCAAAAAAGAGCTGATTTAATTAAAAAATTTTTTGGACTTCAGGAAATAATTATGGTTGAATTGGCCGTTGAGCCATGGGGTAGAACCTTGCTTTATGAATTGCCTTTAGAAGAGCAATTCCAATCAATGAATTTAGAAGAATTTAAAAAGACAATTCAATACGGGAAAGAAACCGGTTTTAAAGAAGTTTATCTATGGGGCGCGGAATGGTGGTATTGGCTAAAAACAGCCCAAGGAGATAACGCTATTTGGGACGAAGCTAAAAAATTGTGGGCGGAATAGATTTTCCAAATATTCTTGTATATTTTTATAAAGATTGATAAACTAAAATCAGTAAACGATTATTAGTAATTTCACAAATAGTAATTCCACAAACTTCATTTATACCGCAACCCATTAGACGAAATTATTAAATTGCTTTTAAATTAAAAATATGACAATTGAAGTGGGTCAAACAGATATTTGTCCTCATTGTAAGACCGCTAATAGATTTGAGTATGTTAAAGATAGTTCTGGATTCACCGTAAATCTTAATAGTTTAATAGGTAAAAATGAGGGCCGTTATTCTCTAGAATTATGTCGTTGCACTAATTGTGGTGATATTATAATTCATTTTAACGAAAGAATGATTTATCCTCTCGGATCCACTCGGCCGCCGTGTCCAAAAGAGGTGGAAATTGTGAACGAAAATATTTCTGATGACTATAAAGAAGCATGTTTGGTTGAACAGTATAGTAAAAAAGCTGCGGCAGCTTTAGCGAGAAGATGTTTACAAAATATGTTACATGATCAAGGCATTAAGAAAAATGATTTAAATAAAGAAATTGATGAGGTAATGACAAAACTACCTTCACATCTTAGTGCGGCAATAGACGCTATAAGAACAATAGGTAACTTTGCCGCACACCCAATTAAATATCAAAACACGGGCGAGATAGTTGAAGTAGAAAAAGGGGAAGCTGAATGGTCACTTGATGTTTTGGAACAGCTTTTTGATTTTTATTACGTAGCGCCAGAAAAATTAAAAGTTAAGCGCGGTGAATTAAACAAAAAACTTCAAGCTACAGGAAAGCCAAATTTAAAATAATTTAAAAGCAATTTAATAACCCTTACTTCTATCGTCGCTCAGAAAACGATTTAAATAAATACATTTTATGCTAAAATAAAGGCATAGAAATAAATGTTATAAAATATGTTAGATAATCTTATTTTGAACAAAAAATCAATAGAAAGTATTTATAAAACCATTAGTGAATACCACGAAAAATACTTAAAGCAATTTGGGGTTAAATTACCAAAACTTTACGCTTCAAAAGGTAAATTTACAAAAGACGCATTAGTTTTGGTTTATTTAGCTTACGACTACCCCAAAACCAGAAAAGTCAGTAAAGAAGAGCTTACCAAATTTGTCAGAAGTTATTATCCAGATACTAACGATGTGCAACAAGCGCGACATTTAGGTGCTCAAGCTGGCTGGTGGATAGCCGCGGGCGGTAGAGATAATATTGTTTTAAAAATAAAAAGAGGGATATATCAACTTTACACATTGGAACAGCCTTACCCCGGATTTAAGAAAGGTCACAGAATAACTGAAACCGGTGATTGGGATAAAATAAAAGAAAGATATAATTATCGTTGCGCCACTTGCGGCTCGCAGGAAAATAAACCCCATTTCCACTGGCCGGCGACAAAAACAATTTTGCAAAAAGCGCATATAGATCCGAACAAACCTTTAGTTGCCGGAAACATAATTCCGCAATGTCAAAAGTGTAATAGGGGTGATAGAAACAGATGGGTTTATGATGATAAGGGTAGAGTTATAAAATTGGCAGACGCAAATTTCGTTAGAAATTTTGATAAAGAAGTAAGAGAAAAAATTTATAGGATATTATATAAGGAATTTAACGGGAAAAATCCCAATTCAAAAAAGTAATTTATGAAAAATAAGAAATTCATAAATAAAATTATTTGTGCGGATACGTTAGAATTACTTCCTCAAATTGAGGAAAATTCTATTGATGTTGTTTTAACTGACCCGCCATATTTTTTAGATAAATTGGATAACAACTGGAATTATAAGGAAGTTTCTAACCAAAACAATCAATACATAATAAAATCCTTACCCGCTGGCATGAAATTTGATAAAAAACAAGGGAAAAAATTTTATGCTTGGTATTTAGATATTTCAAAGGAAATTATTAGGATTTTGAAACCGGGCGGATTTTTCTTTTCATTTTCTAGCCCCCGGCTTTATCACCGAATGGCTTCGGCAATAGATGACGCTGGTTTTGAAATAAGAGACGCATTTATGTGGCTTTATACTCAAAATCAAGCTAAAGCAATGGGCGTTGATCATTTCATCAAAAAAATGAATATAGACGAGAAAGCGAAAGAGAAAATCAGGGAAAAACTAAACGGCTGGAAAACTCCGCAAATAAAATCTTGTTTTGAACCAATCGCAATGGCGCAGAAACCTACCGATCAAACCTATCTAAACAATATGCTCAAGCATGAGGTAGGTATGTTTAATACAAACGTAAAAATTGGCGATAATATGTATCCGGCAAATGTTTTTACGATAGATAGTATTAACGAATTAATAGACAAAGCTTTTTTATTGCCGAAACCAACAAAGAAAGAAAAAGGAGAATATAACGACCATAAAACTGTTAAACCATTGGCTATTTGCGAATATTTAATTAAGCTTTCTGCTTTTTCAAAAAATGCTGTTGTTCTTGACCCCTTTGTCGGAAGTGGAACAACTGCAGTGGCAGCAAAAAAGTTAGGGCGAAGATATATTGGAATTGATGCTAATGAAAAATACGTAAAAATTTCCGAAAAAAGATTAAAAGAATTAGACGAAAAACCAGATTTATTTAGAAATACAGAAATTGTAGAAAAACAAGAAAAAAGAAGTTTGCAGGCGCAACTACAAATTGCCTAAAATTATAACTCTTCAATAAGGATATAAAAACCAAAACAAAATCATGAAAAAATATCTTATTATTCTTTGTTTGTTTTTATTTTTTCCCCTTTTAACGGGAGCGGAAAATGACCATCTTTTAATTGTTGAAGTTCAAATCGCCGGCGAAAAGGCGAATAATGATTTTATAAAAATCTATAATCCGACTGATTCTGATTTAGACATCAGCGGCTATAAATTGAGGAAAAGAAGCTCAACCGGCGGTGAATCGTCAATTCGGGTTTTTCCCGAAGGCAGTGTAATTAAAACCAAAGATTATTTCCTCTGGGCGAATTCTTCTGACGGCTACGCCGTTTCTATAAGCGCGAATACTGAAAGCACCGCCACTTTGGCCAAAGACAATAGCGTCGCGCTTTTAAATTCAGAGGGAAATATCATTGAGGCAGTAGCCTGGGGAATAAGTGAAAATCCTTTTGTTGAGGGTTCGCCTTTCCCGCAAAATCCGGATCAAAACCAGAAATTAGAAAGAAAAAAATCAGATAGTATTTACGAAGATTCAAACAATAACAGCCAGGATTTTTATTTAAATCCGCCTTCCCAAGATTCGGAAGAAGAAATTCCTCCTCAAGAGGAAGCTCAAACGGGGGGATTATCATCTTCTTCAACGCCGTCCTCTGATTATTCTAAGGCGGCTCCTCAAAATCAAGCGCCAAAAGCCCAAGCCGGCGAAGATAAAATCGCTTTAGTTGGTCAAGAAATTATTTTTGACGGTTCTTTATCGTCTGATTCTGATAATAATCCTTTAACTTTTTTCTGGAATTTTGGTCAGGGTAAAACCATCCAAGGCGCAAAAGCCACCACCACTTATCCGTATCCGGGTCAATACATTGCCACCCTAAAAGTTTCTGACGGCTCTTTGGAAAACACTGATCAGATTTTAATTGTGATTTATCCAACAAGAGTTTTAGTCAGCGAGTTTTTAGCTGACCCGGAAGGCAAAGACGAAGAAGGCGAGTGGCTTGAGATTTATAATCCGTCTGATTTTTGGGTTGATTTAAGCGGGTGGCAATTGGATGATAAAGAAGGCGGCTCAAAGCCGTTTAAGATTCCCGAGAGCACTTTTATTAAGTCCAAAAGCTACTTGGTTTTTTCCCGTGAAATTACAAAAATCGCTCTTAATAACGATACGGACGAAGCAAGAATTCTTTTTCCAGGCGGAGAAATTTCAGACGCTCTTTTGTATCAAGATGATAAAGAAGGCAGAGCCGGCGCGAGAAAAGGCGAAGATATTTTCTGGACCGAAGTTTTAACTCCGGGTTTCGCTAACTTCATTTATTCGTCCTCAAAAGAAAATTCCAATAAAGAATCTTTTTTACCGTTAACCAACGAGTCTTTGATTAAATCAGAGAAAAATAAAAAAGCGGTTTCTTCTTTGCTTTCAAAAAATAAAAGTTTAGTTGTTTTGCCGTCTTTAGTTGATTTGGATGATTTGTCTTTATTGGGCCAGACGGCCCAAGCCGCCATTATTTCCGAAGAAATTTCAAAAGAGATTAAAAATTCAGCTGACGCTTCTTTACCCGCTGTTTCAGCTTCATTACCAGCTGAAAATTCTTCTAGACTCACAGCGGGCTTTTCTGATAAATTAGACGTATCCACGCTCCGTAGTCCGAAAAATTCAATAATCATTTTATTAATCTCCGTTATTCTTTCGTCTTTACTTTTTAGTTTAAGCTTGGTTTCTTGGCGAAAGAAACTCAAAAGCAAAGAGTCCTGATGACTTTCATCAGGACTCTGAAGATATATTTGGTTTATTATTTTACCCGCATCTCCCTCCTTATATATTTAAAATAACTAACAGCCAGCGAAGTTCCATCACCTCCTTTTCGGTCAAATCTGGCGGCTAGGACCAAGCTTTTGTTTTTTAGAAGAGAGCCGACGATTGGGTAGGCCCGACGATAAATCTCGGGCTTTAACCTTTGAAAGATTAAATCCATTTTAAGGTTATTGCCTTCTCGGTGTATCTCCTCTATGAGAATCGGGTTAACAGGCAATCTGTTAGCTGTTTTTTCTGCCCATTGTTTAACACTGGCCCAGGCCGGCGGTATAACTTTTCCTTCTGCAAGAAGGTCAATCAGGCCCTTCCAGAGTTCAGTCCTCTTTTTATAAAAATCAAGTAATAGAGTTAAGTCCTCTCTTTTTAATTCTCCGGGAAAATCAGGAAAGATTCTGAAGGTGAGCTTGTTGATATTTTCCTCTATAAACATCCCCCCTTTTTGCAGGTAATCAAACACGACTTTAGCTTGAGTGATATTTTTTAACTCTTCCAAAAAACAAGAGATTTCTCTTAAAGAGGAAAA
>MHNE01000002.1 GCA_001819605.1 Candidatus Portnoybacteria bacterium RIFCSPLOWO2_01_FULL_43_11
AGAAATATAGTACAGACGCTACTTCACCCACAATCTCCTCTATTTTATCTTCAAGCATTACTTCTAATTCATCCATTATTACATGGATAACCAATGAATCGGCAACCTCGCAAGTCGAATACGGGCTAACTATAAGTTATGGCTCTCAAACAACTTTAGACACAAATTTAGTTGCTTCTCATTCAGTTAATCTTACTGGCTTAACAGCAAACACAACTTATCATTATAGAGTTAAATCAAAAGACGCGGCTGGAAATCAAAGCGTAAGCGGGGATTATAGTTTTAAGACTCAATCGGCTCCAGCTGGCCTTACAGTTCAAGTTGATGCAAATTCAGTTATAACAGAACTTAGCCCTTTGCTTTATGGTTGGTCAGGCAGTGGGGATTTTAGAAGCAGTGAACAGTTTATTTCTGCGGCAAAAGCTTATGGAGCAGATTCCTACCGCGTCGCAAGCAGTTATGATGTTGGCGCAAGAATGTTAGTTAAAATTGAAAATGGAAAATACACTACTTTAACTAGCGATAATATCCCTCGTCAAAACTACGGACCTGTTTACAATTTAAAATTTGAAGCGACAGGCAATAGATTGAAAGTTTTTATTGATGGTCAAGAGATATTTAATGTTTTAGACTCAGATAATATTTCACCCCAAGGCAAAGTTGCCTTGATTGGATTTGGCGGCGATACAGTTTTATTTGACGACGCTTTAGTGAAAGATTCTTCGGGCAATATTCTTTTATCGAATAATTTTGAAAGCTCATCTTCTTTTTTAGGCGACGCTCAATGGACATTATCATCCGGGCAATTTAAGTTTACTTCCTCTGATGGATGGATAAAAAGACCGGAATACGCGGTAGCTGGAAATTCTAATTGGAATAATTATTCTTTTGAAGTAAAACTTAAGCCCAGAATGTGGAATGGTTCATATACCGGCATTGCGGTAAGATATAACAGCGATAGCAGAGGAGTTACCAGCGGTTACCTATTTTTATGGCGTGATTCTGAAATATGGAGAAACAGCAGTCTGCCGAGCAATGGATGGGAAGTGAAAGATTTCCCCGGAGCTTTAAATTTCGTTAATCAAACAGGCGTTAAACCTATAATGATTGTAGGCATGAAAGCTGATGCAAAGTTTGCCGCTGATTTAGTAAGGGAAATGAACATTAATAGAGGTTACAACATTAAATATTGGGAATTGGGCAATGAAGAGTATTTTTGGGAGATGAGAAATTTTCCCGAACAATATGTGAAAGTAGTTAAAGAATTTTCTCAGGCGATGAAAGCGGTTGACCCTACGATTAAAATAGGCGCCACTTTTAATTTTAATGAGGATGCTAAAATTTCGAGCTGGGATATACCTTTACTGCAAAATAATATTGCGGATTATATTGATTTTATCATCACGCATTATTATTCTTTTCATGGAGAATCTCCAAACGCAAGTTATTTACAGACCGTGGCTGTCCCTTACGCCTTTGGTTACAATCATAGGGGAAAGGGAATAGGGAAGAAAGAAATAATAGAGAATTTTATAATGACTTATGCTCCGAATCGGGCGGGAAAGTTGGAGGTTTTGCTTACCGAATACCATCCGCGTTCACCCAGAAACCAGGACATGACATTAGATGTGGGTATAGCTACGGCAGATATGTTGGGAATTTTAGGAGAACAGGGTTTTAAAGAGAGCGGTATTTATCGTTTAAACGCGGTAAGCGGTAGCAGTATTACTGGTATTTTTTCTGTTTTTGACAGTGATTACCAACCTAAACCTCATCAATTAGCAATATCTTTATTCCATGATTATTTTCAGGATTTGGCTGTTAATGCAGATGTATATAATTCGCCTACTTTTTCTATCACCGGCGTAAGTAATGAATTACGAACTATGAGTGGCATTCCTTATCTTACAGCTTACGTAAGCAAAAGTAATGATGGGAAAAAACTTTCTTTGGCAGTAATCAACAAGCACGAAACTGATAATTTAACAAGTAGAATAGTTTTAAATGGCTTTATGCCTGAAGGTTCGGCTAATGTACGGACATTAAATGGAGCAACTGCAGATTCGATAACAGCAATCCTAACTTCAACTATATTGAACACAGCGTCAAGTGATTTTTCATATAGTTTTCCTGCGCATTCAGTAACTATGATGGAGTTTAGTTCTGCTGTTTCAACCGACACCACTCCTCCAACAGTCTCAATCACCTCTCCAACATCAGGACAAACAGTTTCAAACACAACCGCTGTTTCCGCTTCCGCTTCGGATAATGTCGGAGTATCAGGAGTCCAGTTTAAACTTGACGGAGCCAATCTCGGAGCTGAAGACGCGACTTCACCTTATTCAATTTTTTGGAACACAACCTCTGCCGCAAACGGAACTCATACTTTAACAGCCACAGCCAGAGACGCGGCCGGGAATCAGACAACTTCGGCGGGAATCACAATCACAGTTAACAATGTTGTTTCAACCAAATTCTCAATCAATGACAGAATTATAACCACAGATGTCCTTAATGTCCGCTCAACTCCTTCAACCTCGGGGACTCTTCTGGGAACACAACCTCTCGGAGCTTTGGGAACAGTCATCGGAGGTTCAACCTTTGCTGACGGCTACAACTGGTGGCAGATTAACTTTGACAACGCTCCTGACGGCTGGGCAGCGGAGAATTGGATGGAGAAATATACTGTTTCAGCGGGCAATGTTTATTATGTTGATACCCAAGGTTTAGGAGGCGCGCCATCCGATGCCAATAATTGCACTTCTTTGTCTACTCCGTGTAAAACTATCCAAGCCGCAATCAACAAAGGATGGGGATCAGGCGACACGATAAATGTCAGAGAAGGCGAATATTATGAGTATGTATTGTACACGGGTAGCGGAGGGGCTAATTGGGCAACTATACAAAGTTATCCCGGAGAAAGAGCCACAATAGTGGGCGGACAAGTATTTACGGGGGCTTGGAGTGTTGACTCTGGGAATCGATACAAATCCGCTATTGGTTCAATAATGTGGACTCCTAACATAGTTGCCGTAGCTTGTCCCAGCGCACCAGAGGTTTTGCTATCGCGTTATGGCAGTAATAGTTCTGCGGATGTCAATGCTCCTGGAGAGTGGTGGTATGATAAGGCTAACCAAAGGGCTTTTGTATGGCTTCCTAACGATGAAAACCCAAATACTTGCAGTATCCGATTTTCTAAACTGCCCACTACAACCAATGATGGGTTAATACATATAAAGCCCGCTACTTCAGCTACTAGAATAAGAGTTCAAAATTTGGCAATTAAATACTCTAATTGGTGGGGAATAGACCTTGAGGATACAACACTTGCGGAGCATTCTAATTATACAGAAATCTTGGGTAATACAATTTCCTATGTTTATGATAGGGCGATATCAGGGAAAGGATTTGATAATGCTTTGTATAAGGACAATACTATATCTTACACAGGAATTAAAAGTGAGACTGCGCTTGAATCGGAAGCTATTTCTGTGGGTTATGATGGTGTGAATCAAGTTATTTTAAATAACACACTTCATCATAATTATGGAATCAATCTCATGCTGTGGAAAACATCAAATAATGGGATAATGAAAGGAAATACTTTATACACAGCGCTTGGAAAGAATACTGCTGGTGGAGCGGCGATGTATACTGAAGGCGCTGAGAGATCAAGGGTACAAAATAACCTTGTATATGATTGGAGTAGTGATACCTCTATTGCTCACATTTGCGCTATATGTATAAATTCAGAAACAGAACAGAGTGGTGATACAAGATATAATACTTATTTAGGGAATATAATTAGTTCCCCCAAAATTGGTGTTTTTTTGCACTTAAATGATTATTTAACTAATGTAAATGATGTCCACCATAATCTCATTGCGCATAATACTATCTATAACCCAAGGGGAGGTAGTAGTGGGGGCAACATCAGGGCGGGTTATGGTGTTGGGTATATAGATTTTCAAACATATATAAATAATATCTTAGTAGGATACCAAGATAACCCTGCTCGCATGGTCTGGTATCAATCCGGTAGTACGCCAAATAGCGACTTTTTTGATAATAATCTCCATTATTCAACGGCTGTAAACACAATGTATGGCAGTAAAACTGGAGATTCGTATAATAATTCTAACGGACAGACTGCGTTTAACTGGTGGCAGGCAAGCGCAGGAGTTGATGAAACTAATAGCATTTATGGAAATCCTTTATTTATAGATGCCGCTAATAATAATTTTAAACTTCAGGTTGCTAGCCCGGCTATTAATACTGGGAGAGCTTGGACTAATGTGAATGCCCAAGCCGGAACTTGCGCTGCGGGTTCGGCTACCACCATAAAAGTTGCCAATGCCGATTGGTTCCATGGCCCATGGGGAAATGATGGGGCTGGAGGAAATTATGTTGCCGGAGATTCTATCAGAATAAAAGGAGCGAGTACTGATCAGATAAGAACTGTTTCATCCGTGTCTTGGGCAACAGACGGGGCTTCTGACCGTACTGGCACGATAACCGTTACATCTCCTCTGGTTTGTCAAGCTGGGGACGGGGTGGCAATTTCGCAGTATTGGTTAGGGAGTAAACCAGATATCGGCGCTTTAGAGTTTTCAAGCGCTCCAACTAACAATCCTCCTGTTTTAGCTTCCATTGGCAGCAAAACAGTTAATGAAGGACAAACCTTAAGCTTCACTATTTCAGCCACAGATAGCGATGGAGACGCCTTAACCTATTCTGCTACTGGGTTGCCAACCGGAGCAACCTTTAACTCTTCAACCAGAACCTTCAGCTGGACTCCTTCTTCTGCCCAATCAGGAACTTATCCTGTTACCTTTTCAGTATCAGACGGAAAAGGAGGAACCGATTCTGAAACTATCACTATTACAGTGAGTGAAGTTGCAGACACCACCGCTCCAACAGTCTCCATCACCTCTCCAACATCAGGACAAACAGTTTCAAACACAATTACTATTTCCGCTTCCGCCTCGGACAATGTCGGAGTGTCAGGAGTCCAGTTCAAACTTGACGGAGCAAATCTCGGAACAGAAGACACCACCTCTCCTTATTCAGTTTCCTGGAACACAACTTCTGCCGCAAACGGCTCGCATACTTTAACGGCCACAGCCAGAGACGCGGCTGGGAATCAGACAACAGCAGCGGGAATTACGGTAATGATTAATAATGACACCACTCCGCCAGCAATCTCTTCTGTTTCGTCTTCAGGGATTACAACAAACTCGGCAACAATCACCTGGACAACCAATGAACCAACAACAAGCCAAGTTGAATATGGCTTTACCATAACTTACGGACAAAGCACAGCCATAACTTTAACATACCAGACTTCTCATTCCGCAACTCTTTCAAGTCTTTCAGGAGGAACAACATATAACTATCGCGTCCGCTCAAAAGACGCGGCCGGGAACGAATCAATGAGCGTGAACAGAACATTCACGACTCTTCCATTGCAGGATACCACCCCTCCTTCCCAAATCACAAACCTTTCCGCATCAGACATAACGGAAACTTCCGTTGTTCTTTCCTGGACTTCTCCCGGAGACGATGGAAACGCAGGAACAGCCTCATCCTACGATATCCGCTATTCAACGGCTTCTATCAACGGCAATAATTGGGGTAGCGCCGCTCAAGCAACAGGCGAGCCAACTCCATTACCGTCCGGTACTGTCCAAACTTATGTTGTAGTCGGGCTTTCGCCAAACGCAACTTATTATTTCGCCATCCGTTCTTCAGACGAAGTTCCAAATATTTCCGCTCTTTCCAACGTTGTTTCAGCTAAAACCCTAGACACTGCGGCTCCAATAATCTCCAATATTCAAATTACCAACATAACCGAGGACAGCGCTAGTATATCTTTCACAACAAACGAACCGGCAGAAAGCCAAGTGGAATACGGCCTTACAATAACTTATGGCAACGCAACTCCAAACAATATTAATTTAGTTGAATCGCACAATGTTTCTTTAACCAATCTTTCCCAAAACTCTACTTATCACTTTAGAATAAAAGTAAAAGACGGCTCGGGAAATATCGCCTTTTCCCAGGACTATGAGTTTACGACTTCAGGCCCAATTTTGTCTATTTTAAACATTAGTGTTGTAAACATCAAGGCCAATTCCGCGGCAATAGAGTTTGATACCGGAAAAGAAACAACCGCTGTCATAAATTATTCTCTTGACTCAAACAACCTGAATCAAAAAATTGAAGATACTAATTTCTTAACTCATCACTCTATGACTATTTCAGGACTAAACAGAAACAAGACTTATTATTACAAGATAACCGCCAAAGACAGAAACAATCAAACAATTTCAAGCAATGTTTTGTCGTTTGAAACCTCTGTTCGCCTGGCAAAATCTCCTAAAGTAAGCAATCTTCAAATAAAGCGCGGCTCTCTTATACTTACTTGGGAAAACCCGATTGAATACGAGTTTTACAAGGAAACAATTGTGTTAAGATTAACAAACGACAAAACAGATATCGGGCAAATCCCTGAAAGCCATCTTAATTCCGAATTGTTCGCGGGCAACGGCAACACTTTTGAAGACAAGACCGTGGAATACGATAAAACATATTATTACTGGGTTTTCACTAAAGACGACCAGGGAACGTATTCTGACGGAGAAATGGTTTATGATATGATTTCTTCTCCAGCGTCGTCTGGCGGCGGAGGAGGCGGAGGCGGAGGCGGAGGAGGCGGAGGCGGAGGAGGTTCAGTTCAAGACACCACCCCGCCATCTTTACCAGCTAATTTTAAAGCCAGTTCCGCAGACAAACAAATCAATCTCTCTTGGAAAAATCCTCAAGACACAGACTTTGTCAGAGTCCTTATTCTCTCAACCACTACGCCAATAGAAGCAAGCTGGTCAAAAGACACTCTCCTTGCTAAAGGAGCAAGAATAGTTTATGAAGGAAGTAAAATAGAATTCACAGACACTAATTTAGATAATAATACCATTTATTACTACGCAATCTTTTCCTATGACAGAAAACCCAATTATTCAGCTCCGGTAATTATTCAAGCTCAACCGGAAGCCGGAAGAGTCTATATTCCTCAAGAAAGAAAAGAGCAGGAACAAATCTCAAATCTTCCTTATCCCAACGGCGCTCTTTTAAAAACCCAAGACAGCGATAAAATCTACTTTATCGTTAATAATCAAAAAAGATGGATTATTAACCCGGCTGTGTTTTTCTCCTACGGCCTTATTCCCAATTCCCAAATCACTGTGTCTCAAAGCGTCTTAGACCAATACCCGGAAGGAAAGGAAATCAAAGAACCTTCGCTAAGACAAGGAACTCTTGTCAGAGCCAAAAACGATTTTAAGGTCTACATTATCAAACCACCCTACAAAAGACACATCTTTAATCCGGCTATATTTAATATGTACAAGCACTTTAATTGGAATAGCATCCAAGAACTTGAACCAGAGATTGTTTCTTCCTACATTACCTCTGACATCTACCGATCCATAGACGATTTTAGAGTTTATTCCTTGGAAGAAATAGACGAAGCAAAAGGTAAAGCCATTAAACATCACTTAAATCTCACCCCAACTCAATTCATTGACAAGAACTACAAATGGGAGCAAATCTTTATCGTGAATCAAGAGGAGAGGGATTATTATGAGACAGGAGGAGATTTAACGGAGTGAGGATTGGATTAAAATCAAGTTGAGATTTAAAATACGGCCAATGAGCCGTATTTTGATTTTTTATGAGAATTTAGATATACTTAATTGTGCGGAATGAAACGAATTGAGATTATGTTTACCCGGATTTTTAATCATCAATCCAAAACTATTTTTTCAGCCGCTGTTATTTTAGGAGCGGCTTCTTTGATGAGCCGTTTTTTGGGTTTAGTCAGGGAAAGTATTTTTGCTTCTAAATTCGGCGCCGGCGATGTAATGGATATTTATAACGCGGCTTTTAGGATTCCTGATTTAGTTTACGGCTTATTGGTGGTTGGCGCTCTTTCCGCCGGTTTTATTCCTGTTTTTACCGATTATCTGAATAAAGAAGAAAATTCTAAAGAGGTTTGGTATCTGGCTAACGGAGTTTTAAATATTATAGTAATCGGCACTATTATTGTCTCCGGAGTTTTAATTTTATTCGCATCTTTTATAGTGCCTTTAATCGCCCCGGGTTTTAGCCCTGAAAAAACCGCCTTAACCGTTAATTTAACGCGGCTAATGTTTATCAGCCCGATTTTTTTGGCCGTGAGCGCGGTTTTGGGCGGCATTCTTCAATCTTTAAAAAAGTTTTTTATTTATTCTCTGGCGCCGATTTTTTATAATTTAGGCATTATTTTCGGCGCTTTGGTTTTAGTTAATTTTTGGGGAATTTACGGATTGGGAGCCGGGGTGATTTTAGGCGCGATTTTACATATGTTGATTCAGGCGCCTTCAGTAATTTGGTCCGGTTTTAGATACAGATGGGTTTTTGATTTTACTCATAAGGGTATCCGTCGGCTGGGACGGCTGATGATTCCCCGCGTTTTAAGCTTGGCCGCGGCTCAATTAGATTTAATCGTTATGACCATTATCGGCTCCACTTTGGCTTCCGGAAGTATTACTATTTTTATTTTCGCTTATCATTTACAGAGTTTGCCTTGGGGCGTGATCGGTATTTCTTTTGCTTTGGCCGCTTTTCCCGCTCTTTCCCAATTTGGAGCCAAAAAAGACTGGGCTAATTTTTCAGAAAATTTTTCAAATACTCTAAGGCAGATTTTATTTCTGGTTATTCCAATGAGCGCTTTGCTTTTGGTTTTAAGAGTTCAAATTATTGAAGTAATTTTTGGCCACGGCTTTTTCGGCTTTAATCAATTCAACCGGTCAGCAATTGAGCTGACCAGTCAGTCCCTTTTTTATTTTTCTCTGGGCCTTTTTGCTTTAAGTTTGGATTCGCTTCTTACCCGTTCTTTTTTTTCTTTGGAAAACGCCAAAACCCCGTTTTTTATCGCGCTTTTGGCCACCGGCGTAAACATCGGCGCCAGTTTAATCTTAATCCGTTATTTATCAGTGGCTGGTTTGGCTTTGGGGTTTACCTTGGCTGGTCTTACGAGAGTCGGTCTTTATTGGATTTTTCTAAAAAAGGAAGTCAGGAAATTTTTTGTTTTGCAAAAAGAAACAGAAATCTTAGACCAAAAAAGAATTTTTGCTTCTTTGGCTAAAATTATTTTCAGCTCACTTACAGCCGGCTTAGTTTCTTATTGGATTTTATCTTTAACGGCTCCTTTGGTTAATTTAGAAACTACTTCAGGAATTTTTATTCAGGGTTTATCGGCTGGCATAGCCGGCTTTTTAATTTATTTTATTTTAACTTTTCTTCTGCGTTCGCCGGAAATGATAACTTTACAGAGAAAATTATGGGGTTTTAATAAAGGTTAAAATCCTTAACATATGTCTGATTATCAAAAAAACATCAGAAATTTTTGCATCATTTCACATATTGATCATGGTAAATCCACATTGGCGGACCGGCTTTTGGAATTAACCGGGACTATTGAAAAAAGAAAAATGCGGGAGCAGTTTTTAGATATGATGGATTTGGAAAGGGAAAAGGGGATTACGATTAAACTTCAGCCGGTGAGGTTGGAATATAAAAAAACATTCATTCTGAATCTGATTGATACTCCGGGCCATGTTGATTTTTCCTATGAAGTTTCCCGGAGCTTGGCCGCGGTAGAAGGAGCGATTTTACTGGTTGACGCGAGTCAGGGCATTCAGGCCCAGACATTGGCTAATTTATACTTGGCTCAAGAGCAAAATTTAGTTATTATTCCGGTAATTAACAAGATTGACTTAGCGAACGCGCGAATAGAAGAAGCGGAGAAGGAAATAAAAAATATTTTAGGGCAGGGGATAGAAATTTTAAAAATTTCAGCCAAAAACGGCGAGAATATTGAACGGGTTTTAGAAGCGATTATTGAAAAAATACCGGCGCCTCAAGGCAGTTCTATCGTTCCTTTGCGGGCTTTGATTTTTGATTCTAAATACGACTCGTATAAAGGCGTTATTGCTTATGTGAGGGTTGTTGACGGTCAGATTAAAAAAGGCGAGAAAATTTTAATGATGGCTTCAGAAGCGGAGAGCGAGGTCGTAGAAGTGGGGATTTTTAATCCTGCTTTAAAGGCAACGGATATTTTAAAAACCGGAGAGATTGGATACATAGCCACGGGCTTAAAAGAGATTGAGAAGTGCAGGGTAGGGGATACCATAACAAATTCAAAATTCAAAATTCAAAATTCAAAATTTATTGAAATAGAACCATTATTGGGATACGAAGAACCTAAGCCAATGATTTTTGCGGGTTTTTATCCGATTGAAGGAGATGATTTTGATTTGTTAAAAGACGGTTTGGATAAATTAAAACTTAATGATTCTTCATTGACTTTTACCCCGCACCTTTCAAAGATAGGCGCGGAGCGCCAATTTAATAACCAATCTTTGAAAGGTGCGGGGTTTAAACTGGAATCTTCAGAAGCCCTGGGCAGGGGATTTCAGTGCGGTTTCTTGGGTCTTCTTCATTTAGAAATTATCAGCCAACGGCTTAAAAGAGAATATGACTTGAATTTAGTTATTACCAATCCTTCAGTTTCGTACCGCCGGATTCAAGGAGAAAACTCTAAAATGGAAGAGCCGTGGGTAAAGTTGGAAATTATTACCCCAAATCAATACTTGGGTCAGGTGATGAAGCTGGCCTCGGGCTTATTAAACGGGCAATACAAAGATACTCAATATCTTAGCCCGGAAAAAGTTTTGGCGACTTATGAAGCGCCTTTGGGAGAAATTATTATAGATTTTTACGACCGCTTAAAAGGCGCGACTACCGGCTACGGTTCCATGGCCTATGAGCTGATTGATTATCGGCCGGCTGATTTGGTCAAATTGGATATTTTAATAGCCGGAGAAAAAGTGGAAGCGTTTTCTAAAATTATTCCAAAACAAAAAGCCGAGCAGGAAGGCCGGGCTTTAGTGAAAAGACTAAAAGAAGTGATTCCGCCTCATCAGTTTAGCATTCCTATTCAGGCGGCTATTGGCGGCAAAATCATTGCCAGAGAAACGATTAGGTCTTTGAGAAAAGACGTAATCGCCGGCTTGTACGGCGGCGATTATACGCGCAAAAGAAAACTCTTGGAAAAACAAAAAAAAGGCAAAAAAAGATTAAAGCAGTTTGGCGAAGTTTCTCTTTCTCAAGAAGTATTTTTAAAGGCCTTGAGAAGATGAGCGGATTTTGTTAGTCTTAGAGAAGGGGAATAAACAAAAAAACAATCATGCTCAACACAACCAAGCTGGCTAAAATTATCCAGGCCAAACGGAAAATCTTATTACGAGTAGACCCTTTCATGTTTTAAATAATTATATCAAAGATGTCTAATCAAAGCAATAAAATTTTCATCAGAAAACTTCTTAGCTCCAAGGTTTTTCTTTTTTTGGTTATTCTGGCGTTAATCTGGCTGGCTTTGGGCGCGGGCCGGGAAAGTTACCGCAAATATCAATTAACCAAAGAGATTAAAAATTTAAAAGCGGAGATTTCAAAGCTGGAAGGCGGCAATCAGCAGCTTAATAATTTAATAGAATATTTTCAGGACGAATCTTATTTGGAAAAAGAAGCTCGGTTAAAATTAAATTTAACCAAGCCGGGCGAGAAGGTCGTAATTGTGCCGGAAAGCGGTTCTGCCCAAGAAGCTCCTTTTCAAGAAGATTCATTAGCCGATAATAATCAAGACAGAGATTTTAATGAAGGAATTGCCGGGCTTAATCCGTCTTTAGTCAAAACAAACCAGACAGAATCAGAAACGCCGAATTGGTGGAAATGGTGGGAGTATTTTTTTGCGCGAGAGTAGTTTAGCGGCAGAACAGTTCCTTCCCAAGGAACAAATGGGGGTTCGATTCCCCTCTCTCGCTTTGAGATTAAATTTTTTGCGTCCATTTTCAATAGAATTTTTGATTTTTTCTCGCAATGTAATATAAAGCCGATCAATCATTATTTGCGCGTCGTTTAAAAACATTTCAAGCGCTGCGCAAATATTTTGATTCAAACACAGATGAATAAAAGAAAATTATTTTTAGCAATATGGCTGGCAATCAGCGCGGCGCTTTTTATTAAAATTCAGCTGGTTCTTGCGGGAGGAGGTGTGCCTCAGATAATTTCGCCTAATGGCGGCGAAACTTGGAATATTGCTGAAACGCATAAAATTACATGGAATCATCCAAGTGAAACCTTAGGAAAAACAATTCAACTATCAATCCACTTATTGGGCCCGGATAGTTATTTAATAGGTAGTTCTGCCGCGCCCGGCAAGGATTTACTTTTATATGGTCCGACTAACGTCTTAATTAATTCCTTTTCCGGTGAGTTTTTATGGACCATTCCGAATTCTTTGGCTGATGGTTCATATAAAATAGAGGTTGAAGAGTATGACCCATCCGCAGGTTTGAATCATATTGATTTAAGCGATGCGCCATTCGGCATCAAGGAATCGCTTGTCAACGGCATTGTGAGCGGCGGTTGCGTTGCGTTTTCGGTAGATAATGCTGTTTCAGTTTCTGAAGCAAAAATTAATTTAAACGGAAAATCGTATACTATTCCGGCTAGCGCTATAAGCATATCAAAAGACAGCACGTCTATTTACGCGTTTGTTCCGCCAGACGGCACATCTCCTAAATTTCAGCCAAGCATCGGTACGACCGGAGCGTATTATCAGCAATATGGTTTTATTATCGCCGATATTAGATATCAAGATAACAAGATTTATATTATAAATAACCTTTCGTCAAAAAGATTGGACTCGGCCGGAACATGCCCAAATTATACGTCAGTCAAAACAGCGGCGCAGGTTAATGTGTCTGGCGATCCTTCGTTTGTAGGCGCAACATTTAGCCCTGGGCAATCAAATGTAGTTGTTGGCAGATTCAAAATTTCAGCAACTGGAGGAGACGTGATAATAAATAAGTTTGTAATATCGGCTGATACCCGGAAAGGAAATTTTAAACAACTTGATATTTATGACATTACTTCAGGCGCGGAAAATCATATTTTCGGATTTGGAGGAAATGAATCTGATAATACCTCGCCGAGCGTATACGAATCAGGCGTATTTAACAACGGGATATTGTTTATTCCGGCCGGAACTACAAAAGTTATTCAGCTCAAGACTAATATTTCATCGTCCGCAACTCCAAGCGGCTTTAAATTCGCGATAACTTCTTTTGGGTTTAGTAATACTATTACTCCGATAATTTCGGGCCTTACGGCCTATAGCGGTTCTGTTGCGATTCAGGATAGCTTAACCGGCTTCCTTGATACAAATTTTTCGCAAATTGGATACACTACAAATTACGCGATTAATACAGATGACGGGGTTAAGATTTTATTTATTGCGGCTAACGCTTCCATTAATGATTCAAACGATGTTCAGCTTACTTATAAAGATTTAAAATCCGGAATGAATGTTAGGGTTTTTGGCAGTAAGAATAGTTATTATAGCAATACATGGGATATTAATTCTATCCGGGTACTATCTCCGGTTCCGGTTATATTTCCGTATCCTAATGGCGCTATCGTTAAAACTTCCTCCAGCGACAAGATTTATCTTATTGAAAGCAACAAGAAAAGATGGATAACTAATACAGAGGCATTTCTTGCTTATGGGCTTAAACCGAATTCTGAAATAATTATCTCTCAAACTGATCTTGATAAATATCCATTTGGTCCAGATATCACTGCTGCCACTCCTAATTTATCCGAAGGCGCTTTGATTCGCGCTAAAGGAGATATTGATGTTTGGATTGTTAAGTATGTCGGCGCCAAGAAATTCAAACGTTTAATTTTAAGTCCAAGCGCATTTAATAGCTACGGCCACCTAAGGTGGAGCAACATTAAAGATATTGACAGGTCAACGGTTGATTCATTCACGACCTCTGATTTAGTCAGGGCTGTTAATGATTTCAAAGTTTATAAACTCTATCCATCCGGTGACACGGGGCAGAAACGTTTAGTTGCCACGGCAGACACTTTTAACCGCCTGGGGTTTGATTGGGATTCAATTTATCAGATAAATCAGATTGACCGAAATTTGTATAATGCTGGGCAAATAATAGAATAAATTCTATATTATAATGAACAACAAAAAGATATTTTTAATAATCGGATTGATAATTATAGGTTATGGCAGTTCTGGCTTTGGCCAAGATAAGTTTACTGCTTTTCGCGCCTTGGCCGCCGAATCCCTGCCTTCTCTTCCTCCTTCTCAAATTCCTTTTCTTAACGTCTCTATTTTTGAAGGAGACCTGATTCGCGCTGTTGGCGATATTGACGTTTATATCGTTAAATATGTCGGCTCTAAAAAATTTAAGCGGCTGATTTTAAGTCCGTCCGTATTTGATAGTTACGGCCATCTTAAATGGGGTAACATAAAAGACATTGACGAATCTATAGTTGATTCATTCGCGATCTCTGATTTGGTCAGGGCCGCTAACGATTATAAAGTTTACAAGCTTATTCCGGAGGGCGACGCTGGCCAGCGTTTGTGGATAAAAACAGCCGAGGTTTTTATTGAACAAGGACTTGATTGGGACGCGGTCCATCAAGTAAATCAAGTCGAAAGAGATTCCTATGTTGACGGCCCGGCCATAGAAAAATGAAGAAATCTCTAAGAGACAAAAAAATTATTATTGTCGGCGCCGGGTTTGGCGGAGTCAGATGCGCTCTGGATTTAATCGCTCAAAAACCGCCCAAGACGAGAATAATTCTTATAAGCGATAAACCTCATTTTGAATACAACCCCACTCTTTATCGGGCCGTTACCGGCCGCTCTCCTCTGGAAGTTTGTATCCCCCTTGAAGAAATTTTTAAAAACAAGGAAATAGAAGTGCTTGAAGATTTTATTACTGAATTTGACTTAAAAGAGAAAATATTAAAAGGAAAAAGCGGCTCCCGTTATTCTTTTGATTTTCTTGTTTTAGCCATGGGAAGCGAAACCGCTTATTTTGACATACCGGGATTAAAAGAATTGTCATTCGGGTTTAAGTCTATTCGCGAGGCGCTCCTGCTTAAAAAACATTTTCACGAATTATTCACTTTTTATGAAAAAGCCGATCTTGAAGAAAAAGTCAAAGCGGCTCACATTGTCATAGTGGGCGGCGGAGCGACCGGAGTGGAGCTGGCCGGCGAATTGGCCGTTTATACAAAGAGAATGGCCAAAAATCATAATTTAGACCCTTCTTTGATAACCATTGATATTATTGAGGCCGCCTCGCGGCTTTTGCCGGCTCTTTTAAAAAATATCTCAGAGAAAGTTGAGAGCCGCTTGCGCGAATTGGGCGTGAATGTTTTCCTTAACAGAAAAGTGGTTAAAGAAGAAGTTGAAGAAGTTTTTTTAAAAGATATGGAGCTGAAAACAAAAACCGTTATCTGGACAGCCGGAACGCGGCCTAATTATCTTTATACGCAAATCAAAGGATTGGATTTTGACCAAAATGGGCGGGTAAAAGTAAATGAATTCTTGGAAGCGGAAGAATTTAATGATATTTTTATCATCGGCGACGCGGCCGCTACGACTTATTCGGGAATGGCCCAAACCGCTATTCATAACGGCCGCTACGCGGCTAAAATAATCAGCCGTAAAATTCGCTCCCAATCGTTTTTTCCCTATAAAGATAAAAAGCCCGCTTACGCCATACCAGTCGGGCCAAGCTGGGCCGCTGTTTTAATCGGCCCTTTGAGGTTTTACGGAAGATTCGGCTGGCTGGTTCGCCGTTTGGCCGATTTGCGGTATTTTTTATCTATTCTTTCATTTAAAAAAGCGCTTTTGGCTTTTAGAACAGGGAAAATACTTTGGGAATCATGTCCTATTTGTTTCAATGATTAAGGTTTTTCAAAAGGTCGAAAATAACTTACGATAAATAGAATAACTATGAGTCAATTTCAAAAAATATCTTTATTTCTGCTTCGCATCTCAATGGGCTGGCTTTTCTTTTACGCCGGCATTACCAAAGTTTTAGACCCTAAATGGTCCGCGGCCGGCTATCTTAAGGGAGCAAAAACTTTTACCGGGTTTTATCAATGGCTGGTTGGGTCGGATATTTTGCCGATAATCAACTTTATCAATGAATGGGGGCTGACTCTTTTGGGCGTTTCGCTGATTCTCGGTATTTTTGTCCGGATGAGTTCCGTTTTAGGCGCTGTTTTAATGCTTCTTTATTATTTTCCGATTCTTGAATTTCCTTATGTCGGCCATTCATTTTTAGTTGACGAGCATATTATTTATGCTTTAGCGTTGATAATGTTCGCCAGTCTTCGCGTTGAACGACTCTGGGGTTTGGAAAATCTGTTTTTAAAATTAATCCGTTGGTCTAAGTAGGGAATTTTGCCAGCATAGCTCAGCGGTAGAGCAACTCTTTCGTAAAGAGTAGGTCGGGGGTTCAAATCCCTCTGCTGGCTTTATAATTTTATCATGTTTTATTTGACAAATATATTATGGTATGATATATCTCTGTTAAGTTTAAAAATAGTACGTTTTACCCCGAAGCGCAACACCCGCTATTTAAAAAATTAGCATAGAATACCTCTTTGGGAGTTAACCAATTAAGGCATTTTCTCGGTCGGCCGTTAATGGTATCAATGATAGCGGATATTTCCTCGTCAGTGTAATTTTCCAAAGGTCTTTTCTTGGGAATATATTCCCGAATAAGTTTAAACGCATTTTCAACCGCTCCTTTTTCCCAAGCGGAATAAGGATGACAGAAGAAAGTTTTAATTCCCAGTTCTTTGTATCTCGCGTTTTCCGGGCCGCTATCAAACGTTAGGGATTGGACTGGAAGAGATTGAAAAATGTCTTTGAATCCTTCCATCGCGTTCTTTAACCGAGATATTTTTTTACTCAGAATGAATCTGGATTTCCTTTCAATAGCGGCGGCTAAAGTTTCCTTGGCCCATTTAGGATAGCCCATAGTATCGGTCTCAAAGTCGCCGTATCTCCTTCGTTCGGCAATAACCCTCGGCCTTTTATCAATAAATACGCGGTTTTTGATAATTTCTTTTGTCCGTTTAACGTTTGTCCTTTTCTTTCTTCCATATTGCTTGTATCTGAGATATCCGCGCATATCCTGACCGTATTGACCGTAAAGATATTTGTAAATGACCGTGTAGTGGACAGATTTTCCGATATCTAATTTCATTCTGCCGGCAATAGATTCCGGCGACCATGAAAGCTTAAGTTTTTTCCGAATATAATTTTCAACCTCTATATCCCTTCTAATTTTCATGCCTTGGTATTTAGAATATTTTCTGTTCACATGCGCCTTGTGGCTGGCTTTCTTTGGATTATAGACTCCGTTAGTGGAATTGCGTTTGATCTCACGTCTTACTGAAGACGGACTTCTTAAAAGAGCATGACTAATGTCTCTTTGGGAATAGCCCTTCTTCAGTAGGATGGCGAGCTCATTTCGTTCATTCTGCGTGAAGCGTTTGTACCTCATATATGTTAATTATGAGGTGTTGCGCTTCAAAAGCAAATTTGTGAAAATTTGATCTTTTAAAAACTTATATTTTGAAGCCCAAAAGGAGGTGAAAATTTTTGGCTTTGGTGGTTTGTATATTTATATTAAACTTTTTTATTTTAAAGGAGGAAGGAAGAATGGGACAGAAATGGCAGGATTATAAGAGAGCCGCGGAGCGCGGTCCGATGGCGATTGCTGTTAAGGTAATACTCTCCATATTTGTGTTCGGTGTCCTTATCTCGGTCATCGGATACGGCCTCGGCTGGTTCGGTGAGACGGCGAGAGTCACCCAGGAGGAATTCGGGCCTCGCGCGATGCTCGAGAAGTACGAGTGGTTCAAGGACGCGGCCGCCCAGCTCGAAAAGAAGCAGGCGGACATCGCGGTCTACGACGGACGCATGACGGCGATGAACGGGACCTACAAGGACCTCGTTCGCCAGAAGTGGCCGCGCGAAGACCGCGAGCAGTACAACGTCTGGTCGTCGGAAGTTGCTGGCGTGAAAGCGAGCTACAACTCGCTCGCCGCCGAATACAACGCGCAGATGGTCAAATTCAATTGGCGCTTTACCAATGTCGGCGAGCTCCCGAAGGGCGCGGAACAACCGCTTCTCCGTGAGTTCAAGCCGTACACCACCCAGTAACCCGGAAACGAAAGGAGAAACGAAGATGAAGAAGACACTCGCAGTTCTCGTCTCGGTCGTCATGCTCGGTTTTTTCGCCGGGTGCACACCTCCGCCGCAATCCGCTTCGGGCGTTGGCAAGGCGGAAGTGAAGGTCCCCACGGGACCGGATGGATTGACGGCGGAGCAACGCAACATACGCGAACGCCTTGTCGAGGACAACAAGCCAGGTTCAGTGAAGCATTTCTACGTTATCTCAGCCTACAGCGGGCAGGTCATCATCTACTCGACTGTACGCGGCAAGGTAACGAGCGGAGGAAAACGTCTTACGCCCACAACAGTCGTGAACAACTGGGGCGGTACTTCGCAAGGATTCGGCGTGGACTTCAACAACAACACGATGATCACGCAGGAGGTGCTTCAGGACGACGGTACCTACGGCTCGTCCTCGGAATATCTTTACTGGTGGGACACAAAGGGCGTGTACCATCAGCACTATGTCTCCGGCGGCCAGATCGTCCATGTTTCCAACCAACCTCTCGCGGTCAAGGGTATCATCATTAACATGGAGTTCACCCAGAAGCCCGAAGAGGAAAAGTAGCGCGAGCCACGGCTCGCCAACCAGCGCCTTGTTGAGTTCGTGATAAACGAATCAATCCGCAAGGCGCTTTTTTTTAGAAAAAGAATTTCCGCCAAAGTAGTAAATTTTTTAAAACTCATTTTTCCACATTTGACAAGAAAATTTAAAGGATTAAAATAATAGTATATGAAACACAAATACATTATTTTAACTTTTTTATCTATCCTTGTCTTATCGGCTAATTTTGTTTCTGTAAAAGCCGCGGAGCTTGAGGATTTGCCGGATGCCGGCCTGACGCCTCAAAGCTCTTATTATTTTCTGGACCGCTTTGGCGACTGGGTTAAATTAAATATTTTTACTTTTAACGCGGTTAGAAAAGCCGAGGTGAGAGCGGGAATCGCCGAAGAAAGACTGGCTGAATTAAACGAAGTTTCAGAGAAAACTCCGGAGCAAACGGATATTATTGAAAAATTAGAAGAGAAGATTCAGGAAATAGTTGAGAAAGTTAATAACGAAACGGAAAGTTTAGACGGAAAAAATAAAGACATTTCGCGCCTGATGGAGATTTTGAACAGTTTTTCCCTTAAAAGACACGAGGTTTTAGAAAGAGCGATGGAAAAAGCGTCGGATGAGGCAAAAGACAAAATAGAAAAGGCCTTGGAAAATGTTTATGAGCAGGCGGAAAAAAGGAGAGAGATTTTATTAAAACAAAAAGAAAAAGGATTTATTTCCGAGGAGAAAGCTCGTCTGATTATTGAGAATAACTTAACCAAACTAAAAGAGCAGCTGGAGCGCCGCAAGGAAAGAATTGAAGAGATTGAAGACGAAGCCCTAAAAGAACGGCTGGAAAATATTATTGAAAAAAAATTAGAGGCGCTGGAAAACGAAATTTTAGAACTGGAATCAAACGATAATTTAAAAGAAGTTCGGGAAAATATCAGAGAAATTAAAAAAGAGGCGATTAAATCCATTCTTCAAACCAGACAGGAACTGCGGCTTCATTCAACGACTACTGAAGAAGTTTTAGAAGAAATCCACGAAGACCGGCTTGATTTAAAAGCGCGGGTTCTTGAGATAATCAAGGAAGTTGAAGAAAAAATTTCAGCCATTGAAGAAAAAATAAATCAGCTTAAAGCAGACGGAGTTTCTGTGCCGGCGAGTGTTGATAGTTTGTTAACCAACGGTAAAAAACATTTAGAAAACGGTAAAGCGGCTTTGGGAGAAGAAAAAATCGGTCGGGCTTTTGGTCAGGCCATGGCCGCTTTAAAAAATGTCAGAAACGCCCAAAATATTTTAGAAAGAGTTTTAAAAGGATATAAAGAATTGCCGGAAAAAATCCTCGGGCTTAAAGAAGACTTGGCTGAAATTAAAGGGAAAATAGAATCGCTTGGTCAAGCAATACCCGAGGAAATTAAAAGATTATTTAGAGAAGCCGAAGAAGAAATCAATAAAGTGGAGAGTCTTTTAAGTGAATCTGATTTTAGAGAAGCTTGGCGGCATTTTGAAATCGCGAAAAAAATTATTAAAAAGCTTGAGCATTTTCTTGACAGATTAGAAGAAGGCGAAGAATTAATAGAAGAAACAATTGAAAGACAAAGAGAAATTTTAAAAGACCGGCTGGAAAGGGTAAAAGACATATTAAGATTTAAGCGTCTGGATGAAAGGGAAGAGCTTATTGAGAAAATGCCGGAACCAATAAGACCAAAACAAGGAGAGGGAATTATCTGCGCTCAAGTGCTTACGCCGGCCAGAAACATCAAGACAAAAGAATGCCGCGTCTTTAAAAATTCCTGTTTAGCCGAAGGGTGGCAGAGGGATCTTGACTGTCGGGAAAAAGAAAACAACGAACTCAAAACCAGATTAGATTCTCCCGGGTCGGAGACGACAACCGATTCTTTAAGAAATTTCAAAGGAGAAGAAGATACCCCGAGGGACGAAATGACAACAAAAACCATTGATTTGACAGCCAAACAATGGGAATTTAGTCCTAATCCGATTAAAGTAAAAAAGGGAACGAAAGTCATACTTAACATAAAAAGCATTGACGTTAATCACGGCTTTTCTTTACCGGAGTTTAATGTAAGCATTGATTTAAAGCCGGGTAAAACGGAAAAAGCTGAATTTCTTGCTTCCAAATCAGGAAGATTTCCGTTTAAATGCAGTGTTTTTTGCGGCGCCGGCCATCAAACAATGACCGGTGCGCTTATTATTGAAGATTAATGAAAATAAAGGGATTTTAAATAGGCAAGAAAAATGCCTATTTTCTTTTGACCGGAAATATGTTAAATTAAGAAGAATGACCGAATTTTTTAAAAAGACTGGAGGGGGTCTTGACAATCAATACGACGGCAAAAACGCTATTTTGTCAATTTACGCCGGAGCCGGAGGAACTGACGCTCAAGACTGGGCTGAAATGCTCTTGCGAATGTATCTAAAATATGTTAAAAATAAGAATTGGCTGGCCCAAGTGCTTCAGATTCGCTCCGGCAAAGAAGCTGGGATTAAAAGCGCGACAATGGAAATAAAAGCTCCTTCCGCTTACCCCGCACCTTTTGGTGATAAAAAAGTTTTTGCGCAAAGCGCGATCCCCAAAAGGTGCGGGGCTTACGGAACTCTAAAAGGAGAATCAGGGGTTCATCGGCTGGTCAGAATTTCTCCTTTTAATTCAGCTAAACTGCGGCACACTTCTTTTGCTTTAGTGGAAGTTTTGCCGGAAATTGAAGAAGCGGAAGCGAAAATCAGGCCGGAAGATTTAAGGATAGACACTTACCGTTCCTCGGGTCCGGGCGGACAATATGTTAACGTGACTGAAACCGCGGTTCGTTTGACTCATCTGCCAACTGGTCTTGTGGCCGCTTGTCAGTCAGAAAGACTTCAGGGCGAAAATAAAAAAAAGGCCTTAAAACTGCTTTATACCAAACTTCATAAATATCTTTCTTTACAAAAAGAAGAAGAGAGAGAAAGACTGCGGGGCGAGCATCCGTCGCCTGAATGGGGAAGCCAGATTCGTTCCTATGTGCTTCATCCTTACAAAATGGTCAAAGATCACCGAACCGGCGTTAAAGTATCCGATCCTGACAAAGTTTTAGACGGAAATTTAGATAAATTCATCAAATCAAATGATAGAATTTAAAAACGTTTCAAAAATTTATCCAATTGACTGCGTTGCTTTGGAAAATATCAATCTTGTTATTCAGCCAAAAGAATTTATTTCTTTGGCCGGTCCTTCAGGAGCCGGGAAGTCCACTTTATTGCGTCTCTTAATCAGGGAAGAACTGCCAAGCGAAGGCCAGATTTTTTGGCAGGAACAGGATATTAGCCAGATGCGGCATAAAGAAGTGCCGCAACTGCGGCGAAAAATCGGGGCTATTTTTCAGGATTTTAAATTACTGTCCAATAAAACCGCTTATGAGAATATTGCCTTTGCCATGGAAGCCGGGGGCCGCTCCAATAAAGACATTGAAGAAGATGTGCCTCTGATTTTAAGATTAGTCGGTCTTTCAAACAGGGCTCATCATTTTCCGGACCAGCTTTCAGGCGGGGAAAAGCAAAGGGTGGCCATTGGCCGGGCCCTGGCCCATCGGCCGGAAACTCTAATGGCTGATGAGCCGACCGGGAATTTGGACTTAATTCACACTTGGGACATTATTCGGCTCTTGCTGAAAATCAACGAATTAGGCACCACGGTTATTTTGGCAACGCACGATCGCGATGTGATAAATAATATAGAAAGACGAGTTATTACCTTGGAAAAAGGAAGACTGATAAGAGATGAGGAAAAAGGAAGATACATATTATAATTTTTAATTTATGCTGACAAAATTATCTCGCATCATCAGATCCGGCTGGATTAATTTCTGGCGAAACAGATGGCTTTCAGGCGCGGCCATCAGCGTAATGAGCTTGACTATTTTTGTCACCACCAGTTTGCTTTTGGTCAATGTTTTAACCAGCGCTTTGGTAGAAACCCTGCGGGATAAAATTGACGTGAGCGTCTATTTTAAATTAAACGTTTCAGAGGAAGAAGTTTTAGAAGCCAGAGAAAGTTTAATCGCTTTAAACGAAGTCCAAAGCGTGGAGTATGTTTCAAGAGAGGAAGCGCTTAAAAATTTCAAGGAAAAGCACAAAGAAAACTCCCTTTTAATGCAGAGCTTGGATGAGTTAAATGACAATCCTTTGGAAGCCAGTTTAAACATTAAGGCGCAAACCGCTTCTCAATACGAGCAGATTGTCAATTTTTTAACCAGTTCAAAACATCAGAAAGACATTGATAAGATTAATTACCGGCAGAATCAGACCATAATCAACCGGTTGTCTTCAATCACCGGCGCCATTCAGAGAAGCGGCGTGGTCGTATCCATTGCCTTGGCTTTGGTGGCGATTCTTGTTACATTTCATACTATCCGCTTGGCTATTTACAGTTCCAGGGAAGAGGTGAATGTAATGAAGCTGGTTGGCGCGAGCAACTGGTTTATTCGCGGCCCGTTTGTGGTTGAAGGCGCTCTTTACGGCGTTTCCGCGGTTATTATTATTTTGATTATTTTTTATCCGCTTGTCTGGTTTATTTCTCCTAAAATTACCACTTATCTGCCGGGTTCTGACCTCTTTTACTTTTTTAAAGTAAACTTCTGGCAGATTTTCTTAATCCAAATTGCCGTTGGCGTTTCTTTGGGCGTCGTCAGCAGTTTCGTGGCCATCCGAAGATACTTAAAGAAGGCCTAATAAGACTCTTAAAAAATCTTGTCATTCCGCACTTGATGCGGAATCCAGTAGAATAAAATTAGCTTATTTACTGGATTCCTGTTTTCACAGGAATGACATAAAAGACTTTTTCATAGGTCTCGTAATGGGGAGTAGCCAAGCGGTAAGGCAATAGGCTCTGGACCTATGATCGCAGGTTCGAATCCTGCCTCCCCAGTAAAATTTTTTATGTGGAATTACCTGATAGCGTTTTTAAAAAACTTTAGCCAAGTTTTTCTTGTTGAGAATAAGATTTTTGGTTTATTGATACTGGTTTCTCTTTTTATAATACAACCAAGAATTGGGATTTTCTCGGAAAAAAGTCCCGCCTTCGCCAATGCTTCGGATGGGCAGGTCGGATTTTATTCAGTATAGACGGCCAATTAGAATTAAAAAACAGAAAGGAGGTGATTAATAATGCAAAATATTCAAAACACTATAGACCATTTAAAGAATCATCAGGAATATCCAGCTGATAAAGCTGATTTAGTGGCTTCTTGTAATGAGCTTTCCGATTTTTCTCCCGAAGATAAAGAGGAATTTGCCCAAAAACTTTCTGAACGGACCTATAATTCCGCGGAAGAGGTAATAAAAGAATTGGGATTATAATTTCGTGCTTCGAAAGTATTACAATCATGCGCAAAAAAGCGGAGGCATGGTAATTTAGATAAAGTTTTATAAATAAAACAAGTCTTTTAATATTCGCTTTGGTTTTTATCGTTTATTTGTGGTATACCTTTGCCACTATTTATCATTTTATCAGATTTGGCGTTGGAACCGGGCCCAAGAAAATTGCTTTTATATTTTTTATCGGCTCTTTTATTTTATTTGTCATCGCTGTGTTCGCTTACAGCCAAGTTGAATGGTCGGGCATTATATCAATAGATTCGGGAATATAAATTATGTCTATATTCACTATTTCAGAAAACAGTTTTGAGGGTCAATTGCCGGGTGAAAAAGTAGTTTTTTTAACCAGAAAACACTGGTTTGCCATTTTTGTCCCTCTTTTTTTCTCTTTAATTCTTGCGGTTCTGCCTTTCGCGCTTTATTTTTCAATAAATTCCTCAGAATTTTATGGGAATAATCCTTCCGTTTACTGGTTTTTTGTCTCGGTCTATTTTCTTATTTTGTGGAATATGGCATTTTATTCTGTTATGATTTATTCTCTTAATACCCTTATAATCACCGATAAAAGAATAATTGAAAATAAACAGCTTGGCTTTTTCAGGCATACGGTCAATGAATTGGAATTAGAAAAGATTCAGGATATTTCCGTAAAGGTTTTCGGGCCGGTAGCCGAGTTTTTGGGTTTTGGCAATATTGAAGTCCAAAGCGCCGGCGCCCAAGCCAAGTTTTATTTCAATCAAATGCCGGACCCGGAAAAAATAAAAGAGATTATTAGAGGACAAGGGGATTAATTTAAAAAATACAAATCATGAAAAACTTTAAAAAACAACTTCAGGAATTAAATAAAGTGATTATTGTGAGTTTTTTAATTTCATCAATCGTGGGTTTTATCGCCGGGGGTTTGGCCAGTCAGTGGCTTGGAGCTCAACCGGAGAAAATTGAGCAATCAGGATTTGATAAAGAAAGTTCAGCGGTAAAAATAGAAAAGCAGGAAGAAGCAGTGGTTGAAGCGGTCAAGATTGCTTCGCCGGCCGTGGTCAGCGTAATTGTCAGTAAAGATTTGCCGGTTTTAGAAAAATATTACGAAGAACAAAGTCCTTTTGGCAAAGATGATTTTTTCAGAAGATTTTTCGGCGATGATTTCTTTTCTCCGTTTCAAATTCCTCAATACAGAGAAAAGGGGACTGAAAAAAGAGAAATCGGCGGCGGCACCGGCTTTATTGTTTCTTCAGACGGGTTAATTATCACCAATAAACATGTGGTTTCAGGCGAATCAGCGGATTATACGGTTTTAACCAACGAAGGCGAAAAGATTTCCGCTAAAGTTTTAGCCCGCGACCCGGTGGAAGACATCGCGATTCTAAAAATTGAGAAAAAAAATCTGCCGACTTTAAAAATAGGCGATTCTGATAATATTCAAATCGGCCAGACCGCCATTGCTATTGGCAATTCTTTGGGCGAGTTTAGAAACACGGTGAGCGTCGGGGTAATTTCCGGCTTGAAGCGTTCAATTACCGCTTCAAGCGGCCTTGGTCAAAGTGAAGAGCTTTCCGAGGTTATTCAGACAGACGCGGCCATTAACCCGGGTAATTCCGGCGGCCCGCTCTTAAATCTTAGGGGCGAGGTGATTGGGATTAATGTGGCTATGGCTCAAGGCGCGGAAAATATCGGTTTTTCTCTGCCGATAAATAAAGTAAAGAGAGACTTGGAACAGGTTAAAGCTAAAGGTAGAATCAGCTACCCGTTTTTAGGCGTGCGCTATATTTTAATCAATAAAGAGATTCAGAGGAGCAACAATTTATCGGTTGATTACGGCGCTTTGATTAGCCGCGGAGAGAATCCGGAAGATGTGGCGGTAATGCCGGGCAGTCCGGCTGATAAAGCCGGTCTTTTAGAAAATGACATTATTCTGGAATTTGACGGAGAAAAAATTACGCAGGAAAATTCTCTGGCCAAACTGATTCAAAAACGCCAGGTGGGGGACTCGGTTACTCTTAAAATTTTACACAAAGGCGAAGAAAAAACAATTCAGGTTAAACTGACTGAACGGGAATAAGGAGGGAAAATTAGAATGAAAGGAACCAGAACTTATCCACAGCCCTTAAAAGACAATACCTCTGATAAATGATATAATTGATTGAGGTTGACTTTTGTTTAATTTTTTTAGGGAATGTCTATAGCAAAAATTCAAGACGACAGCAAAGGTTTTACCCTACTGGAATTAATGGTGGCAGTGGCTGTTTTTGTGTTCGTGGTTTTAATAGGCACCGGCGCCTTTTTAACCGTTTTAAACGCCCAGAGAAAAGCCAGCTCTTTAAGAGTGGCTCAAGATAATATTAGATTTACAATGGAATATATGACAAAAGAAATTAGAATGGGGACTTTGTATACTTGCGGCGGAACAGAAGGCGTTCTTGGCCCGCAGGACTGCGATTTCGGTTCCGGTAAAAATTATTTAACTTTCAGAAACGACGACGGCGCCGTAGTTGTTTATAAACTTAGTGGCGGTAGTAGCGGCAGACTGCAAAAATCCGTTGGGGGTTCCACCTATTATGTTTCTTCGTCTGAATCTGACCTGACTTTTAAAAGTCTCACTTTTTATGTGACCGGAACCGGTAATGGTGCTGCCGATCAAGAACAGCCAAAAGTGACAATAACAGCTGAGGTGGAGGCAGACGCTGGAAAAACTAAATCAACTTTTAATCTTCAGACAACAGTTTCTCAACGCTCTCTTGATTCATAATGCCATAATATTCATGGTGGATGAATTTAAAAAATATAATTCCAGTGCCGGGTTCACCCTCTTAGAACTTTTAGTTGTTATTGTAATTATCATTATTATTACGATCGTAGCTTTGCTTAATTATCGCGGCATTCAAGAGGAATTTACCCTAAGGCGGGAAGCCCAGAATTTAACCTCTGCTTTAATAGAAACTCAAGTTTTTGCCATGGCCGTCAAAGAATTTCCTTCCGGCTCGGCAAAATTTCCCGCTCATGGGATTAATTTTAATATAATAACAAACGATGATAAATATACTTTTTTTGGCGATAAATATACTTCTTTAGCCGATGATGGCGATAAAATCTATACTGATTCGGCCAATGAAAAAATAAAAGAATATCTTTTTAAAAATTCCATTAAAATTCAGGAGTTGTGCGGAGACGAGATTTCAAATCCGCCCGGTGATTGTTCTATAAGTAGTTTAGACATTGTTTTTTTAAGACCCGACCCAATAATTTATCTAACGGGCAACTCGCCCCCCAAAGATTTTGATGATATTAGGATAGAATTACAATCTCCCAATAATAAAACAAAATCTGTTATATTTAAGAAAATCGGGGAAATATATGTTCAGTAAATTAAAAAATTATCAAAAAGGATTTACTTTAATGGAAGCTTTGATCGCCATTGCTATTTTGGTTATCGCCATAACGGGAGCCACAACTTTAGCCAGCCAGAGTTTAAGAACTGCCAGTTATTTTAAACAGCAGACGGTGGCTTTTTATCTGGCCTCCGAGGCATTGGAATACATAAGAAACAGCCGCGATACGCATTTATTAGCTGGCAATGAATGGGATAATTGGAAAACAAGCGCTATGTCTCTTTGTTATAATGGCAATGATTGCGGCGTTGACGCAATTTTTGAATATACAGACGGCAATGCCTTTATTGATGATTGCAGTAATAGCAATCTTTTATATGATTCTAATAATCTTTATAATTATCAAAGCGGGAGCGCAACGGCTTTTGAAAGATGCGTTTATATAAGACCCATTGATTCTTATGAAGTAGAAGTAGAGGTAAAGGTTGAATGGAGCGGTCTTTTTGGAAATAAAGTTGTCAGAATAAAAGAACATTTTTTTGACTGGCAGTAAGATTTTGTCGTCATTTTTAAGCCCGTTCGCCGGCGAGCGAAGAATTCCGTAAAAATGTTAAATTCAAAACTACAATTTGGAACAAAACAAAACGGATTTACTTTAGTTCTCGCTCTTTTCATTATGATTATTATATTAACCGCCAGCTTTTTTGTTTCAGAGCTTATGTTGGGAGAACTAATAATTTTTAATATCTTACAAGAGTCCCAGCGCGCTTTTTACGCGGTTGACACCGGCGTTGAATGCGCTTTGTATTGGGATATTCAACAGGAGGTTTTTCCCGCTTCTGACATCGATCCTGACCCGGCAAGCCCGCTCAACTGTAACAGCGTTGATATTACTGCGAGCTCGGCCTGGGGTCTTCAAAAGACACCCACTGCGGCCACCACAAGTTTTAGTTTATTATTTTCAGACAATTCCTGCGCTTTTTTAAATGTAGGCAGGCACGATGGCGAGACTCTTATTACAGCCGTAGGCCGCAACAGGGGAGACGCTTCGTGCAACCCAACCGGCCCGCGCGTGGTGGAGCGCGGCATAAGAATAGAATATTAACCGCTTTAATGTTAAAATAATAAAAGTGTTCAAATCAGACGAGAAATTAAATAGATTCAGTGCCGGCTCGGGATTTTTAGAGAATAAAACTCTTATTATAATCGCTTTGCTTGTTTTATTAATCGTGGCTTTTTCCGCGGCCGTGTATTTTATATACCGGGAGGAACCGATTCCTTTAGACGAACTCCCCGGCGTCAGCGGAACTATCAAAGAAATTAAAGAAAATGAAATTGTTATTATAGACCAGTATTGGGCTCATGAAGGCGAAAAATATATTGAGATTAAAGAAGAAAAAATTATTTTAATTGACGATAAAACTGTTATTAAAAAAACATTCAGAGATTACAGCGAAGATTATGATCCGGAAATAGAAGGAGTAAGAATGGCTTATAAGGATATTCAGTTAACTGATTTAAAAGCCGGAGATTATATTGAGGCGCTTTATAGAAAAAGCAAAAAAGATAAAATTTTTAGAGCGTTTAAAATAATTGTTTTTTATTGATATGAATTTTTATAAATTTAAAAATATTTTTCAGATCACCCTCGTCCTTTTAATCGCGGCCGGCTGGTTTTTCAGCCAGTCTAATTTTACTTGGGATAAGCCGTTTTCTTTTTTGCCGATTGAAAAAGCGTCAGCTGACACTACCGGCGGTTTATTGGCTGTTTATCGTCACGCCAGTCATCTTACATCTGACCCCAATAATCCGGCACCGAAATGCGGAACGCTCTCTTATGATCCGACACGGTATAAAGAGTGTTATATTGGGCAGGAATTTTTTGATGATTTTAGAGATAATAGCAATAATCCGGTAAATTATTTTTCTTTTTATGATAATAATGACCTTGTTCATTTTTTTGCGCAACACGGATTGCCCTCTGATAATATTAAAATTGAATGGGAAGGTCTTTTAAAGATTGATTATAATGAGGTTTATACTTTTTATTCCGATGGAGCTAATGATAGTTTCTGGCTGCGAATTGATGAAATTGAGCTTATAAATGGAGGGGGGAATAAGGAAGGAAAAATATATTTAGAAGCCGGTTGGCATAAATTCGAAGCAGAACTTAGAGAAGGAACCCTTACGGCAAAAGTCGCACTTTCTTGGAAGGCGTCATCAATTCCTGTTAAAACACCAATTCCTCTTGACCATTTTTTGCCCATTACCTGGAGCAATGACATTACAAATATTCCTTCAGGCGCCAAAGATAAAATTAGTTATAAAACAGCGGGTATCGGCATGGCCGAATGGGATAGCGCCAACGAACGTTTTAAAAATAAAAACCTTTCTACGGGCGCGAGTATTAGTTTAACTGTGCCGTCAGGAGTTTCTGCCAATAATAAAAAAGACATTTGGCTTTATTGGAGCGGTAATGGCGGTTATTGCGAAACAATTAAGGTAAACGACAATAATTTAACCGGTATTCCTTTGCTTTTGGGCGATTCTTCCGTTACTTCAGTGGCGCCGGCTGACGTTTACAAAGCGGCTATACCTGAAACTTGGGTTCCGGACGATGGTCAACCTTGGAATTTGAGTATCACTAATATGGATTGCGGTTTAGACAGAGGAACTTTAGGCGCTTCAAGTATTTTAACCTCCGCTTTTTTAACTTCGCCTTACGGCGTTTATATTTTAGAAGATAATAACGAAAAAAATTGGTATTTTAGAACCACGCTTGGTCCTTCAAGTAAAAATTACAGCGGCACGAAAATCTCAGTTCCATATTTTAGCAGCAATATAAAAATCGTTGAAGCTTCTTTTTATAACCCGGAGGCAGGAGAGACAATTGATTGTTTAGACGGAAATAATTCACCCGTTGCCGGGGGTGATAACGTTACGGCCTGCGTAGGTGATATAAAAACAATTTTAATTAATAGCATGAGCGTCAATGGCACTGGCGGAGTTGATGGTATTAACTTCAAAATAGAAAAATCTAACGGAAAAATCAGCAAAGGCTATATAAAATTTGACATTAATTTTTCAGGAACTATTTCCACTGATAATATTTTTATCGGTCAAAATAAAATCAATCCTCTTTCAATCCCTTTTAACTTAAACAGCGGAGGGAACAATGGCGCGGCTTTGATTCTGCCGTACAAAGACGAATCTTTGCCCGAAGCCCAGTTCCAGATTAAAGGAGCGAGTTATGGCCACAGTAAATTACTCACGCCAAGTATTTTTACTTTTCCGGCTTTAAGCGCCCAAGACGCCGGAGCTTTTAACCCTCTTTTTATTATGGGGAATGGCGAGACAATCTTTACGGGAAGTCCTCGTCCAAATTATATCTTTTTTGCTCATGGGAGCGGCGCGCCGCCCAATGAATTTTCTAACTTAAAAGACAATTTTGGAGGACAAATGATTAGTCCGCAGTCCTACCCCTATAGTTCTGGCGATACCGCTACTTGGTATCCTTCTTTTGGACGCGAAGAACCCCAATTTGATATTTTGTCTCCAGAATATATTGACAACACTAATAATAGTCTTTCCTCCTGCGATCCGGATTGCGGTAAAATCAATCCAGTTCTTTTAGATGAAGGAGACACTTGGTTCGCTTTCCAGCTCGCTTCTTTGTCATTGCCGGAATTAGACCTTGGCGGGCCTTCTGATTATGAAGGCACTGGCGAATCATCTTTGTTTTTAGGCGCCGGCGGGTATATGACCGGTGAACTGCTTGAAGCAACATCTAAAATAGAGGTTTCTCAAAACGGAACAGATTGGTTTGAAGATTCGGTAACTATTGATTATGGAAGTAATGCTTATATTAGGTGGAGTTCAACTAATGTTGATAGTTGTACGGTGACTCCTGATGGTTGGACAGGAACCTCAAATTCAGAATACCCCGGCGGTAGAGATACTGGCGGCCTTAATGCTTCTAAAACATACTATTTGGATTGCGTTGGAACGCCTCCGCTTCCTTCGCCGCCGCAAGATTCCGTCACTGTAAAAGTGCGCAATTTTTACATAAACGCCACCACTCCGATTTCCGCTAAGATCACTGGAGAAGGAGTAACAAAATCTTCAGTTTCTACCGTGACCGTAGTGCCTATTGAAGGATTTGCGGAAAGCGTGAATTTATCCGTTGTTTTAGATCCCGTTTTATCAGCTATAGGAGCTACCTATGAATTTATAGGCGGTTTTCAAACTGTTACTTTAGAACAGGCGAATTATGCTACTGGTTGGGGTTTTGATGTATTTTTGCCGGCTGGTACTGAAATAGAAGGAAGTTATACTATTACAGTAAATGGAGATGCTCCAAGCACCATTATTCCTACCCGTACAGAATCTATCCAATTAAACATCGACACTAAAAAACCGGTCTGGAGAGAATTTTGAGAGGAGTTTTTAAAAAATTGATTCACCATTCAGTTATCCACAGCTATAGATGAAGTTTTAGTTATGGATGTGATATAATACAACAGAAAGATAAAAAATGAATATGCCAGATCAAAAATTTATAGACCATAATAAAGATAACGGCCTTACTTTAATAGAATTACTTGTGGTCATTGGTATGATTGTTATTATTTTAGGTATTGTAGTTTTAAACACCGTCGTTTTGGGTAATAAGGTCAGAATAGAGGCAGCCGCTAATCAGATTCTTGATATTATAAAAGAAACACGGCATAATTCAGTTTCGGCCAAAGAATTTAAAAACAATCTTTTTCCCAGTTATGGCATTTATTTTGATAAGGCTTGGCCCGGAAGCATTATTATCTATGCTGACTGCCTGATTGACGATAATAACGATGAGACAATAGATGAAAACGATAATTTTACTTATAATCCTTCTTCAACAGACTGCAGTGGAGAAAATGGACTAGTAAAAACAATTACTTTGGATTCTCGTGTTCGGATTGATGAAATTCGTTTAATACCTTCTATTGGTCTTGGTGGGGGGTCTATAAATAAGGTTTATTTACAATATATTCGGCCTGAACCAACCTTGTGGATTACTGATGATAGGGGTGATTTATTGTCAGCCGGTAAATTAGAAATAGACCTAATTGATAGGAGCGGCAAGTTTAAGAAGACAATTATTTTTTGGAGCACTGGTCAGTCTGCCATAAAAAAAATAATTTTATGAAACCCAAGAGACAAAAAAATAAAAATAATTCAGGGTTTACTCTGTTAGAAACTTTGGTGGCTATTTCGGTTCTTGTTATAGTCTTTGGCGCTCTTGTTAGTCTGATGGTAGCTAGCTTGCGTTCTTTTGAAATGGCTAAGCAAAGGTATACGGCGGCTAAAATTGCTCAAGAGGGCATGGAATTATTAATAAACAAAAAAGAAAACAATATACTTTGTATTGAAAGCGGTTCTTGTTCTATTCCTAATTGGCGAAATAGACTTATAGGAAGTTGGGAAGTAGACGCAACCAAGCCAGATGAGCTTTTACCGCTAAGAAGGTTTAATAATTATAATTCTAGGCGTTATCTCTGTCTTACGGGCACAGAGAGCAGATTTGAATATTGCGGCGATCCTGATGAGTATATTAATGGTAATTTTCGTCGTGAGGTAAAAGTAATCTCCCGAGGTAGTGAAAAAATCTTAGTTGAAAGCGTTGTTAGATGGCAGAGTAGAGGAGGAGTTAATAAAGACTTAACATTAACAACGGTGCTTTTCGGCAATTAAAAATTAAATAATTTTATAAAGACCTAAAATAAAATATGAAACATGAAACTCAAAAGACAAAGAAATAAAAATAATTTATATAGCGGGTTTACCATAGTTGAAGTTCTTGTGGCTTTGGGAGTTTTTGCTTTTGCTATTGTTTTAATTATTGGTTCTTTTTTAGCTTTTAACTTAGCTCAAAAAAGCGTTCAAAGCGCGCAAGAAGTATTAAACGAGCTTCGTTTTTCTATTGACGCGATGGCAAAAGAAATCACTTTTGGCGGGAATTTTCCAAATGGATGCGAGAATGGATGTGTTCCTGATGTGTCAAATAAGTTTGTATTTTCCTCAAAAGCGAGGTCAGATTTTGATTTGCGCGTGATAAGTTATCACCTTAATTCCGGAGTACTTATAAAAGGAGAGCAAAAGACATATGGGCCTTGCGAAATTTTGTCAGGAGGAGAGTTGCTTCCGGGCTGTTACCAGCCATTTACTTCAGATAAAGTAAGAGTGGATTTACTAAAATTTTTTGTTAATAACAAGGATGTAAATTTAAAACCCATTATCAATGTGGCTATCCAAGGCACAATTCTTCCAGGAAAAAGAGAGGAAAAATCTTTTAAAATGTCTTCTTCTTTTTCTCCTCGGGTTATTACGGATCCTTTTGCTCCGCCGCCCCTTGAGAATGTGCCGCCGGAAATATATATTACTGACCCAGTTCAGGGAGATAAGACTATTCCAGGTAATAGATATCAAACTTCCGCTTCTTTTGTTGTTTTAGGAGGAACTGCTTCAGATAATGTGGGCGTGACGAAAGTAACATGGTGGAATGAAACAACAGGCAAAGAAGGAACGGCAGTTTCATTATCCGGCGATTTTGATACTTGGAGAACTCCAGCCATAGATTTAATTCCGGCTGTCATTAATGTAATTAGAGTTCAAGTTCATGACGCTGAAGGCAATATGAGCTTTAGAGATAGCGTTGATAAACTGACAGTGCAGTCTATTGCCCCTCCTGAAGCGCCGGAGAATATAACAGCATATAGTTGCGCTATTCCGGTGGGGCAGCCAATAATAGGTTTGGGTTGGGATTATGCCCGCGGCGCTGATGATTATCATGTTTACAGATGCGAAGGGTCGTCTTGCGATCCCAGGACAGAGATTGGAGCGCCGCGCCGGGCCGATGAATGTCAACTTCCTCGTCCATGTGGTTTAGGATCGCGATATTGGTGGAGAGATTCAGGTTTTGGGCTAGGTGATGTAGGTGATTCTTACACATATAATCTTAGATCCCATAATCACACTACTGGCCTTTATAGCGATTATTCAGATAAAATAACCCGGGTAGTTAAGTCTAATCCTTGTGGTCCCGGAGGGCCGCCTCCTCCACCTGGCGAATCATTCTCATTAGATCCTACAAATACAATGATAAAGGTTGATGTGGATGGCAGTGCAGGTTCGAAAAAAAGAACAAGTTCAATTCAAATAAGAGTTGATGATGAAGGAGGATTTGATGACCCGGTAACATTTAATGTTTCAGGATTGCCCGCTGATAGTAGATATTTTTTTGTGCCAAATCCATTAACCAGCGCGCGTTTTAATCTGGGTTCCGTATTTTACGCTATAGTCAAAACTAACACGCAGATCGGTATTTACAATCTCACTATTACAGGCACTGGAGGAGGTAAATCAGATATAATATATATAACATTAAGAGTTAAGCAAGAAGAAAGCGGTGAAGGAGATTGAAAATTATTTTGATTATTATAAGAGATAATCTTAACGCATTATAAAATTATGAAAAACAAAGGATTTATATTAATCTATGCTATAATTATTACCGGAATTTTAGCTATTATTGTGGGCATTGCGGTTAACTCAATTTTAAGCGAGCTTAAAATTTCTAGAGACGAAAGCGAATCTCTTAAAGCTTTTTACGCGGCTGATGCCGCTATAGAATGCGTAGAATATTATCAAAATAATAATAGCGCTTTTGATACAATGTCTCCTAATAGAAATTATGACTGCGGGGTAGGCAATTTTAGGGCTGGTCTTGGCCGGGCAGGAGATTGCATAAATCATACCTATAATTTTACCCTTAATGGATTTTCTAATGGTTCTTGCGTGAATGTTGAGGTAATTGTTGTGCCTAAAGAAATATTTATAGGAGGAAACCCTGTTTTTGTCTGCGACTTTGAAGTTATATCTATGGGTAGGAATTCTTGCTCTGCCTTAGGAGCAAGTTTAGTAGAAAGAGTTCGCTGGGAAGATATGTGATTCCTGCTTTAAATTTTTTAAAAACTAAGCCGCGGCTTAGTTTTTCATTTGCCAAAAATATTTTTATTTGCTACTATTATTTTGTAACCTTAAACATGAAACTTGAAACAATGTCATCCTGAACGAAGTGAAGGATCCCGTAGGTTTTATAATTTTACCGCGAGATTCTTCGCTATCGCTTAGAATGACGAGAATTATGTTTTAAGTTTCAGATTTCATGAATTATGCCGGTTCCAAAACAAAGAAAGACTAAATCGCGAAGAAATCAAAGACGTTCGCATCACGCTTTAAAAAAGCGGATTTTTTCAATTTGCCAGAAATGCAAAAGTCCGGTCTTGGCGCACACGCTTTGCATGAATTGCGGCTCTTATAATAATCGCGAAGTGATTAATGTTTTGGCTAAGCTGGACAAGAAAGAGAGAAAGAAAAAAGAAAAAGAAATGGCGGTTCAAGAGAAAGAACAAACCGGAGAGAGTAAGGAGTTGAGCGTGGAAGAACTATCCAAAAAATAAATTCTAATTTTATAAATTTGTGGCTAATCGTCATTTATCAAGAAGTATTGCCATGCAGTCTCTTTATGAGTGGGATTTCTGGAAAAAGAATCCAGCCAAGTTGGAAGAGATTGTTAATCGGAATATTGAAGAATTTGGGCCAGGCATAGAAGACGCCCAATTTATTTGGAATCTGGTTAACGGGGTGATTAAACACTTGGATAAACTGGACAAGATTATTGAAAAATCAGCGCCCGAGTGGCCCATTGAGCAAATCACTATTGTGGACAGAAATGTTTTAAGAATCGGTCTTTTTGAACTTTTATTCGGCAATCGCGAGGAAGTGCCGCCCAAGGTGGCGATAAACGAGGCGATTGAATTGGCCAAAACTTTTGGCGGCGAATCTTCAGGCAAGTTTATCAACGGAGTTTTAGGAACAATTTACAGGGAAATCGGCGAGCCGGGAAAAGACGAGTAAACGAAAATCCGAAATCCGAAATCCGAAATTCGAAACAATATCTAATACTCAAAATTCAAACGACCAAAAAAGTTTTTAATTTTGAATTTATGATTTCTCATTTGTTTCTAATTTTGTGCTTCGAATTTCGGATTTGATAATCAGTGGATATTTCTCTTTTAGAGCAGAAGATTAATGTAAAATTTAATAATATTGATTTGCTTCAGCAGGCGCTGGTCCATCGTTCGTACATTAATGAAAATCCGGATTTTCGTCTGGATCAGAACGAAAGACTTGAATTCCTTGGCGACGCCGTGTTAGAGTTGATAGTTACTGAATATCTTTATAATAATTACCCTAATCCGGAAGGCGAATTGACGAACTGGCGGGCCGCTTTGGTTAACGCCAAGATGCTGGCTCAAATCGCCAAACGTTTGGAATTAAATAATCATTTATTTCTTAGCCGGGGAGAGGCCAAAGATACGGGCCGGGCTCGTCAATACATTTTAGCCAACGCTTTTGAGGCTTTAATCGGAGCGATTTATTTGGACCAGGGTTATGAAGCGGTTAAAAATTTTATTGAGCGGGAAGTTTTAAAAGAGCTGCCCCATATTCTGGAAAATCAGCTTTTCCGCGACCCCAAGAGCCGTTTTCAGGAAATGGCTCAAGAGAAAGCTGGAATTACTCCGAGTTATGAAGTTTTGAAAGAGTGGGGGCCGGATCACGCTAAACGTTTCGTGGTCGGCGTTTATCTGGGCAAAGAATTAGTGGCCCAGGGAGAAGGAAACTCAAAGCAGGAAGCGCAGGAAAAGGCCGCCTGGGAGGGGCTAAAAAATAAAAAATGGGAATAAAATAAAATGTTAATTGTTCGTTTGCTTCGCGTAGGTAAAAAAAACGCGCCGAGTTTCAGAATAGTTCTGATTGAGAAAAGCGCCCCGCCAAAAAGCGGGAAATTTTTGGAAATTTTAGGTTTTTACAATCCGCGTTCAAAAGAAATCAATATAAAAAAAGAGCGAATTCTTTATTGGATTTCTAAGGGGGTTAAAGCATCCGAGACCGTCCATAATTTATTGGTAAGTCAAGATATAATCAAAGGGCCAAAAATTAAAAAAAAGATTAAAAAAGGAAAAGAGACGATAGAGACAAAAGAGGAGAAGAAACAGGAAGAAAAGGGAAAAGAAGAGGTTGGGGTTGACAATTTAAAAGAAATGAGTAAAATAGATAAAGAATAGTAGTATATTGAAAGGTCGGCTACTATAGAAAATACGAATATTCACGAATAAAAAGAATTATGGCTAAGACAGCAGTAGATCAAGAATTTTTAGAGTTTGCCATCAAGTCTATTGTCGATAATCCTGATGAGGTGAAAGTGACTCGTTCGGTTGATGAAATGGGAGTCCTTTTGACTCTTAAAGTCAATTCGGAAGATATGGGTCAGATCATCGGACGGCAAGGCTCTACCGCCAAAGCTCTTCGGACTATGCTTCGGGTTATCGGCGCCAAACATAATGCCCGGATTAACCTGAAGATTGAAGAGCCGGAAGGCGGCAGAAGGATGAGAACTCAAGAAACTGCTTCTGAAAAAGCCCCTAGAGGCGTTGATGAAGTAGTCGATGAATTCAAATTATAAAGCGACATTTAAGCTTTATAGATAAGCAGAAACTGTACTACTATTCGTGGTGCAGTTTTTGTATATTTTAATGACTTTTGACATTATCACCATTTTCCCAAATATTTTTGATTCTTATTTTAAAGAAAGCATTATCAGGCGCGCGCAGGAGAGAAAAATAGTGAAAATTAATATCCGTAATTTAAGGGATTATACGAAAGATAAACACAAGACCGTTGACGATAAGCCGTACGGCGGCGGGCCGGGAATGATTTTAAAAGTAGAGCCGATTTTTAAAGCTGTTAAAAATGTTAGAATTGTTGGAGATGTTGGAGATGTTAAAAAAACATCTCTAACAAAAACAATTTTACTTTCCGCCAAGGGTAAAAAATTTGATCAAAAAATGGCGTATAGATTTTCCAAATTAGACCGGATTATTTTAATTTGCGGCCGTTACGAAGGAGTGGACGAACGAGTAGCCCAACATATTGCCGATGAAGAAATTTCAATTGGCGATTATATTTTGACCGGCGGTGAACTGCCGGCTATGATTGTCGTTGACGCGATTAGTCGTTTAATGCCAGGCGTAATTAAAGAAGATTCGTTAAGGGAGGAAACATTTTCTTTTAAAAATAAAAGGGAAAAATTGGAAATTAAAATTGAAAAGGAATATCCGCAGTATACCCGGCCGGAAGTTTTTAGGGGATGGCGGACGCCAAAAACGCTTTTATCCGGCAACCATAAAAAGATTGAAGAATGGAAGAAAAAACACAGGGGTTGACATTAAGTTGTATTTTGATAAGATAGAAACAGAAAGTACTTTTAAAATTTGACAATTGCAGTTTTGTGCAGTTGTCCCAAATTACCCGCCTTCATTATGCTTCGCATAGTTTTGGCGGGTCAACTCATGTAATTAAATCTTAATTGATTTATCAATTAAGATTTAAACATTCATTGAGAGTTTGATCCTGGCTCAGGATGAACGCTGGCGGCGTGGATAAGGCATGCAAGTCGAACGATCCTTCGCTCTTTACTGCGTAAAGAGCTACGGAATCGCAGGCGCTCTAATTCTATCAGAGAGCTTGCTATTCCGAAGCTCATCACATAGTGATGAGCGTAGGATAGTGGCGAACGGGTTAGTAATACGTAGGTAATTATCTTTAAGTTGGGAATAACTTCGAGAAATCGAGGCTAATACCCGATAGTCCCGCAAGGGTAAAGTTTTCGAGTAATCGATTTCGCTTAAAGAGATGCCTGCGTCCTATCAGCTTGTTGGTAGGGTAACGGCCTACCAAGGCTATGACGGGTAGGGGGCGTGAGAGCGTGACCCCCAACAGAGGTACTGCGACACGGACCTCACACCTACGGGTGGCAGCAGTCGAGAATCTTCGGCAATGGGCGAAAGCCTGACCGAGCGACGCCGCGTGAACGAAGAAGCCCTTCGGGGTGTAAAGTTCTTTTAACTGGGAACAATAGGTTTTTTATCTATGAGCGTACCAGTTGAATAAGGGGCTGCTAAACTCGTGCCAGCAGCAGCGGTAATACGAGTGCCCCAAGCGTTATCCGGAATCACTGGGCGTAAAGCGTGAGTAGGCGGTTTTAATAGTGGGTGGTTAAATTCCGGAGCTTAACTTCGGAGCCGCCATCCAAACGTCAAAACTAGAGCAGGCGAAAGGCTGATGGAACCTACCAAGTAGGGGTGAAATCCGTTGATATGGTAGGGAACACCAAAGGCGAAGGCATTCAGCTGGCGCCTGGCTGACGCTGAATCACGAAAGCGCGGGGAGAAAAAAGGATTAGATACCCTTGTATTCCGCGCCCTAAACTATGCCAACTCGCCGTTTGAAGTATCGACCCTTTAAGTGGCTAAGCTAACGCGTTAAGTTGGCCGCCTGGGAAGTACGGCCGCAAGGCTAAAACTCAAAGGAATAGACGGGGATTTGCACAAGCGGTGGACCATGTGGTTCAATTCGACTCTAAGCGAGGAACCTTACCAGGGCTAGACTCCCTGATGAAAAACTTGTGAAAGCAGGTTTGTCTTACAAGGACATCAGGGTCAGGTGGTGCACGGTTGTCGTCAGCATGTGGCTTGAGCTGCCCCCTTAAATGGGTTAACATGCGCAACCCTTACTGTCTGTTACAAGTGTCAGACGGAACTGCCTCCGTACAGGGGGAGGAAGGTGAGGATGACGTCAAATCAGCGTGTCCCTTTGATGCCCTGGGCGACACACGTGGTACAATGGCCGCTACAATGGGTTGCCAAGCCGTAAGGCGGAGCTAATCCCATCAAAAGCGGTCTCAGTTCGGATTGAGGGCTGAAATTCGCCCTCATGAAGCCGGAATCGCTAGTAATCGTGAATCAGCCATGTCACGGTGAATACGTTCCCAAATCTTGTACTCACTGCCCATCAATCTAGAAAAGTGGGGAGTACCCGAAGTTTCCATTTATTGGGACCTAAGGTAAGCTCCATAATTAGAGATAAGTTGTAACAAGGCACGCGTAGCGGAAGCTGTGCGTGGATCACCTCCTTTCTAAATTTGTTTTTAAACAAATTTGGGGTGTCGATTAGAGTTGAAAATTGAGAATTCTATTTTCAATTCTAGGGTGTTGGCCGAAAAGCCCTAAATATCGGCTAAAACGGGACAACTGCACAAAACTGTAATAAAACAAAAAATCACAACTTGCTTTAGTTGTGATTTTTTGTTAATGTGAAAATATAAAAAGTTATACGCGCGTGTAGCTCAGCTGGTTAGAGCGCGTCTCTGATAAAGACGAGGTCCTTGGTTCGAGTCCAAGCACGCGCACAAAACTTATCCACAGGTCATCTGTGGATTTTTGTGTTAAAATATGATTACCGTATTTTATTATAGGAAGGGGGTGAAATAAATGTTTACTATTCCAACTTGGGGAGAAGTTATTACAGATTCCCTTCAGACTCTTTGGATGGGATTTATCGGGTTTTTGCCTAATCTTTTAGGCGCTCTTATTGTCTTTATTATTGGCTGGATTATTTCAGCGGCTTTGGGCAAATTGGCGGCTCAAGTTATCAATATCCTGCGAATTGACCAGATTTTGGAAAAAATAGGATTTAAAAACGCTTTAGACAGAGCCGGGCTTAAGTTGAATTCCGGTAAATTTATCGGCGAACTGATTAAATGGTTTTTGATTATCGTGTTTCTAATGGCGGCCGTTGATATTCTCGGTTTAGATCAAGTGACGGAATTTCTTAAACGAGTCCTCTTTTATATTCCTCAAATTATTGTGGCGGTTTTGATTCTTTTGGCGGCTGTTATGGTGGCTAATTTCCTGCAGAAGTTGGTAAAGGCGAGCGTGGAAGCGGCAGACCTCCAGTCGGCAAATTTTTTAGGCGTCGTTACTAAATGGGCTGTTTTGGTTTTCGCGATTTTAGCGGCCCTTCTCCAGCTTGGTATTGCTCCTGGTCTGATTCAGACGCTTTTTATGGGACTCGTCGGCGCTTTGGCCTTGGGCGCCGGTTTGGCTTTTGGTTTGGGCGGCAAGGATTTAGCGAGTCAGCTTTTAACTAAAATAAAGAACGAAATTTCAGGAAAGTAATACGGGGTTGACAATGATTTTCAAAGCGAATATACTAATAATATAGTTGAAGATATTTTAGTCTTCAATAAAATCAATGAAGAAAACAGAAAGACTATTTAATAAAGGAAGCGGTTAAAAGCTGTAAGTTTATTTGTGTCGTTTTGAAAAAGACCGCTTCTCTCGCGGTCTTTTTGTAAGGGAACAGGATTAGAAATAGAATCAGCTTGAGAAGCCAAAAAATGGATGATTTCAAGGCGCGACGACGAAAATTGTACCTAAAAGGTACATTGAGGAGGAGCAACGAAGAAATCAGCCATTTTTTGGCTTCCCTTCAGGCGGGCGAATTCGGGCAAGCTTCTTTGTTGCTCGTCGCTCACGTACTTTTCAAGTACGCATCGCTCCTCGCGCCTTGAATCTTACCCGAATTCGCTCCGCTCAATTGATTTTATTTCTAATCCTGTTCCCTAGCTCTTTAAAAACTTAACATCCGTCGTATTAATTACTAACCGGATGCGGGATAAATATTAAGGGCTTATGAAGGATGCCTTGACATAAAGAGCCGATGAAGGACGTGGCGTGACTGCGATAAGCCTCGGGGAGGTGTCTAGCAACCTTTGATCCGGGGATGTCCGAATGGGGAAACCCAGCGCAACTCAAACTGCGTTACGCGCCGTTTTCGCTGCTAAATTTAAAATTTAAAATTAAAAGTTATGGTATAAATTTTTTAATTTTTCACTTTTCACTTTTAATTTAGCGTCGTAAGCGGCGCGAGGGAACCCGCCGAAGTGAAACATCTCAGTAAGCGGAGGAAAAGAAAAAAATCGCGAAGCAATTTTTTCAGCCACTAGTGACTAATTAATAGTTGATAGTGGTTGGGAATTTTGCTTCGCAAAATTCCCCAAGTAGCGGCGAGCGAAAAGGGAAGAGCCTAAACCGTTGCTTCGCAACGGGGTTGCAAGGTAATAATGTTTTGGAGCTGAATACATAAATTTTATGTATTTAGTTTCAAAAGGAGTTTATAAAATAAAGATTGGTTAGTTGAATCTTTTTGGAAAAAAGAACCAAAGAGGGTAATAGTCCCGTAGATGAAAACTTCTTTATACTCCTAATTATTATTCTTAAGTACCATGGGACCAGACTATCCCATGGGAAGCCGGCAGTCCTACTATGTCCGCCAAAGCATTAGCGGAGGCGGACTCTGCCAAGGCTAAATACTCTTTATGATCGATAGTGAACTAGTACCGTGAGGGAAAGGTGAAAAGCAGCCCGTTGAGGGCGGTGAAATAGAACCTGAAATCATAAGCCTACAAGGACTCGGAGCTCTGACATTATGTCGGAGTGACGGGGTGCCTTTTGCAGAATGAGCCAACGAGTGTATATGGGCGGCTTTGTTTAAGTTCGTCATAGAACGGAAACACAGTGAAAGCAAGGGTTAACAGCCCGCTTTTGTCGCCTACATACGACCCGAAGCCAAAGCGAGCTAACCATGACCAGGATGAATCCGCCGTAACTGGCGGAGGAGGTCCGAACCCACTAGCCGTGCAACACTAGGGGATGAGTTGTGGTTAGAAGTGAAAAGCTAATCGAGCTTGGTAATAGCTGGTTCTCCCCGAAATATCTTTAGGGATAGCCTCAAACTAAAAGTCCGGAGGTAGAGCACTGAATGGTTTGACATGACTTTTGTCTAGTCTGACCAATCAAACTCCGAATGCCGGGCCAAATAGGTTTGGGAGTCAGACTGTGGGGGCTAAGCTCCATAGTCGAGAAGGAAACAGCCCAGATTGTCGTCTAAGGTCCCTAAGTTAAGTTCAGTGGTAAAGGAAGTGAAGTTTCTCTAACATCTAGGAGGTTGGCTTAGAAGCAGCCATCCTTTAAAGAGTGCGTAACAGCTCACTAGTCTAGAGACTCTGCGCCGAAGATTTAACGGGGCTAAACTTAACACCGAAGACACAGATGCCGATGCTTCGCATCGGCGTGGTAGGGGAGCGTTTCATATTCAGCGAAGCTATTTTGTAAGAAATAGTGGAGAGTATGGAAGTGAGAATGTTGGCATAAGTAACCGCAATTCCGGTGAGATATCGGAACGCCGAAAGCCTAAGGTTTCCTTGGCAATGTATATCAGCCAAGGGTTAGGCGGGCCTAAGCGCAGCGCAGTTTTTAGCTGTGTGAGCGCGATGGACAGCCGGTTAATATTCCGGCCCCCCAATGTTTTTTCAAAAAGGTGACGGAGTTTAGTAGTTTGGGTGAGTTATTGGATTCTCATTGCTTATCTAAGATTTTTCAAGGATAAGCAGAATGTCTTGCTTTGGCAAGGCAGACCCAAATGAGCAAGCTTCCAAGAAAAGCCTTTGCGAGCTAAAAATGCTGGGTCCGTACCGAAAACCGACACAGGTGGGCAGGGCGAGTAGCCCAAGGCGAACGGGTGATTCCTCGTGAAGGAATTCGGCAAAACAGCAGGCGTAACTTCGGAATAAGCCTCACCCTGATGATGAATCAGGGTTTCAATAAAAGACTCCTGGCGACTGTTTACCAAAAACACAGGTCCCTGCTAACTCCAAAAGAGGATGTATAGGGGCTGACGCCTGACCAGTGCTAGAAGGTTAAACCGGACGGTCTTTGTTAGTTTTAAACTAATGATTGCCTGAAGGCCAAGCCCTAGTAAACGTCAGCAATAACTATAATTGTTCTAAGGTAGCGAAATTCCTTGGCATCTAATTAGTGTCCCGCACGAATGGCGTCACGACTGGGAGACTGTCTCCACGAGGAGCCCGGTGAAAATGCAGTGGGGGTGAAGATGCCCCCTTCCTGCGGCAAGACGGAAAGACCCTAGAAGCTTTACTATAGCTTGGTATTGAGTTTTGGTTTTGGATGCGTAGCATAGAGGGGAGGCTTTGAAGTTTGCCTTTCGGGGCAAATGGAGCCGTCAGTGAAATACCCTTCTTTCAAAATCTTAACCCTAATCCGCCAAAAAGCGGTGACAGTGCCAGGCGGGTAGTTTTAGTGGGGCGCTAGCCTCCTAAAAGGTAACGGAGGCGTTTATAAGGTCGGCTAAGCCCGGATGGAAATCGGGCTGGTCGTGTAAAGGCAGAAGCCGGCTTTACTGCAAGGCGGACATGCCGCGCAGTTGCGAAAGCAGAACTTAGTGATCCGCTGGTAGGTTGTAGAACCGCCAAAGCTCATCGGCCAAAAGCTACTCTAGGGATAACAGGCTAATAGGTCCCAAGAGTCCATATCGACGGACCTGTTTGGCACCTCGATGTCGGCTCACCACATCCCGGGGGTGAAGAAGCTCCCAAGGGTTTGGCTGTTCGCCAATTAAAGTGGTACGCGAGCTGGGTTCAGACCGTCGTAAATATGCTGAATCATAAGAGATCGAGATCACACGGCGGCTTCCACGAGTAATCGTGGTCGAAGAAGTCGACTCATATCGGTGAAGTCCTAATAGTATATTGATTTACAACCTGTCGTATGTTAGGATAATACCGAGGGAAGTCATCTATGTGCAAACTCTTTCGTCAACCAAAAAAGCATACATTGCTGGATTTCTTGATGCCGACGGAAGTATTTATGTAAGAGCAAAACCAAATTCTGATTATCGTTATGGTTTTCAAATAGCTCCTTACATAGTATTCTTTCAATCAGCAAAAGAGCGGCAAAAATTTGAAGAAGTGTGTTCTTTGATTGGTTACGGAAGAATGAGAGAACGTAAAGATGGAATACTTGAGTATGCAATAAATAGAATTGATGAGATAAAAGAATTTCTAAATTGCGTCCATCCGTTCGTTGTAATAAAGAAGAAACAAGCAGAGTTAATGCTTGAGATTATTGATAAAAAATCGAGAGTAAAGAATGAAAAAAACTTTGAATATTTACTTAAGCTTGTGGATTCTTACAGAGAACTTAACTACTCTAAAAGACGTAAACGACATAGATTGACCCCGTAGAGACTTGGCGCCCAAGGCGCCGGAGTTTACATAAAGAGTGTAGACTAATATGTCGACCTCCTGCAGAAATGTGGGATGGTGGTATAGTCCATGCATTTAGTAATAGATGATTTATGCGTGAGACAGGTTGGTCCCTATCTGCCGCAGGCGTTGATACTTGAGGGAAGTCTTTCTTAGTACGAGAGGACCGGAAAGAACAGACCTCTGGTCTGCCAGTTGGCCCGCTCGGGCCATAGCTGGGTAGCTATGTCTGGCGAGGATAAGCGCTGAAAGCATATAAGCGCGAAGCCTTCCCTAAGATTAGGTATCGTAGATTCGTGGAAGATGACCACGTAAATAGGCTGCAGGTGTAAGCTTAGTAATAAGTTTAGCCGAGCAGTACTAATCAATCATAATCTATCCCGTATCTGGTTAGTAATTAACAATAATATCTCCGCGCTTTTTGCGTTTAAATATGGGGATTATACCGAGAATGCTCCACCTGTTCCCATTCCGAACACAGAAGTGAAATTTCTCAAGGCCGATGATAGTGGGTTTTTCCCGCGAAAGTAGGTCGTCCCCGTTTTTAAGCTCAAAAAGCCGAGAGGATGGACAGAATAGTTTTCAATCATTTGACCCGATGGGTAAAAAATCCTATACTTTAAGTATAGGATTTTTTATATAATGCGCATTATTAAACAACTGATTATTCTTTTGATTTTTTTATCAATTTTATCCGGTATCGGTTTTTTAATTTATTGGTTTAACCGCCCTCTTCCAACCTGCTCTGACGGCATTCAAAATCAGGAAGAGGAGGGAGTGGATTGCGGCGGGCCCTGTCAGTCCTGTGAAATATCCGCTCTAAAACCCCTAGAAGTTTCAGAGACGCGGGCTCTTCGCGTTAAGGATAATTTCTACGATTTAGCCGCCCGGATTAAAAATCCCAATCAGAATTACGGAAGCGGCAGAATTGTTTATCATTTTAAACTTTACGACTCCAATAATAATTTAATAAATGAGCGCGAAGGCGCTGATTATATTCTGCCTAATCAGAATAAATATCTTATCGTTTCCAAGGTGGAAAGCCCCCGGCCGATTGAAAAAATAGAACTTCTGTTTGACCAATTTGAATGGCAGAAATTACAAGATTATCAGCCTCCTCAATTGGTTGTTACCCGTAAAGAATATTCCCCTTCCAAGCCGGACGAGCCCGGTTTTAGCCGGGCCACCGGTCTGGTTATAAATAAAACGAATTTTGACTTTGAACGAATAGATGTTGATATACTTTTATTAAATTCAAATCGTCAAATAGTCGGTCTTAACACCACGGAAATTCAGACTTTATTGTCAAATCAAGAACGGCATTTTATCGCCGCTTGGTTTGAACCGATTGAAGACAATATCGTTTCCATGGAGGTAGAAGTCGAGACCAACCTTTTTGATTCTGATAATTATATGAAAAGACACGGCGCGCCGGAAGACTTTAAGGATTATTAGAGAAATGTTTTTTCATCTTAAAAAACTTGACTGGTTTTTAATCGTTATCGCCCTGCTTCTAACCGGAATAGGGCTTCTATCTATTTACAGCACGAGTCAGGAAAATTTAGTGAATTTTAAAAAACAGATTCTATTTATCGGTTCGGGATTTTTTTTAATGTTCGGGTTGAGTCTTTTTGATTACAGAATTTTAAAAAACCATTCAGTAATTTTAATTATTCTTTATGTCTTTTGTTTGGTTTTGCTTGGCGGACTATTTTTTTTAGGGCGGGAAGTGCGGGGATCGGTTAGCTGGTTTCAGTTTGGTTTTTTAAATTTTCAGCCGGTTGAATTAGCGAAAATAGTCATTATTTTGATTTTAGCCAAGTATTTTTCTTTTCGCCACATTGAGATGTACAGAATTCGTCATATTATTATTTCCGGCGTATATATCGGCTTGCCCGCTTTATTGTTATTTCCTCAACCGGACTTAGGCTCTGTTCTGATTTTGGGCAGTATTTGGCTGGGCGTAATGCTTATAGCCGGAATTAAGACGCGTCATCTGATTGTTTTAACTTTAGTCGCGATTCTTTTAGTGGGCGGCAGCTGGTTTTTACTTCTAAGAGATTATCAGAAGCAGAGAATTTTAACTTTTATTAATCCTCAAACAGATCCCTATGGTCAGGGATATAATATCGTTCAGTCTTTAATCAGTGTCGGTTCAGGCGGTCTTTTTGGAAAGGGGCAGGGACAGGGTTCTCAAAGTCAACTTAAGTTTCTACCCGAACGACAAACGGATTTTATCTTCGCGAGCATTGCCGAAGAAAGGGGATTAGTCGGCGTATTTTTTTTGTCAGTTCTTTTTGCTTTATTGTTTTGGAGGATATTAAAGATTGCTATTTTTTCAAGTAATAATTTCTCTCGTCTTTTCGCGTCCGGTTTTGTTATTATGCTTTTTTCGCAAATGTTTATTAATGTTGGAATGAATATGGCCATTTTACCAATCACCGGTTTAACTTTGCCTTTTGTCAGCTACGGCGGCAGTAGTTTGTTAACCATATTTTTAGGGCTCGGGATTTTACAGAGCATTAAAGCGAGGAGTTAAACTTTTTTAATAAATAATAATAAAAACCCTCAAACATTTAACTCGTTAGAGGGTTTTTAAATTAAGCTGATTAAAATATGTCTATTTTTCTTTTAGCTTGTTTGGCTTTACTTAGTTCTAATTGTCTTAAAAAGCCTTCTATCTGATCCAGTCGATAAATCCTATAATTGTTTGCCGGATGGCGATATGGCTTTAAAATCCCTCGCCTATCCCAGTTTCTAAGCGTTAGGGGAGTCACATGGAGCAACTTAGCCGCTTTTTTAATAGTAACATATTTCATAGTTTACGATGTTATTTATTAATGTTTTGTAATCTTACTTATATTTTAGCTTTTATAAATAAAGCATGTCAACCCCGCACCTATTAAGGATAACTAAATTACTTATAATAATATTAATCCTTAATAGGTGCGGGGTCAATA
>MHNE01000003.1 GCA_001819605.1 Candidatus Portnoybacteria bacterium RIFCSPLOWO2_01_FULL_43_11
ATTTACAGTAAGTCATGCTTTTGTGCGTATTCCAATAAATCTCGTCCCCGCACTTTTTGCATCTCCAGTGAATTTCTTTTTTTAGCTATTTTTGTTGGCATAAATTATTTCAATAAATCATCCAACTCACAAGAAAGCAGAACTGATTTATTAAGCAGAATCTGTTCTTTTGGATTCAAATTGTCAGCCCTCCTTCTAATAAATTTTGTGATAATACTGTCGCCGAGCATTATTCGGTCTGTTTTTTTCAAGTATTTTTCGGTTTTCTGGTAAAAAAGCGTAGCATACTGCTTAAGTTTCTTTTGTCGCGGGGCGGACATAATACTTCCACTATCACTTGCAAACTGAATTAGGTCGCTTACCTTGCTGTTTATCGGTATTGATATATCGCCTTCTCTATACTCAATCCAATATTCGCTGATATTGTAAATAATCCGTACTGACCTCCCCTCTTCTGTTTTATACCGATATACGAAAGAAAAATTATCAGTATCAAAATCCTGATGTATCCTTACACCTTCCCATGTGGTTACCGTATTGATTTTGTATTCATCAAGAAGCCGTAAATAACTCTCCCGCCAGTTCTTTAACCAGTCCTTGATATAGGTTTGATTAACAAAAAGCGGCATCAGATCCTGTTTAAGATTTTCGTTGTTTACAGAATTCATTTTTATAGTAAGCTTGTCAAAAAGCGTACGCAAGTCTTTTGCCTCCCCCACATCTTTTGCTTTTAAGTAATCAAGATCAGGCACCACTTTTTTATTCATATACCAAAGTAGATCATAAATATCGCGACCCTTTTCTTCATAAATAGCTTTTCCTATGCCACGGGTCCCGCGTAAAAATATAGCGGTAAGTTTACTTGCCATAAATGCGCCCATATTGTAAGCCACAATTACGAAGGATAGTTGATCATGATTAATCACTCTCCGTTCTTTTACGATTGTTTTTGGGGCTATAAAATAGTTAAGATCAACTTTTATATGTACCTGATTTGATGGGTGGCCAAAACTTAATTCCTTACCAACATTAAATTTAAGTAGCAGACCTCTGTTTACAATGATTTTTACGGAAAGAAAATCAGATCCGACGCCGTATGTGTTCAAAAAATGATTTTCAATTTCTTTTTTCAATTCATCCAAAAAATTGTTTTCCACTTTATGATCAACTTCAAAATCAAGGTCAACCGACATGCGATTAAGTTCATGAATGACGCGGAGCGCGGAACCACCATACATAATCCAATTGCTGTATTCTGGATGATGATAAATAAAATTGAGAATATAATATTGTAGTTCTTCTTTGAGATAGTTACGGCGTGTTTCAGCATCCAGCTCGCCGTAGGCGGCAAGATCAGCAAGTTTACGCTTTAATGTGGTAATAATCTGCTCACTCATGTTTAAGATATTTTTTAATTAGTTCGTAAAATTTGTCCCGCTCTTTTTTATCCATTTCATCAATGTCTACTCGTAATTCCTCAACTAACGGTTTAATATCTTCCAATCGAATACCGCGAAACTGATTGGTTTTGAAATATAGCAAATCAAACAAAGCTTTCGCCGGGGAAGCGATGAAAAAATCAAACTTCCCTTTTGCCGAAAAAAAGTCCGTAAATAATTCCCTTTGAATTGACTGATAGGAAAAACTGCCCGCTTTTGTATCGTAAGTTCTGGTGGCCTTCGGTGTTACTGAAGTGATGATGCGTATTGATTCTGTGGTGAAATTGTAATACTGAAGCGCGGCCCACGAACTCACATACGATGGTTTGCGAATAATGTTGGCCAAATAGAAGAAATAGGATACATCGCCTTTATTTTTGCTATAAAAATCCGCGGATACATACACCCCTCTTTTTAGCTTAAAAATTTCTTTATACTTCAAAAAGCGGCTGATGTATGTATCAACCGTAGTATCTTTAAGCTCCAACTGACTGCCAAGCTGATGAACGGTGTCTTTGCTAAAGTGGGGCAGGTTTTTTAGCTGTTCTAAGAGGTTTTTCTTGCTTTTCATAACTATGACATTAGTGTATCAGATATGAAATATGATGTCAATTTTGTTTGTGCACTAGTCAATATGATATTATCCACTAAATATTTTTAGTAATTTAATAAAACAAAAAACGGCTAAAGCCGTTCTTTGCAAGATTTCTGGGACGACGGAAGCCCGCAAATATGCGGAGGGTTCGTCCATACTACCCCAAAGGGGTTTGGCGGCGATCCGATTAGCTGATAAACAGCCATTTCCCACTCTTCAGAAATTTATAGCTCTGGAGGGACGACATTCCGGCTTGCAAGTCCGGCACCCCTCATCGTTCCGTCCGCTAAAAGCGAACGCTTGGCAGCGAGCCTTTCTGCTCTTCAGAGTTCTATTATTAAGAGCTTAGCAAAACCAGAAAGAGTTGTCAAATAGAAAATATTACGAAAAAGTTTTTAATAGATTGTTTCTTTCATAAAATAATTTCTTTCATTTAACCCCATTTTCGCCCAATACGCCACTCCCTCCTTCGTATTTTGGTAAATCTTTTATTTTCATAATTTCCTATAACTTGTTGAACGACCCTGCCCGATACGCTCAATCTTTTTGAAGCGCATCAGTTTATCGATTGCCTGCCTGACCGTTGGATAAGCAACTTCTGTTTCTTCGGAAATTCCACGCGGTGTAGCGCTATCAACTCTCTGTAAATAATCCCAAACGGCGAGCTGTTTTTGGGTAAGTAGCCGCTCAATATTTTCTTTAGACAAAAGATCAATAGCCATCTCTGACTGTTTCAAAAAAATAGTCAAAAAGAAATCCAGCCACGGGACAATGGTCTCATTTTCTGTCTTAAAAGTTTTCTGACTTTGGCGAAGCGCAAGATAGTACTCTGGCTTGTTGTCCTCAACGAACTTCTCATGAGAAACATAAGGCATATACAAGTAGCTCTCTTTGAGTAAAAGAAGGTTTGTGAGGACGCGAGAAAGCCGTCCATTGCCGTCTTGGAATGGATGAATCTGTAAAAACTCAACAAGAAAATTACCCACAATAAGAAGCGGGTGGTATTTTTTCTCGGCAAGAGTTCTTTCAGCCCACTCAACCAGCTCCTGCGTTTCTTTAGGGGAAAGATATGCCGGCGTGGTGTCAAAAAGCACACCTATTGATTCGCCGGCCGCATTTATCATCTGCACTTGATTCTCTCTCTTTTTGTATTCGCCGCGATGATCCTCATCTTTCTCCACATACTTTAAAAGCTCTTTGTGGAAGTGCTTGATAGAGCTTTCGCCAAACTTAAGAGATTTCCAAGAATCAAAAACATTTTCAAGTAATTCAAAGTATCCTCTTACTTCCTGCTTATCGCGGTCCGTGAATTTCTGGATATCAATACCGCGCATTAGTTTTTCCACATCTTCATCAGAAAGCTTGGCGCCTTCAATACGCGTAGAGGCGCCAGTTGAAGTAATCAAAACCGACCGCTTAAGGCGGTTTAACACTTGAGGCGAAAGTTGGGCCCCGGCGATCCACTGCCCCTTCAGCTCGTCTATTTTTGTTATTTTTGACCAGATTTCAGATGGTATTTGCTGAAGCCGTAGGTCTAATTCGCTATTATTTGCCATGTATTTAATCCGATATATCAACTATAGCAGATTATAGCGAATTGGTAAAGAAGTTAAGAAAGATAAATCAATACTCCAAATATTTTTAGTAAGTTAATAAAACAAAAAACGGCCGAAGCCGTTCTTTGCAAGATTTCTGGGACGACTCTCCTAGTTCGTCCATCCACCCTCGGGCGTTTATTTTTAGCCACCGTCATCGGGTCTGCCAGCTGGTCGGGCATACGATCCCGAGCCTGGGGAGAGATTTTCTGCTCTTCAGAAACTTATTATTATAAAATTTAATAAATTGGGTCAAATGGTTGGGTTTTCTTCCACTCGTTCTCCTGAATATGTAAGTTCTGCCATATTGCCGCCCGGAACAAAAACGCCGTCTTTAAAAACTTCACTTTTTAAACCCCCATCCGGCGTGTCTGAAATACGATATAAATTGCCTTCAAATTTGAATAAGCCAGCAACTGTTTCTTCTAATTTGTTTGATAAATCTTTAGACATATATCGTTTGTCTGTTTATTTAAGAATCGCTGGAGGGGCCCCCAAATCCTCATCTCTGATGTTATCGCCGCCAGCAGGAGGGCTTCCCGAGGGAATTTCTGGCGTCAGCGATTCTGTTATTAACAAGATATTACAAAGTCAAAAGTTTGTCAAATAGAAAATATTACGAAAAAGTTTTTAATAGATAGCTATTCTTAGCATAAATAAAGATAAAATAAAATCAATCAAATATACTAAAGCAATACCAATTAAAATTCCTAAAATAATTTTTTCCCCTTTTCTCGTTAGATTCCCCGTTTCCCAGAATGTTTTAATTGTTTCTTTCATAAAATAATTTTTTTCATTTAACGGCCATTTCCCACTCTTCAGAAACCTATTAACATTAATATAATATTCTCACTGGCTCCGAACCCTGAACGAAATCCGAACTTTTTTTAGCGAAAATCCGAACGCTGAATTTTGAAAAACTTTTAAGCTCGGGCGGGCAAAAAGGAAGGGGGCTGGGGGGAAGGAATTTTTGCCCGCCCGAGCTTTTCCGCCTCCGCCGAATTTCGTGCCAGTTGAAAACTGGCGCGCCGCATTAAAATTTTACCAATCACTTCAAAAATGATATACTAAGATCAGTCTATGGAATTATTAACAAAAACAATCGAAAAAACCTTTTTAAATTTGAAACCCCGTGAGGAGTGGTCTTTTCGCGATGCCGGACGGTCGCAAACAACCGCTTTCACTCACGATTATCATCGCTATCCTGCAAAGTTTATTCCGCAGATTGTCCGAAAACTAATTGAGGATTACGCTCCAAGCGGTACACAAGTTGTTTGCGATCCGTTTGGTGGATGTGGTACGACTTTGGTTGAAGCAAAGTTGTTGGGACATAAGAGTATTGGTTTTGATATAAATCCGGTTGCCAAACTTATCACACAGACCAAAACAACCGCAATTAAACCACGGACGCTTGCAAACAATAGAAATAAATTTTTGAAGTATTACGAAAATGCTCCATCGGTTTTATACAACCACCATCAGCGTATCAATTATTGGTTTGACGAATCAACGATCCAAGAACTAGACAAAATTTATTTCGCGATAAAGAAAATCAAAAATCATAATGTTCGCCGCTTTTTCCTCTGCTCCTTTTCTCACAACCTCAAAAACTGTTCTCGTTGGCTGATGAAAAGTATCAAGCCGACAATTGATAAAGATAAAATTCTGCCGAATCCTAAGGAAACATTTTTGCGACATCTTGATTCAATGATAAAGAAGAACGAGCGATTTTATTCTACTCTCGTTCAATCCGGATATATCAACACACCCGCAAAAATGTATCGCAGGGATTCTACAAAAAAACTCCCGATTGAAACAGGGGTTATTGACCTTATTATCACCTCGCCGCCATATGTTACTTCATACGAATATGCCGACCTTCATCAGCTTTCGTTGCTTTGGTTTGGCGACGATCCAAAACATTTCAAAAAGTGGCATCATTTCAGCAATGGTTTTATAGATTTTCGCAGGAATTTTATCGGTACAAGCTCAAAAGAGAAAAAAAGCGGCGATTTCAATAGTGCGATAGCAAAACAAATCGTTGATGACTTGATTCAAGTAGAACGACCGCTTGCCGTTGATGTTGCAAACTACTTTTTAGACATGAAAAGAGTTTTTACGGAGATGTATCGTATATTGAAAACCGGAGGAAAGGCATGCACTATTATCGGCAACACGAGCTTGCGTGGCGTTGAAATTTTGAACGCTCAAGTCGCGGCAGAACAAATGCAAGCGGCTGGTTTCAGGAAAGTTGATTTTATCAAGCGGGAAATACCAAACAAAATGATTACGCCTTGGCGCGATTTAGAAAGCGGAAAATTTACAGAAAAAAACAATCCCTCAAAAATACGGGCTTACGAGTACGAGTATGTCGTTGTAATGGAGAAAACTTAGACAATCTTTCGTACCATTCCCGGTAACGCTTTTCCTACAGCCCTCATAGCAGAACCTAAAATATGGTCCTTGTTGGGATCATTTTTTAGTTCAAAGTAAAGATAGAGCGAGTAGATATAAACATCGGCAATATATTTGTTCTGTGCACTTTCAATCTTATCAATCCCAACAATCTTTTTGAGCTCTTTTAGCGGCTTCGAGTCTACATTAATATTGACGATTAAACCTTGCGTGCGTGAGGAATCAACACTTGCTATATCGTGCTCATTCCACGGAGGATTTTGGCTAGGCCAATCTTTTTCATATACACGATTTCGTTTCGGCTCGTTCAGCTTGGAGCTTTCTTCGGGGGATACAATTTCAACAGGAATAACGAAATCAAAGCGATGCTTTGCGGTATCGGTTATCCCAAGTTTTATGTCCGGTATCTTGCCTAATTTTTCTGTTGAGGTGTAGAAGGTAATTTCAAGGATACCGTCGTTTAGTCTGTACTTCTTGATTCGCAAATCATCGCGCTCCTGAAATTCTATCGAGCCAGTATCCGCGTCTCTCGTTAAATAATCATTGGCTACATCGGTAACAAAGGTGAATTTTTTTGAGGTCTTCGGCGAGATTTTTAGAATATCCCTTTGCGGCTTAAAATATGTCGGGAAATATGAGCCGGCGTAAGGTGGAGTCTCTATAACCTTGAAGTGAACAGCTTGTTCAAATTTCTTTTTCTTCTCTGAATCAAGAAGGGAAAAAGTAATGTAATCTTCGTCGTTTACTTTCGCATTTTCTCTAGAATCAACGCGAAGAGATATGATACCTTTGTTCATCCCTCGCAAGACAACATCGAGAAGCTTCGAGTCCTTTGACCAATCAATGGCGTATCGTCCCTTTTTTCGTGTCAGCAATTTATCCTCTGCCTCTGTCTTAAAAAAAACAATGGCAAAAGATGATTTATCAACCTCTTTCGGTTGCTCACCCACAAACTCAAATTTTTTCGGATACTCCTCCCCAACATATGGCTCTTTATCCTTATCTTTTCCTTTCGGGATTTTTATTTCCTCACCAATGCCTAGTAATTCTTTTAATTCTGGGTCATCAACAATTGCTTTTTCAATAAGTTTGTCTAGCTCTTTATTGTCTTCGTTGGCACTAGCCAAACTTTTCTCTTGATATTCTTTATCCCATTTCTCAAAAATTTCGTTTTCAAAAAATTTCTTCAAACGATCTTTCAAGGTGCGGTAATCGTCCGTATGAGCAAATTCTTCCCTTCCTGCATGAAAAAGATTTGCTAATTCAACCGGAATATCAGACATATCAATATAACAAAGCAAATATGGCGCAAGTGCAGGAAGTTCGCAATCAGTGCGTAAAAACGACTCATTCTCGTAACCGAGAGCAAGTCCATTTTCGATATAAAATATCTTTTCGCGTTGTAATTTGTAGGATTCGACCCCACTTACATCGCTAATGTGTTTAAGGCGAATACAACGAATATTCCTAACACCGATTTCGCCAAGCCCGGCCGGCAAGGTTATGTCGTCATTGACAATATCTTTATTATCTTCAATGCGCCGAAGTAAACCGGCAATTGTATATTTTGTGTCACCCCTCCATCCTCGCTGATCTTGGAGATATATCGGAAGCGGTGATTTTTGGAGTTTTTGATCTATGTCAAAAGCAAGGGAATTGCGGCCATAGGTTATGTTTGATGGATTGTCGAGAAAATAATCGTATAACCGGACAAGACAGCCATCTGTAAATTCTATATCTAATCCGTCAATTTTAAGCGGCTTTTCATATTTGAAAGAAAAAGTGTTGCCATTTTTATCTGTGCAATATTCATATAAAGCAGTTCTACCCATATAATTTCGCCTTACCAATGTCCAGCCGTAGTCATTGGGTTTATTTTTGTCTGCAACGGTTTCTGCGCGGCGAGATGATACGAGTTGATAGCACCGTCTCTTGCTTCCACAAAAACGGATGGCCGCCGAGCCGCCTTGATGATATTTGCCGAAGACGAAATCAATATTTCGTTTAATGCTTCCACTTAAGTGAACAATTGTGTTCTGAATTTTTTCCGGTGATTGCCCTTCGCCACGATCAATGATAGTGAGTGTCGGCTTCTTTTTGTCTCCCTCGGCTAAAACCGCCAAATGACGCTTCGCCCAATCACTTCGTTTTTTGTTGATTTCGTCCTCGCCACCAAAATATTTGTTTATTGCTTCCGAAAGGGATTTCGGTAGTTTCGGGTCTTTGCTGTCGGGCGCTGTTCCTTCAACCTCATAACATCGGCGCATAAGAAGAGCATCAATGGAGTTTATCAGTTTCTCTACTAATGCATTGCTGGAGCTTTTCATTTGTCCCTCTATCTGACCGGCATTATTTTCTCTACCACCATAAGGTTTCCAGTCGCAATTTTCCGGCTTGAAAAAATCGTCATTCTCAATCAGAGAAGCGATCTCATCCGATGAGGCAATAGACAAGAGTTTGAGAAACATGTCTTTATTGTTTAGGTTTTTTGGCATAATTATAGTTTAAATTCTTTTTTCTTTGGAAAATGAAATTTTGCCTTGGTTTCTTTAACTTTCCGCTCGATCTCTGAAAAAATCTTATCAATATCTTGTTCGTCGTATTCGTAGATATTCCTATTAGAACAATTCCCTAAAACTTTCAGGCGTTTTAGGACTATATTTGTCCGGGCGGTGGCGAGTCGCTTGAAGCGATCCTGCGGATGTTCGTTTGTTGGATTTATTTTTTCCATATTTTTTTGCTCTATTATTATAGATATGCTATCCTTATAAGTAAGTCAAGCAGTTGTTAACAGTGTATATCATGTTAAAATTAATGTCAAATATAATACAAGCAGACGGGAGTTCCTTGTCGTTGCCCGCGCACGGGAGGGCTGGGGCAAGGGCAACATCTCTTTTGGCGGCGCATTTTGCAAGGCAAAATACGAAATTCGGCGGAGGCGGAAAAACGAGGGCGGGCAAAAATTCCTTCCCCCCAGCCCCCTTCCTTTTTGCCCGCCCGAGCTTAAAAGTTTTTCAAAATTCAGCGTTCGGATTTTCGCTAAAAAAAGTTCGGATTTCGTTCAGGGTTCGGAGCCAAATTGTATGTTGCGAGTTTGTTGCCTCGGCGCTTCGCGCCTCGGCAGGCAGATTGTATAGTATTTGCCAAGATTTTTTGGGTTCAATCGCCACCTTTTGCGAAAGCAAAACGCGGTTCGCCGTTGCGAAGCAACGGATAAATGAAATTTATAAGCCAATCCTTTTATTTCCGCCTCTGGCGGAAAGCAAAGCGATAATTTTTAATAGCCCAAAAGCGATATGAAATATTTTTTATATATCAGAAAATCAACGGACGAAGACGATAGACGAGTTTTGTCGCTGGAAGCGCAGGAAACGGAATTGAAAGAATTTGCCTTGCGAGAAAACCTTTTGATCGCCGCGACTTTTCGCGAATCACAAACTGCCAAAGAGCCGGGCAGACCGATTTTCAACGATATGCTCAAACGAATGGAACGCGGCGAAGCCGAGGGGATTTTAGCTTGGCACCCCGACAGATTGGCGAGAAATAGCATAGACGGCGGACGGATTATTTTTCTAGTGGATACCGGAAAAATTAAGGCGCTAAAATCCCCGACATTTTGGTTTGAGCCGACCCCGCAAGGCAAATTCATGTTGAATATCGCTTTTGGGCAATCCAAATATTTTGTTGATAATCTTTCAGAGAATACTAAACGAGGGTTGCGTCAAAAATTGCGCCGAGGCGAATTGCCCGGCTACGCTCCGCTTGGATATTTGAACGATTTGCTAAAACACACAATGTATAAAGACCCCGAAAGATTTCGCCTCGTTCGCAAAATTTTTGAACTTTACGCAACTGGCAATTATTCTCTGAAAGATGTGCGAAAGTTGATAACTTCCGCCGGCTTGTTGAGCCGAAAGAAAAATATGCTTTCCGTTTCTAATATCCAAAGCATACTTTCCAATTCATTTTATTACGGAGTGTTTAAATATAACGGCGAAATGTATGACGGAAAGCACGAGCCAATGATTACAAAGAAACTTTTTGAAGCGTGCCAAAAAGTGATGGCGGATCGTTCCCGCCCGAAAAAACCGAGCCAAAAAGAATATCCATTTAGAAATATGCTCGTTTGCGGCGAGTGCGGTTGCGCCATAACTTCCGAAACGCAAAAAGGACATAACTACTATCGTTGCACCAAAAAGCGGGATAAAAAATGTTCGCAAAAATATATTCGCGAGGAAGTTTTGGCGGAGGAAGTCGCAAACGAGCTTCAAAAAGTTTCTTTGCCTACCGCATGGGCGGAGTGGATGCTCACAGAATTAAATAAGGAAGAAGAGGAAGCCGCCCAAAGCGGAGCCGTTTTCGCTCAAAATCTAAAGGACAAAATAAAAGAGCTTGAAGGAAAGCTCGATATACTTTTAGACGCCCATTTGGACGGCACAATTTCGCGCGAGGAATATACCGCTAAAAAAGAAAAAATCATCAACGAAAAAAGCGAGCTTTCCGAAAAAAGTAAAGATTTTGAGCGAAACGGCAATCATTGGCTCGAACCGGCCAGACAATTCATTTTAGCGGCTCAACAAGCCAAAATTATCGCTTTGCAAGAAAATCCCGTCGTGGGACGGGATTTTCTCAAAAGGATTGGCTCGAACCGCGTTTTGCTTTCGCAAAAGGTGGCGATTGAACCCAAAAAATCTTGGCAAATACTATACAATCTGCCTGCCGAGGCGCGAAGCGCCGAGGCAACAAACTCGCAACATACAATTTGGCTCCGCGGGTAGGATTCGAACCTACAACCCGGTGATTAACAGTCACCTGCTCTACCATTGAGCTACCGCGGAATATATATTTTTTTTAAAAAACCTTCCCTTACTCAATTTCTTCTTTTATTTTATCAAATTGGCCAGTCTGTTCTAAAAGTTTTCTCATCTTTTCAAGTATTCTTTCTTCTCTTTGTCGGATTGCCTCGCGGCTGACTTTAAACTTCTTCCCTATTTCCTTTAAAGTATGTTCTTCTGGATAATCAATACCAAATCTCATTCTTATTATTTCCATATCTTCATTGGATAAATTCAATTTTCTATCTGAACCCAATTCCGCGACCAATAATATTTTATCAATTATCTCTTTGGCCACTTCTTTTTCCTCAATCAATCGTTTTTCAGGGTCTTGAGCGTAAGAATGCTCTGTGTCAGCCAGTCCTTCCTCTAAAGACACCCCCCTTTCTCCTCGGCGTGTTTTTTGGCCCAAAGAAATTGGTTCTTTTAAAAGCGTAAAGTATTGGGGAATTTCCCTAATGCTTTCTTGGCTAATCTTGGTCTCGTAACTTTCTATAAGACTGTTATGTATTCTTTGAATTAATAATTTTTCTTCCTTTTCTGTTAATGATAATGAGTCCTCTATCTCTAATTCTTTTCTTAAATTTTTTTCTTCTTCTTTATAGATATTAAAAATAGGGAAAAGATAATGGGAAATTTTAATCAATCCCTGTTTTTCCGTAACAGTGGTTTTAATTTTATTCCTGATACATTTAGAGGCGTAAGAAGAAAACTTTACCCCTTCATTGATATCAAAATTTTTGGCTGCTGATATCAAAGCCATATTGCCCGTTTGTATTAAATCAAGCTGCTGTTCTTGATATTCTCTAAATTCTTTGTTTATAACCGACAACACCAATCTCAAGTTAGCGCAAACCAGTTTATTCACCGCCTCATTGCCCTGCTCAATAATTTCAGGATTCTGTTTCCCCTCTTCTTTCTCAATTTCTTCTCTGACCGCCTTAATCTTTTCCCCTAATGACTTTTCTTCTGCCTGGGTTAATAAAGGAAATTCACCGATCTCCCGCCGGTATAAAAAATAGATTCTTTCTTTTAACAAAGGGAATAATTCCGATGTTTTATCCGGCTTCTCTTCATTCGGTTTTCGGGGTGTGGATTCAAAAGAATTTTTAATTTTTTCAGGCATAGAGTTTTTGGTGTTTACTTATTTACTTTCAATCATACTAAATTTATTTAAAAAAACAAGTCCCGGCTTAAAAATCCAGCAATGCTTTTAGGGTTTGTTCGGCGCATCTTGGCCAGGAGAATCTTTGGGCCTGCTTTAATCCTTTTTCAATCAAGTCCTGACGCAATGACTGGTCAGTCAGTCCCCGATAAATAGCCCGGGCAATTTCATCAATATTTTCTGGATCTTTTACGAACATAACCGAATCCCCTGCCACTTCCGGAATAGAGGTCGTGGGACTGGTAATAACCGGCGCAGCGCAAGCCATTGCCTCTAAAATCGGCAGGCCAAATCCTTCGTAATTTGAAAGCCAGACCAATAAATCAGCCGCGTTATAAAGAAGGGGTAAATCCTCGTTGCTTGAGTAATCTTTTCTTAAAATTGCCTGACGATTGAGATTTTGATTAACTTCTTCAATTAATCCATCTATATCTATAAAGGGCGAAGTGTGATTGGCGCCAATGATTAAAAATTGATAATTGGGCAATTGATTGGCTGTTTTTTCAAAAGCCAAAATTACTTCTTTTAAATGACGGCGGTTAAAAATTGAGCCGATAAAGAAAATAAACTTGTCTTTGATTTGGTATTTTTCTTTTATTTGATCAATCTGTTCTTGATTGTTGATTTGTTTAAAACACTCATCCGCGGCCAAGGGAATGGTAAAAACTTTTTCCGGACTTACCTGATAATATTTTAAAATCTCGTTTTTGCTGAACTGCGAACAAGTAAAAATAATTTGGGCTTTTTTAGCGGAAATCTTAGAAACTTTTCTAAGTAATATCCTATCTAAAAAACTTGGCCAATTATAAGGCTCTGGCCGGGCTTCGTAAATAATATCATGAAGACTTAAAGCGATTTTCCTTTTATAAGCAACAGGAGCAATATAGCCCGGGCAGAATAAAATATCTATTTTATCTTTTTTAGCCGCTTTTGGTAAAAGATAATGCGTAAAAAGGGCGTTGCTTTGCCAGCTAAAAGGAGCTTGAAGAATTTTTTTGCTAAATATAGAATCTGATAAATTTAGGTCATCGGGAATTTCTTTTTTAAAGTACAGGATAAATTTTAGGCCCGCCTTGTTGCGAGGCAGGTCCTCGGGCAAGTCAAACTTACTCCACTCTTTAAGTAGATTAATAAGAACGCGGCCTACGCCGGTGCGCCGGCCTTCTAAATTATGCGCGTCTATGCCGATAGTCATTTTAAAATTTTTCCCCGCCTTCCTAAATAAAAATCTTTTATCCCCAATAAGATTGCTCTTGCCCAAGTTCTTTTTTTTGGAAAAAAAATCAATTTAATAAATTGTTTTTTAATCCGCCATAAAGCGTCTAAATGAATAAATGGTTTAATGTACCAGGGAGCGAACTTTCTGGCAAAAATTAAACCGTTTCTCACATGATAATATATATAAGCGGAAGATTCTGCCCCGGCGCTCCTTGAAATCTTATGCCAAATTTTCGCTGACGGGACAAAAACGCACTCGTAACCGGCCTGCTTTGCTCTTAGCGACCAATCCGTATCCTCGTAGTATAAAAAATAATCTTCGGCTATCGGGCCGATTCTTTCCAAAACAGCTCTTTTAACCAAAACACAGCAGCCGGTCAGATGAGAAGTTATTTGAATTTTTGGAAAATCATATTGCCCTTTATCAATTTCGTTCCAGCCCCTTAAAGCTCCTTTATTGTAAAGCCAGTTGAGCTTGCCGCCCGCGGACCAGATTCTTTCTTGCCCATAAAAATAAATTTTTGGTCCGGCTAAACCAATTTTTTTATCGCTTTCAGCCGTTTCAATCAGCTTATTTAAAAAATCAGGCGCTGTAATCGTATCGTCGTTTAAAAGCAAAACATAATCCGCGCCCTGTTCTAAAGCGTATTTAATCCCCACATTATTTCCGCCCGCAAATCCCAAATTCTCCTGATTATATATAACTTTTAATTTTTCGTTTTTAACTTTTAATTTTATTTTTGATCCATTATCAACCACTACTACCTGATAATTCGGGTAGTCAATTTTTTGAAGCGATTGAAGACACTCCAAAGTGTCTGAAAGATTATTCCAATGAAGAATAATAATAAAAACCTTGGGCATAATTTATTTTACCACAATCATCACCTTTTTAATCTCTTCAAGCGGCTCATGAAAACCGGTTTTATAATCCTTTAAAGCCGCTTCTAAAATACTTTCCGAATAGCGGTATTTTTCGCCGCGCTTGGTGCCCGAGTCATTGGTGATAAATTCTTTTGTTTGAGTATCATAGCCGATAATCACCAGCATATGCTCAATGGGGCCGGGCGGCGTATAAAATGGGTTATTCATTTTTTGGCCGTTAACCGGTACAATAACCAAGTTTCCTTCTGTTAATTCTGTTTTAATGTCGCTGGCGCTGATATTTTCCATTACTTCTATATTATCATAATCAAAATAATCTCTTATTAATTGAGCCGTGTCAGCCGCTGACCGGTCGTGAAAATCGCCGTAAGTTTTTAATTCAAAATCCGATATGGCCTTTATTTCTTTTTCCGCCTCTTCTTTGGTCAGCGTCTCTCCCCTAACCCAACTCATCGCCATTAAAATTGACGCTTCTTCGCAAGCGTTCTGGAAAATAATATCCTGCCAATTACCAGAGGGAGCTTGGGAAGTAAAAGGAACTTCTAATAGGATATTTTGAATTGGCGGATTATCCGGTAAGTTTTCTTTTTCTTCGGTAATCGGCAATATTGGATTTTCAATCGCCTCGGTTTCGCTCATGATATCAGAAACCAAGGGTTGATACTGATTTTCTATTTCAGAAAACTTATCTGTATTTTGTATTTCTAATTGAGGGTTATTAAATTTATCCGGAAATAAAATAAATATAATAATCATTCCCCCGACAAAAACAGAAAAAAGAATAAGAAAAATTTTATAAAATCTAAAAAACATAAAATATTTTTATTTATTTCTCTCTTTTCTGACAAAAAGAAAAGTGCCTAAAAAGAGAAACAGAAAAAAGAGCGCCGCGGTGATAAAAAGACTGACGGCCGGATGAAAAACAACTACCTGGGAAAAAACAGGACTCTTGGCATAGTAAGCGCCACGGACCAAATCAACCGCGTAAGTGAGCGGCGTAAGCCGCGAAAAAAAAGCAAGAATCGGCGGCAAGCCAATAAGCGGATTAAAAACGCCTGAGAGAAAAATCTGCGGGAACAAAACAAAAGGAAATATTTGAGCCACGGTTCTCTGTGAACTGATATTTGAAAGAACCAGTATGCCAAAAGCCCCGCCTAAAAAACAGGCGGCCAAACCGGCCGGAATAAGAAAAGCGATTTGCGTCAAAGTCAGCGGCACGCCGATAATAAAACCGAAAATTAAAACTCCGAAGCCCGCGACATAAGCCACCAGAGTCTCGCCGAATATTTTACCGAGAATAATGGAATAGCGGGAAATCGGCGAGATAAAAAGCTCCTGACTGAAATCGTTTTCCCGGTCCTGAACCAGGGAAATAACCCCGGCCGCGCTTGATTGAAAAAGCGCCTGGGCAAAAACGCCGGTAAAAATAAAAGTCAGAAAATTAAAACCTAAATTCTCTCCGATGGTCGCGTTTAAACTGCTTCCCAAAATTCCGATAAAAAGAAACGGGAACACAAAGCCGGATAAAACGCGCGCCCGGTCGCGGAGCAGTTTTATTAAATCGCGAAAAGCAATGGTAAAAATAGCGTTAATTTCCTTAGTTATCATGGTTTTTTATAATTTCAAGATAGGCCTCTTCAAGGGTAGGCGTCTGAATTTTTAAATCTTTTTTTATTTCCTCCGGCGTCCCGTAGGAAATCAGTTTTCCCTTATTAATAATGGCGATATGGTCCGCTGATTCCGCTTCTTCCAGATAATGGGTAGTGAGAAAAATTGTCGTGCTTTCTTTTCGCCGCACATTTTGAAGATATTCCCAAACATTTCTCCGGCTCGCCGGGTCAAGACCGGTAGTCGGCTCATCAAGAAAAAGAACGCGCGGGTTGTGCATCAACCCCCGGATAATTTCAAGTTTTCGCTTCATGCCGCCGGAAAAAGTAATGATGGGTTGAAATATCTCCTGGCGGATGCCCATAAGCTCGGCCAGCTCAAAAACTTTTTCTTTATAACTGTTTGACATCAGGGAAAAAATCGGCCGAAAAGGATAAAGGCCGTATAAGCTCGCGTGAAATCTCACATTTTCTTCAGCGGTCAGATTTCTATCTAAGCTGGGATTTTGAAAAATTACCCCAATGCGCTGGCGCACTTCCCCGGCTTGTTTTTCAATGTCAAAGCCACAAAGACGCGCCTGGCCAGATGTTTTTATCAAAGTAGTATTGAGAATAGAAATGGTGGTAGTTTTACCAGCCCCGTTCGGCCCGAGCAAAGCAAAAAACTCCCCTTCTCCCACAGAAAAAGAAATATCATCTACGGCGTTTATTTTAGACTTTCTGTATCTTTTAACAAGGTTTTTTACTTCAATAATCGGCGGCATAAAAATAATTTATATTCCGCACCAATTTTAGCATAAATATGGCTCAAACGGCAAAAGGATAGTATAATAAATAAGATTTAGCGGAATAATTTTTATGGATTTTTTTAAAAAACGGATTTTACTTTTTATCGTATTTATTACCGGCGCTTCGGTTTTAATAATTGAAGTCTTGGCTACGCGAATTCTTGCCGTTTATTACGGCAATACGATTTATACGATTTCCAGCGTTATTGGTATAATTCTCGCGGCCCCCTTATTTCGTCAATTATTCTTTTTTTCTGCCAAGTTTTTTACTCTGGACAATTTCGCCATTCGCCATTAAATTACAAAATCTTTATCTGCCGAATGAGGGCATAGGAACAATAACGGGAAAAGTTTTCTTTTGGTCTACTTTCGGGAGCATATTTGGCAGTTTATCAGCGGGATTTATTCTTATTCCCCGTCTCGGACTTAATCAGATTATTATTACCATCGGATTTACCCTTACCATTGTGGGACTCACGGCGCTTGTAAAAATAGGGTTAGAGAAAAAAATAATAAAAAAAATTATTTTAATAATAATTGCCGGCGCTCTAATGATTATACGAAATATTACGCCCTTTACGAAATTTTTAAACCGGAAATAAAAGAAGCGCTCTTTATTGGGGGTGGTCCGTATTCAATGCCTAAAGCGCTCTTTATTGATTTGCCGGATGTTAATATTGACGTATCGGAAATTGAGCCATCGCTCTTTGAGCTGGGAAAAAAATATTTTAGAGTTCCGAATAATCCAAGATTAAAGAATTATACAAAAGACGGCCGCCGCCTGCTCTACGAAACAAACAAAAAATATGATTTAATCTTCAGCGATGTTTATTTTTCTTTATTTTCCGTGCCAACGCATTTTACCACCGAGGAATTTTTCCAAATCGCACGAGATAAATTAAGCCCTGACGGTATTTTTATCGCTAATTTTATCGGCGATCTTTTGCCCCAGCCGCCTTCTTTTATATTTTCAGAAATTAAAACATTTAAGTCTGTTTTTCCCAATAGTTATTATTTTGCCGTTAGGTCTCCGGACTCCTTAGACTCGCAAAATATTATTTTTGTCGGCTTAAGCGGCGATAAAAAAATAGACTTTAACGCGCCGGAAATTAAAGAAAATAAAAATCAGGTTATTCGCGATCTAAATAAAAAATTAATTATTTTGGACAACTTTGATTTTTCTTCTTATCTAAAACTAACTGACAACTTTTCTCCGGTTGATTTTTTAATAGCCAAAGTCCTCAAAAGAAATTTTTAATCTTTAATAATCTCAATGTCTTCTATAATAATATCCTTTATGGGATGGTCGCCGCGGGATTTGTCCGTTTCTTCACTTCCAATCTTTAAAACAACATCCATACCTTCAATAACTTTGCCTAAAACCGTGTGCTTGCCGTCCAGCCAGGGAGCCGCCTCGGCGGTCAGAATAAAAAATTGACTGCCGTTCGTATTTGGGCCGGCATTGGCCATAGCCAAAGTCCCTTTTACGATTTTACGCTGATTTATTTCGTCATTAAAACCGTATCCCGGCCCGCCAGTGCCATCGTCAGACCAATCATCGTCTTTGCTGTTGGGGTCGCCTGACTGAATCATAAAATCCTTGATAACCCGATGAAATTTAACGCCGTCATAAAAATCAGATTCTGATAATTTTATAAAATTCTCCACTGTCTTTGGCGCCTCGGATGGAAAAAGCTCCAATTTAATATCGCCCAAATTGGTCTTTATAAGGGCAAATATGTTTTGTGTTTTTTCTTCCCTCTCCCTGTCTTTTGTCCATAAATAATATCCGCCAAAAAGAATTAAAACAATAACAGCGATAATAATTAATCTGTTTTTCATAATTTAAAAGATAAGTTTTGATGTCAAAGAAGTTCGTCTAAGAACTTATAAATCAAAGCTAATCTTTTGTTTTTCTCTTGTTTGGGCCGGCGAATAATAAAAACTCCGCTTGATTTCTTTTTTCAAAACAAAACCGGTCTCTTTAATAACCTCTTTCGCCCAAATGTCTAAATGAGTTTTATTCATAAGCAGTTAACAGACTATTGACTTTCCAGTTGCCTAATTTTATCATAAAGAAACAAAAAAGGGAATAAGCTCTTTTACAAAAAATATAACACTGATCAATCAAATTAATATATTTTGGAGGCAGAATAAAATGAAAAATCTATTTATTAGAAAACCAGATGACATGCATATTCATTTAAGACGGGGTGAAGTGCTGACTAATGTCTTGCTATTTACATCAAATATTTTTACTAGAGCGGTCGTTATGGGAAACCTGCAAAAACCAATAATAACCGCTAAGAATGTCATATCCTACAGAATGGAAATTTTAAAGCAAGCGCCAAAATTTAAACCAATTATGTCAATAATGCTGGTAAATAGCACTACGGCTGAAATTGTGAAAAACGCCTATTTAGCCGGGGCAAAAGCATTAAAGCTCATACCCGAAAATACCTCAATAAATTCTACCGACGGTGTATCTTTAATAGATTTAGAAAAATTTTATCCAGTCCTTAAAACCGCCCAAGAATTAGGAATGATTTTTTCCGGACATTGGGAATTAAATAGACATCCACTTAAAGAATTTATTCCTGAATTAAAAAGAGAAGTTGCTGCTATCTCTTATCTTGAAAAACTTATTCACGATATTCCGGGATTAAAAATTGTAGTTGAACATATCAGCACAAAAGAAATGATTGAATTTATTAAACGAGCTCCCAAGAATGTTGCCGCCACCCTAACTGCCCATCACGCTGTATTAACTATTGATGATGTAATGGACAAAAACGGGAAAATAGTTAACCCGTATAATTATTGTAAACCGGTCCCAAAATCAGATAATGATAGAAAAGCGGTAATAGAAGCAATGACAAGCGGGAATCCAAAATTCTTCTTTGGCTCTGATAGCGCCCCTCATTTAATAGTTAAAAAAGAGTCTCTTAAACCACCTCCCGGTATCTTCTCCGCCCCGGTTGCTCTGCCGCTTCTCTGCCAAATATTTAAAACAAATAAAGCTTTGGATAAATTAGAAAAATTTGCTTCTGAATTCGGCGCTAAATTCTATGGATTAGAATTAAATAAAGAAAAAATTGAAATTACGCGCAGGGAATGGATTGTTCCCTCTCAACATGCTGACATAAGAATATTTATGGGAGGTGAAAAATTATCTTGGTCTGTGGTGTAAGACCACAAAATAAAAGACTTAAACTTAATAAGCCCACCTTGGTGGGCTTATTTTTCAAAGACTTTTTACTTGCTTTTGCCGACTCTTACTTTTTGTCTTTCAGTGGTTTTTTTGCTTTTGGCAACATATTTCTTTGTCACAAATCTTCCGCTTATTGAGCTTCTGTAAACATTCTTTGTTTTAATTTTTACCACAATTTTTATAATGTATTAAAAATTTCTTATTTATCAACTAAATCACAAACACTTCGGCTAAAACTTATCAACCTAATATCTTTAAAAAGATATTTTAATTTTAGCGAAGTTTAGATTAGTTTATTTTTGTTTCGCATTTTTAGTAAATTTTATCAGAAACAAACTCAAAATAAAAAGCGCCGTTGAGGTAACGGCGGATATCATGCAATAAAAACAAATCGCTTCTATGACAAATAACTGAACATAGACAAACCAGATGGAGGCCAGAAATCCCGCGCTTGGAAATATTTTAAGAATATTTAGAGCTGTTTTATTTTTCGCGTCAAAATAAAAAATAGCCGTTAAAACAATTAAAAGATAATAAATCGCGCCAAACATGGCAACCGGCAGACCGAAAACCTCTGAATATTTGCTGGTCGTCACCTTATCGCATCCTTCAAAAATATAACAGGGCAGAATACCTTGGTTATAATGTTCTATGGTCAGATAAGCCGCGTCTAAAAAACCGATAAAACCAAAAACGATGAACGCGGCTAAAATCCACTTAATTTTTTTATCCATTGACTGATTTGATAAAATTTACAAATTCGTCATAGCTTCGCGGCTGTATTTTCTCACCATTTAAAAAGAATGTCGGAGTAGCGTTTACTTTATTGGTCAGTCCGCTCGTATAATCCTTTTGAACTTTATCTTTTACGGCTTGGGAATCGCGGTCTTGATTAAATTGTTCAATATTAAGCTCAAGCGATTGAGCGTACTCTTTAAATATATCTTTTGCGTTTTCCGCTTCCGCCCAGTCATCCTGACGCTCAAAAATTAGATCATGCATTTCCCAGAATTTCCCCTGTTTTCCCGCGGCCTCGGCCGCGTAGGCCGCTTGTTCGGCGTTTTTGTGTTGAGGAAGCGGAAAATGCCTGTAAGTAAATTGAAAACTGTTTCCCTTATCTTCAATAAGTTTTTTCACTAATGGATAATATACCGCGCAAGCCGGGCATTGAAAATCGCTGTACTCAACGAGTATTGTTTTTGCTTCCTTATTCCCCTTTATCCAATCAGAAGAAGAAATCGCGTCTATTATAGCCGCTGACTGATTATCAGAAGGTCTGGCTGACAACTTAATCAATCCAAGAACAGACGCGCTAATCGCGGCCATAACCAAAAACCACATAAGAATTCTTTTTGTCTTTTTTTTCTTTTGAGCGGAAATGACTTCTTCCGCCTTCTTCCCTTTATCAATATCGTATTTTTCTTTTTTGGTAAGATTTTGTTCTGGCATAGTTTAACTCCTACTAATTACTGCCATATTATAATATAAACCAAAAATTTTCAAGTCTTAAATTTTATAAGAAAATACCCTGGGCTATTTTCGGCCCAAGGCGATTTTTTGAAAGGTTTATTATCTCTTTTCTTTACTTCAAATTTCGTATTTTTATAAATAGATAAAATTTGATTATCTACGAAATCTTGTATATCTATCTGTTTTTTTGTCAGTTTCCTCATAAATTTATTTTATTAATAAAATCTTTGGGCCATTTCATAAATATTTTTGAGTCTAAAAGTTCATCCCCCCTCTTCTTTTTTCCGCCCTCGCTTTCCGCCGCCGAATTTAGTGCCCCGCAAAGCGGGGCACGTCGCTTATTATTTCTTAATCAAAATTGGCTTTTTTTGTTGTTTCGTAAATTCGTTTATATCTTTTTCCAAATAATATTCACCAATAATATTTGCCAACTGAATTTGTATTGGGTCATACCAATATACTAATTCATCATTTTTGAATGTTCTGCGTGGAGACGGAATAAAAATTCTTCCACCGTCTAGCGAAACAAACAATTCCTTTTCAAGAAGCATTGCATTTGCCTCAAGCCGAACAAAATAAGAGGCATTGTGTTCTTTGTCGGGGTAATCTCTAATCCATTCTTCCTTATAATTTTCCACAACCGGTTTATCCCAATCTATTACGATCTGAAAATTCGGATATTTCTTGAGTCTAAAAATTGACATTTGAGATATTTTTTAAATCTCGTTATTGGATTAACAAATGAAATATAAGTAAAATAAGTTCCGACCAAAGTCGCAACCAAACCAAGTATTCCAATTACAAATCCAAGTACGGTTATCATTTTCTTTTTCTTAGTTTTCAACTAAAATTATATCAGGAATACCAATAAAATCTATGGCAGATGTATTGACCAAAAAACAAAGAAGTTATAATATGGCCCGCATAAAATCAAAAAATACTGGGCCGGAATTGGTATTAAGAAAAATACTATCTAAAAACAAAGTGCGGGGTTACAGATTACAATATAAAATTTTGGGCAGGCCTGATTTGGCTTTTCCCAAAACAAGACTGGCAGTATTCATTGATGGTTGTTTTTGGCATAAATGTCCTCTGTGCTTTGTCAAACCAACAAGCCGGATTGAATTTTGGAAAGAAAAAATCAGAAACAATATCAAAAGGGATAAAAGGGTTAATACATCTTTGGCAAAAAATGACTGGAAAATTTTGAGAATTTGGGAGCATGAATTGAGGAAAAATCCGGATAAAGCCTGTTTGAAAATTATCAAACGGCTAAAGTAAATTCCATTTTTTGTTGTATCGTGTAAGGTGTTTTTCTCTTGGGCTTTTCAGTAAGGGTTTTAATGACTTCTTTTGCGACTAATTCAATTATCGGGACAGCAACAGCGTTTCCAAATTGTCTGTAAGCCTGCGTATCAGACACAGGAATTTTAAAATTGTCCGGAAAGCCTTGTAGCCTTGCACACTCACGCGGAGTCAGCTTTCTGGGATTTTTATTTTTCTGCGGAATTAAAATTTCGCTCCCGTCTTTATGATATCTCGCTGATAAAGTTCTGGAATGATTGTCTAAATTAACAAGTCCGAAACCAAAGCCATTTCCTTTTTCCCTGTGTTTCTGTGCGTATTTTTGAAGATAATTCCAAAGATGATCTGTTAAAGTATATTTATCCGGAATGTCTTCTTCTAATATCTCTTTCACCGCCGGTTTTCTATCTTTGATCTCTGGAAAAGTAAAATCTAAATTTTTATCCCTGAAGCCAACCATAAAAATTCTTTCCCTGTGTTGCGGAACAACTACTTTTGCGTCTATCACTTTATAATAAAAAGAGTATCCTAAACTTTCTAAAGTGTCTTTTATGACAGAAAAGGTTTTGCCTTTATCGTGTCTTGCCAAATTTTTTACATTTTCCAGAAAAAAAGCCTTTGGTTTTTTTTCTTTAATGATTCTGACTATTTCATAAAACAAAGTTCCCTGCGTCTGGTCTGCAAAACCATTCGGCTTGCCAAGACTATTTTTCTTTGAGATACCGGCAATAGAAAATGGCTGGCATGGAAAACCACCGCATAAAATATCAAAATACGGGATTTCGGAGGTAGATACCTTTTTTATATCTTCCAAAACAAAATCATCTTTCCCGAAATTCTCCGCATAGGTAACGGCGGCGTGTTTATCATAATCATTTGACCACACACACTTTGCCCCCGCTTTCTCAAAACCAAGGCGTATGCCACCGATACCGGCAAACAGGTCTATAAATTTAATCTTATTTCTCATAGTTATTTATAAAATCTTGAGGAAATTTCCATACCAAAACTCTTGGCAAGATTTTTTACATCTTTCGGCATATTGCCAATTATTTGCAGATTTTCGTCAGCGATCGCCGTTTCGTCAAATTTTTTGAAATAGTCATAGGGAAGACGAATAGTTTGCGTGCTTTGTCCGCCCATTCCGGGCCCGCCCGCTTGTAAATTCCAGCTTGATGACATAATAATATCGCTCAAAGTTATATACTTCCAATCAATAAAATTTCCTTCCTCATTCAATTCTCTGATTAGATAAATGGCGTTTGCGTCATTTGGTAGACAAAGTCTCAATAACATCATGACCCGTCCCGCATCTATCCCGAAAAATTTTTCGTGTTGATTTTCTCCGGCAAATTTTTCCTTAATTTCCATTGGGAATATAAATCTCTGGGACATACTCATTAGAAATGAATCAACATCATAAGGATCGTTGAGGGGTTTCTTAAGTACACTCTTGATAAAACCTATGTAAAAAAGTTCGTTTAATAGCAATTCAACCAGAATTTTTTCATCTAACTTTTTCACTTTTTCCGTGACCACCTTATCCCAATTTCCGCCATAACTGGCTCTTCCTCTGTCGCCTTCCCATTTCTTAAAAAACTCAATGGGATTTCTTGGAATAAAATTTCCACCTTCAAAACTAAAGAATGCCCAACCGATATTTTCAAAAACTCTTTTACTTATTTCACCATACGGAAGATTGCCGTCTTTTGTAAAAGGAATCGCATAAATAACTCCGATACCAGCGTTATTCAAAAATTCAGCGATTGCGTGGAATGGCCGGTATAAACCACCAAGAAATTTTTCACAATTCGCAGATTTTATTTCTTTTTCACTGACAACAGACTGGTGAATGAAAAAAGAAAATCTGAATTTATAAAAATCAGGGTTTTTCGGTGCAAGTAACCAGCAACCCGGTAAAAATTTATCTTTGCCGTTCTTTCCAAATACACTTTCTTCAACTTCATTTGCCAGTGTTGACTGGGCCAGTAATCCTTTTGCTTTATTTCTTGGCCAGAAGTCCTGAAGGATTTTTACAATTTTATTATTTTCCATATTTTTATTTCATTAAATCATCTATCCCAACGCCCAAAGCGTCAGCGATCTGTTTTAATGTTTCCACTCTCGGATTATAAGTTGCCCCTGATTCAATTTTAATAATCGTGTTATAGATAACATTAATTTTACAAATTAGCTGCGTATACTGAAAATAGTTCGGACGCATTTCGCCTCGCCGTGGCGGGGCGGCGAGAACGACAAGCCCCCAAAAATTTAATTTGAGCGGCTTCGCCGCGTTCTTTGACAATTTCAAGTTTTTCTATGAGTTAATAATAACTCAATTCAGAAAATTTTTCAAACAAAAATTTTCTGAATTGGCGGTAAATTCTTTTACAAATCTTTAGGAATGGTTCTTTGGAAAACAAAAAAGAGAGAAAGGAGAAAATCT
>MHNE01000004.1 GCA_001819605.1 Candidatus Portnoybacteria bacterium RIFCSPLOWO2_01_FULL_43_11
ACCAGTAAAGCAGTTCATACCATTGATCAAAAGACAGTCTGCTAAAGTCAAGATAAGTGTTTGTTGTTAAAGAAAAGAGATAATGACATCTCCGGCAGAGAAATCGGCCATCGGAAACAAGAGAAATTCGGCGAGAATTACATCTTGGATAACGGGTTCTTTCTGAAAATTTCGCGTGTCTGAAAACTTTATTGATTTGAGACACGGTTAAATGCTTTGTAAATCGCTTAAATATTAGACAATTCTATTATATCATAGTTCGTGGAATGTCTAATGCCCTGAATTATTATTATCTCATATTCCTATTTTTTTCAACTCTATTACGAAAAATTTTAAAATGAGTAGCCATAAAAAGTTAAATAAAAATTATAGATTTATAAAAAATAATAGCAATAGAATTGTCGTTTTTTGCGGACCAAGCGGAGTTGGCAAAACGTTGGTTATAGATTATCTGAGTAAAAGATATAGATTTAAAAAAATTTCATCTATAACTACTAAAGATTTAAATAAAAAAGAGAAAAAAGATGGATCAATACAAGTGACTCCGTTAAAATTTAAAATATTAGAAACAGAATCAGATTTGTTTATGAGTGTAAGAAACTATGGCAACGCTTACGCATATTCAACAAAAAATATCGTAGAACTACTTAAGAATAAAAACACGATTATAATAATGGAAAGTCCTTGTTCTTATATAATAAACGATGTATCTATTTTAATGCCGAAAAGTATTATATTTGGTTTTCTTCCGCCGAATAAAAATTTTATAAAAAGTAATCTTAAAAAGAGAGATAGTGAAGATTATATCAAACAAAAAATTAGAATTAAGACCGGAGAAGTAGAAAAAGATTACCTTTACTATGCATCTAAATTTGTAAAAATTTATAAAATTTTACAGAAAAAAAACGATCCTACCTATGCAATAAATCAAGTAGAAAAAATTCTTTTAGAAAAGGGACTTATAGGAATTAATAATATATATGAGAAGAGGGCGTCAATTGAATTAACTGCTTTAAAATACGCAGCCGCTAATTGTCAGGCAGAGAAGTGACTGAAAAAGAAAAACTGACTCTTTTTGAGAAATTCTCCCGTGGCAAAGAGATTTCCAAACTCCACACCGAAGGCACCGGCTTAGGCCTTTACTTGGCCGCCAAGCTCATCAATGCCCACCACGGCAAAATCTGGGCCGAGTCCGAAGGCGAGGGAAGGGGGAGTACTTTCTTCTTTGAGTTGGGCACGGAATCTTAAAATAATTTGACTTTTAAATTAAGTTTTTATATAAAGAGAACGAGAATCGGGGTTTAATAAACGAGGTCTTAACAATTAAAACAAGAAGGGAGGATAAAATGAAAGATGTTTTTGGAAAAGCATTGGCAGGATATTTTAATAAAGATCTAACGCCCTATTTAGTCCAAAGAGATGATGGACTAATTGACGAACAGGATATTGGGCTATATTTTACCAAATATTCGCAATGGAAAGATTACGAAAAAGAAGTCCTAAAATATGCCAAAGGAAAAGCATTAGATATTGGCGCCGGAGCTGGTAGACATACTCTATATCTACAAAATAGGGGGTTAGAAGTCCACGCCATAGATATTTCACCCTTAGCTGTGGAAGTAATGAAGAAAAGAGAAGTGAAAAACGCTTTTGTAATGGATTTTAAAAAGCTGAATTTTCCGGATAATCACTTTGATTCTATTCTGATGATGTTTAATAACTTTGGCCTGGCTGGCTCTATCAAAGCAACAAAAAAATTTCTAAAAACCCTTAATAAGATCTCCGCCCCAAAAGGCATGATAATCACCACTATCAGAGACCCGTATCAGACCGACGACCCGCGACATCTCGCTTATCATAAGAAAAACAGAAAAGCGGGAAAGCCAATCGGTCAGGTAAAAATAAGAATTGAATATAATGACGAGACCGGGGATTGGTTTTCTCTGTTAATGGTCTCGCCCGACGAATTAAAAGACTTAATCAAAGACACTGGCTGGCGTATCTTAAAAATTATTAAAGGAGGCGATGGAAACTACGGAGCGGTATTAGAGAAATTAAGTAATTAAAGATAAATTTCCTAAAAGATGGCGCGATAAGTGCCATCTTTTTAATACAACCCATACCAAGGGCGGCAGAAGCATCTGCCGCCTCTTTTGATACGCGGGGATAAACCCCGCACCTTTTATGGATTTTATTTATTATCAAAATTTTCTGAAAGAAAATTTTGGTATCCACAAAAGGTGCGGGGTAAACCTTGACAATCCTACCTCGTTTCTAATATCATAGAAATGAGGCCTGTTTTTGGGGTCGGAAAACGAAACAAAAGGTCTTTATGACGAAAAAAGAGATTATCTGGCGGGAAATACTAATTTCCGCCAGCCAGAATAAAAAAAGAAAATTTACCCAAAAAGAATTAGCTCAAAAATTTCATTTTTCTTTGAGTACTGTTTTTAATTCTCTTAAAACGCCCAGAAAAATTCAGGCGATTGAGGCAGGCGGAAGAAATTTTATTTTAAGAGACCCGGAAAAACTTCTTTATCTTTGGGCTGTCCAGCGCAATTTAGATAAGGATATTCTTTATCAAACCAGAGTAGAGAAGTCAGTTTTAGAAATTGAGGGGCTAATGCCTAACTCAATTATTTACGGCCTTTACAGCGCTTTTAGAAAACGAATTCAAACTTTACCCGCGGACTATGATAAAGTTTATGTCTATATTCCGGAAAAAAACCTAAAAGAAATTCAAGAAAGATTTCCAGAAAAAAAAGGTTATCCTAATTTAATTGTTTTGGCGGCTGACCAGTTTTTAAAAAATTACGGCCAAATCGCTCCTTTGGTTCAAATTTATGTTGACCTTTGGAATGTGTCGGAATGGTACGCTAAAGATTATTTAGCGGCAATTAAAGAAAAATTAGACCTTTTTTAATAAAATGAATTTTTATCATAATTTAATCACTGAAAAAAGCTTTAAGTTCTTACAGGAGCTCCATAAAAAATATCAATTTGTTTTAATTGGCGGCTGGGCGGTTTTTCTTTACGCTAAAACCCTCAAGTCAAAAGATATTGATATAATCGTTGAATATGAAGAATTGGAAAAACTAAAGAAAAATTTTGACCTAATTAAAAATCAGCGGCTAAAAAAATACGAGATTAAAAAAGAGGAAATTGACATTGATGTTTATCTGCCTCATTTTTCTTCTTTGGGACTGCCAACAGAAGAAGTTTTAAAATACCTTAGCCAGCGAGAAGGATTTAAAGTGCCGAAAATTGAAGCGTTATTAATCCTAAAACAGCAAGTCTTTGGGGAAAGAAAAAATTCGGTAAAGGGCAAAAAAGATAAATTAGATATTCTAAGTCTCATTAAAATCAGAGAAATTAACTGGGAGTATTATCAAAAAATTTTGAAAAAATATCGGCTGGAAAAATTAAAAAATAATTTAACCGAACTCCTGAAAGAAACTAAATCTGCTCCGGAAATCGGCCTTAACGCCTGGCAAATGGCCAAATTAAAAAAGAGAGTTCTTCCTTTTCTTTTTTAGGCGGTTTGGTATAATGGATTCATAAACAAAAGGACATAGACTATGAAAAAAATACTTATTATTGAAGACGAACAAAATTTATTGGAAATGTATCGGGTCCGCTTTGAAAAAGCCGGCTATGAAGTTTTTGCCGTCAATAACGGCCAGCCGGGCGTTGAAATCGCTCAAAAGGAAAAGCCGGATTTGATTTTATTGGATATTTTGATGCCCAGTCAAGACGGCTACGAAGTGATTCAAATTCTTAAAAAAGATCCTAAAACCAAAGGGATTCCTATTTTAGTTTTTTCCAATCTGGCCCAACCCGAAGAGATTAAAAAGGGGCTGAAACTGGGAGCTGACGATTATGTAATTAAAACAGATTTAACGCCAACCGAACTCACGGATAAAGTAGAAAGGATGATTAGCCGGGCTAAAAGCCCGCTTGAAAAACTAAAAAAACGAGTTTTAATTATTGAATATGAAGTAAAAATTTCCCAGTTTTATAAGGAAAAATTAATAAAAGAAGATTTTGAAGTGGAAATAGCTAACAGCGGTTCCTTGGGATTAAAATTAGCCAGTCACGGGGATTTTGACATTATTCTTTTAAATATGGCTATGCCGATTATGGACGGTTATGGAATTTTAAAAGAGTTAAAAGAAGATTTACGCACCAAAAGGACGCCGGTTTTGGCTTTTAGCGACGCGGCCGGGGATCAAGAAATTAGTAAGGCCATAGAAATGGGAGCCGAAGATTATTTTTTAAAATCAAAAATTTCTCCGGAAGCCGTAATGGAAGAAGTAAAAAAAATATTAAAATCTAAAAAGAATAATAACTAAGGAGAAAAGTTATCCAAACTTGTGATAAAACGTATTCCGATTATTGAAACAACCGAAAAAACAGGCCAGTTAGTCAAATTGAACGGCTGGGTTCATTCGCGGCGCGACCACGGAAAGATTATTTTTATTGATTTAAGAGACAAAAGCGGTCTGATCCAAATTGTTTTTTTGCCTGAAAATAAAGAGATTTATCAATTAGCCAATGCCTTGCGGCCGGAATGGGTGATTAGTTTGGAAGGAAAAGTTCAAAATCGGCCAAAAGGCATGGAAAATCCCAAAATCCCAACCGGAAAAATTGAAGTGGCTGTGGAAAAATTAGAAATTTTAAATCAGGCGAAAACGCCGCCTTTTGAAATAAGCGAAGAAAAAGAAATTAACGAAGAAGTGCGATTAAAATACCGCTATTTAGACCTTCGCCGGGAAAGAATGAAAAATAATTTAATTTTGCGGCATAAGGTCGTTAAGTTTATTCGGGATTTTATGAACGATAAAGGATTTTTAGAAATTGAAACGCCGATTTTAACCAAAGCCACGCCCGAAGGAGCCAGAGACTATATTGTGCCTTCAAGAATTTATCCCGGAAAATTCTACGCCCTGCCTCAATCTCCCCAGCAATATAAACAACTTTTGATGGTGGCCGGCCTTGAAAAATATTTTCAGATTGCCAGATGTTTTAGAGATGAAGACACGCGGGGCGACAGACAGCCGGAATTTACCCAACTGGACATAGAAATGAGTTTTATAACTCAAGACGATATTTTAAATTTAATTGAAGAATTATACATAGAAATCGCGGAAAAAGTGGCTCATAAAAAAGTTCTTCAGAAACCCTTCCCAAAATTTACTTATAAAGAAGCAATGGAAAAATTCAGCGATGATAAATTTGATTTGCGAAAAGAAAAAGATCCTGATGTCTTGGCTTTTGCCTGGGTCGTTGATTTCCCGTTGTTTGAAAAAACCGAAACCAAAGAATTAACATCATCCCATCATCCGTTTACCGCGCCAAAAGACGGGGATTTACACCTGCTTAAAAGCAATAATCCAAAAGATCTGTTAAAAATTCGTTCATGGCAGCACGACTTAGTCTGTAACGGCTACGAAGTCGGAGGAGGCAGCATCAGAATCACTAACCCAAAAATCCAATCAAGAATTTTTGAAATCTTAGGCCATTCTAAAGAAGAAATTCATAGAAAATTCGGTCATCTTCTAACCGCTTTTGAATACGGCGTTCCTCCTCATGGCGGAATTGCCACAGGTATTGATCGGCTTTTATCAATTTTAGCCGATGAACCGAATATCCGCGAAATAATGGCTTTTCCTAAAACCGGCGATGGTCGAGATTTGATGATGTCAGCGCCGAACGAAGTTAGTCCGGCCCAATTAAAAGAATTACGTATAAAAGCAGCTAAATAAATTATGCCGCCGCTTAAAAGTCTTCTTAATTTTTTAGACAACTCAAAAATTAAATACGGAATCTTGGAACACAGGACTGTTTACACGGCTATGGATAAAGCCCGAACTTTACATTTAGAGCCGAAAATGGTGGTAAAAACCGCGGTAGTAAAAATGGACCGCGATTATACCGTTGTTTTGATTCCGGCTGACAAAAATTTAGACAAAAACAAATTAAAAGCCGCGGTAAATCAGTGGCGCAAGAAAAAAGGGGAAAGAGCGGTGAAAAAAATAGATTTTGCCAAAGAGGTCTGGATGAAGAAAAATCTTTCGGGAAAAGTCGGGGCCGCGCCGCCCTTTGGTCATTTTTTTAAATTAACTGCTTTTGTTGATAACAGCTTGCTTCGCCAGCCCAAGTTGATTGTTAACGCCGGTGATTATAACTTTTCTCTTGGCCTGACAAAATCCAGTTTTGAGAAGGCGCTTAAAGAATCGATTAAAGGGGGTTTTTCTAAGGCAAAATAACAAATCAGCAACTAATAAATTGCTGATTTGTATTTTAAGTTTAAAGTTTTAAGACAGATGATCAAGTTCCTAACCATTATTTTGGTTTTTCTAAATCCATTTATTTTTATCGCTCATCCTGACATTAAAACCGATGAGCTGAATAAAAAATTAACTATTTTCTTTGATTCTTTTAAACCGGATATTAAAAACTTATCCAGAGGAGAAGTCAATTTTGAAGTAAATCCCAAAAAACTTCCGCTTTCAACAGCTTCGACAAACGGAATCAACCCTCAATTAGCCAGTCTAACGGCAAATCTCGCCATAGCCGCCAGTGAACAGGCAAATCCAAATTTCAGACCTATCCGCGACTGGTCTGTTGCCGAACCGGAAACAGAAGCGCGAGCCACTTTAATTATTAATGGAGATTTAGATAAAGTTTTTTATCAAAAAAATGCGGGAGAAGTCCTACCGATAGCCAGCTTAACCAAGTTAATGACCGCTTTAATGGTTTTAGAAAATATGGATCTAAATCAAGAAGTTATTATTAGCAAAAAAGCGGTTGAGGCCTACGGCGATTTGGGCGGCTTAAAAATCGATGAGAAAATTTCAGTAAAAAACCTGCTTTATATTATGCTCCTAGAATCAAGCAACGACGCGGCCACGGCTCTGGCGGAAAATCTGCCAAATGGCAATTTAGATAATTTTATCAATCTAATGAATCAAAAAGCTAATGAACTGGGAATGGAAAATACCCGCTTTATTGACTCGACCGGCTATGATCCGTCTAATGTCTCCACGGCTCTTGATTTGGCTAAATTAATTAAATATAGTTTAAGCAAACCCCTAGTTTGGGACATTCTTAAAACACCGGTAATTGATCTTTTTTCAGTTGACGAAAAAATTAATCATCATTTGGTCAATAATAATCAACTGTTAAATCGTCTGCCGGAAATGATTGGCGGAAAAACCGGCTACACCGAGGAAGCTAACGAATGCATGCTCTCGCTTATTAGGGCGCCTGACAAAACTAATTTAGTCATCGTAGTTTTAGGAGCAAAAGACAGGTTTTTAGAAACGGAGAAATTGGCAAACTGGGCGAAAGAAGCGTATATTTGGTGAAATTTATAATTTTTAATATGGATGAACTTTTCAGTATTTCTCATATTCTCGGCTTTGCGGCTCTCTCTTTTATCATCACCATGGCCTGGACTCCGGCCTTAGAGCATTTTCTTTTTAAATACCGTTTGGGCAAGCAAATCAGAACCGAGGGAGTGCCTATTTTCGCGAAGCTCCATAGAAAAAAAGAAGGCACGCCGACCATGGGCGGAATTTTAATCTGGGGCACGACTCTGGTTTTAGCCCTACTTTTTTGGTGGCTGGCTAAAATTGCGCCCGACACTATTTTTGGGAAACTGAATTTTTTAAGCCGGGGGCAAACTCTTCTGCCTCTCGGCGCTTTGGTCGCTTCCGCTTTGGTGGGTCTTATTGATGATTTACTGGGGGTTTTTAAAATCGGTCCAAAAGGAGGAGGACTCCAGCTTAGACACCGGCTCCTGATTTATACCATAATTGCCGCTTTTGGCGCCTGGTGGTTTTTTTGGAAACTGGAATGGGATTTAATTCACATTCCTTTTGTCGGCGATTTTAATATCGGCTGGTGGTATATTCCTCTTTTTGTTTTTATTTTGGTGGCCACGGCTTTTTCAGTTAATGAAGCTGATGGACTGGACGGCTTGGCCGGCGGCGTGCTTTTGGTGGCTTTTGGCGCTTTCGCGGTTATCGCTTTTACCCAAGGAAGAATGGATTTGGCTGTTTTCTGCGGCGTGATTATCGGCGCTCTTTTGGCTTTTTTATGGTTTAATATTCATCCGGCTCGTTTTTTTATGGGCGATACGGGCGCCATGCCCCTGGGCATCACCTTGGGAATTATGGCCATGCTCACGAACGCTTTTCTTCTTCTTCCTTTAATTGGCTTTATCTTAGTTTTAGAATCCGGCTCGGTAATCCTTCAGATTCTTTCCAAAAAAATTATCGGCAGGAAAATATTTTTATCAGCTCCTCTTCATCATCATCTTGAAGCCAAGGGCTGGCCAGAAACAAAAGTTACTGAAAGATTCTGGATAATCGCCGGCGTAACGGCCGCGGCCGGCTTAATTTTGGTTTTGGTGGAAAAAATAGTATGAACTTTAAAAACTTTAAAGATAAAAAAGTGACTGTGATGGGATTGGGTCTTCACGGCGGGGGAGCGGGCGCTGCCAAATTTTTCAGTCAAATCGGCGCCAAGGTTTTAGTCACTGATTTAAGAAGCAAAGAAGATTTAAAAGAATCTTTGGAAAAACTAAAAGACCTGCCGATTAAATTTATTTTAGGACAGCACAGAAGCGAAGATTTTATCAACTCTGATTTGGTTATTAAAAATCCGGCCGTGCATGAAAAATCCAAATATTTAGAGATAGCCAGAGTAAATAAAGTGCCCATTGACACGGATATCGGCATATTTTTTGAACTTTGCGAGGCGCCGATTATCGGCGTTACCGGCACCAGAGGCAAATCAACCACAGCCGCTCTAATCGCCAAAATGCTTTCCAGAAAATATTCAGATGTTGTTTTGGCCGGAAATATCAGGGCTTCGGTTTTGGAAAAATTAGCTAAAATTAATAAAAACACTTTAGTTGTCTTGGAACTCTCCAGCTGGCAATTGGCCGGTTTAAATAATCATCAAAAAAGCCCCCATTTGTCTATTATAACCAATATTATGCCTGACCATCTTAATCGCTATGAGACAATGGCTGAATATATTGAAGACAAAAAACTAATTTTTAAACGGCAAAAATCAAAAGACTTTCTGATTCTAAATTATGATGATAAAATAGTAAGAAACTTTGCCAGGGAAACCAAATCAAAAGTCCTTTACTTTACCAGAGAAAATGGACTGATAGAAGAGGAGCGAGGCGCTTTTATCAAGGGCCAGAAGATTTTCTTCGGGCGGGAAAAAGAAGCGATTTGTTCCATAGAAGACATCGCGCTTTTGGGCCAGCATAATCTGAATAATGTTTTAGCCGCTGTAAGCGCGGCCCGTTTATACCAAGTTTCAGACAAATCAATTAAAAAAGCATTAAGTAATTTCAAGGGCTTGGAAGGCCGTTTGGAATTAATCGCCGAAGTGAACGGAGTAAAATACATAAACGATACCACGGCCACTATTCCCGAAGCTGTTTTGGCCGCTCTTAATTCTTTCCCGGTAAAACAAAATATTATTCTTATTGCCGGCGGCACTGATAAAAACCTGGATTTTCATGAGCTGGCTGAAAATATTGTTAAAAGGGTTAAAAATTTAATACTTCTGCCGGGCACGGCTACTGATAAGTTAGAACCAATGCTTAAAAATCAGTTGCCAATTATTAAGGCCGGCCAGATGACTGAAGCGGTTCAAGAAGCTTCAAAATTAACAAAGGCAGGAGATGTTATTCTTTTATCGCCCGGTTGTGCCAGTTTTGGCTTATTCAGGCACGAATTTGAAAGAGGAGAGCATTTCAACAAAGCAGTAGCTTTGTTGAAAAATGACCAATTACTAATTTCTAATTTCTAATCAAATCCCAAATTTCAATGCCTAAAAAAATAATTAGACATTAGGCATTTATTCATTAAGCATTGATTAGAAATTAGGTTAATTAGAAATTAGAAATTTGACAAAACCTTATCATCCCGACTATATCCTTATTTCAACGGTTATCGCTTTAATCATCTTTGGCTTGATTGTTTTAGCCAGCGCTTCGGTGGTTATTTCCCAGGAAAATTTTAACGAGAGTTATTATTTTTTAAAACACCAAATATTTTACGGTTTGCTTATCGGAATAGTTCTTTGGCTGATTTGTCAAAAAATTTATTATCGCCATTGGATTAAATTAGCTTTGCCTTTGCTTATTTTTACCTTAGTTCTTCTGTCTTTAGTCTTTGTGCCGGAAATCGGCTATCAATTCGGAGGAGCGAAACGTTGGATTGCCTTCGGCCCTCTTTCTCTTCAGCCGAGTGAAATCGCAAAATTAACCTTCATTCTTTATATGGCCGCTTTGTTTGGGAAAAATAAGCGGGATATTGTTGATGTTAAAAAAGGATTAATTCCGTTTTTAATCATTACGGTTATTATCGGCATTTTAATCGCTTTAGAGCCGGATATCGGAACCCTTATGACCATAGCTTTAATGGGAGGGATAGTCTATTTTCTGGCCGGGGCCAAAATATCGCACCTTTTCGCTCTTGGAATTTTGGGCTTGGGCGCTTTTTTTCTTTTTATAAAAACCGCCGCTTACAGAATGGACCGGCTGACTGTTTATCTTTACCCGGAAAAAGACCCTCAAGGCATTGGCTACCAGATTAGTCAGGCCTTGCTGGCTATTGGCTCCGGCGGACTTTTAGGCCGGGGGCTGGGACATAGTCTTCAAAAATGGGAATATTTGCCGGAAGTTATAAGCGATTCTATTTTTGCCATTATGGCCGAAGAATTAGGACTTATTGGCGCGAGTGTTTTAATTATTCTTTTTATTATTTTTGCCTGGCGGGGGTTTAAAGTCGCCAAAAACGCGCCGGATGTCTTCGGCCGTTTATTAGCCGGCGGCATTACCGGCTGGCTTGTTTTTCAGGCGTTTATAAATATCATGGCCATAACCGGCTTAATCCCTTTAACCGGTATCCCTCTGCCTTTTATAAGCTACGGCGGTTCTGCTATGGCAGTTTCTTTAGCCGGCATAGGCATATTGGTTAATGTGTCAAAATACGCAAAAATATGAGAATTCTTTTCACCGGCGGCGGCAGTGGAGGACATCTGTCTCCCATCACAGCCGTTGCAAGGCAACTTAAAGAAATAGCGTCCGAGAAAAACATTGACTTGCGCCTGTTTTATTTGGGCCCAAGCGATTTTGTCAATGAATTTTTGGAAAAAGAAGACATTAAAGTAAAAACGATTCTAGCCGGCAAACTAAGGCGCTATTTCTCGTTTAAAACCATTTTGGATATTTTAAAAATCCCCATCGGACTTATTCAGGCCATTTTATTTGTTTACGCTTGGATGCCGGATGTTATTTTTAGCAAGGGCGGTTACGGAAGCGTCCCGGCGGTTTTTGCGGGCTGGCTCTTTCGTATTCCGATTTTAATCCACGAATCAGACGCGATTCCTGGTTTGGCGAATCGCTTGGGAGGCAGACTGGTTAAAAAAATCGCTCTGTCTTTTTCTTCTTCCAAAAAATATTTTCCTTTAGAAAAAACCGCTTTAATCGGCAATCCGATTCGTTTAGATCTTTCTTATAAAAACAAAGAAGAAGGAAGGAAAGTTTTTGAAATCAGCTCGGACAAACCCAGCGCCTTTTCTTCTGAAAAGGTGATGGACAAGCCAATTATTCTAATAATGGGCAGTAGTCAAGGAGCGGAAGCTATAAACGAAATGGTTTTAAAAACCCTGTCTCAACTTTTGGAAAAATATGAAATTATTCATATTTGCGGCCAGAAAAATTATGAAAAACATAAAGAAAAAATAGGACCGACTTTGCCGAAAGAATATCACCTCTATCCTTTTTTGAGAGAAGACCAATTAAGATACGGCTATACTTTGGCTGATTTAATTATCAGCCGGGCCGGCGCTTCAAGCATTTTTGAAATCGCCGCGGCCCAAAAACCGAGTATTTTAATTCCTTTGCCCACGGCCGCTTCAGACCATCAAAGAGAAAACGCTTTTGAATACGCGAAATCCGGCGGCGCGGTGATTCTTGAGCAAACTAATCTAACTCCCCATCTTTTTCTTACTGAAATCAGCCGGATTTTGGATAATCAGGAACTGGCTCAAAAAATGGGGGAGGGGGCTAAAAGTTTTTCAACGCCCGAAGCCGGCCAAAAAATCGCGGAAGAATTGTTGAATTTGTTAAAATATTGTTAATGACAAAGACCTATCAGAGATCTATCACAAAATCAAAATCTCGTCAAGGAAGTAGGGGAGTACGGGTAAGAATCGCGCCGAGTCCGACCGGCTGGCTGCATTTTGGCTTGGCCAGGACCGCGCTTTTTAATTATCTTTTTGCCAAAAAAAATAACGGAAAATTTATTCTGCGGATTGAAGACACGGATATTAAAAGGTCAGAAAAAAAATACGAGAAAGATATTATAGAGAGTTTGAGATGGCTGGGGCTGGAATGGGACGAAGACCCTTATCGTCAAAGCGAGCGGGCTCAAGTCTACGAAAAATACGTTAAAAAACTTTTAGATTCCCATCAGGCGTTCTGGTGTTATCACACGAAAGAAGAACTGGAAGCGGAAAAAAATGAAAGGATTTTAAGAGGAAAAGCGCCAAAGCATAAGTGTCAGCACGCGGCAAATACAAATAATAACAAAACTAAAAAAGGCATCATCCGATTCCGCTGTCCTGACAAAAAAATAATTTTTAACGATTTGATTCGCGGCCGATTGGAATTTGAGGCCGGACTTTTAGGAGACATCAGCATTGCCCGGGATGAAAAAACGCCCCTTTATAATTTAAGCGCGGTTATTGACGACTATGAAATGAAAATTTCTCATGTTATCCGGGGCGAAGACCATATTTCAAATACGCCAAAGCAAATTCTTCTTCAAAAGGCCTTAGGCCTTCCCTCGCCAAAATACGCTCATTTGCCTTTGATTTTAGGCCATGATAGAACCAAGCTAAGCAAGCGCCACGGCGCGGTTTCTGTTACTCAATTTAGAAAACAAGGTTATCTTCCGGAAGTCCTGCTTAATTTTATGGCGCTTCTCGGCTGGAATCCCGGCACGAAAAAAGAGATTTTTTCTCTTGAAGAATTGATTAAAGAATTTTCTCTGGAACGGGTCCAAAAAGGCGGAGCAATTTTTAACATTTCGCGGCTTGATTGGCTGAATGGATATTACATAAGAAA
>MHNE01000005.1 GCA_001819605.1 Candidatus Portnoybacteria bacterium RIFCSPLOWO2_01_FULL_43_11
ATAGCGGACATTCAAATTAAAACCCAAAAACAAAATCCCCTGTGAATAAGGGATTTTATCAATCTGCTTCCTTCTTTGTTTAAATCAACTATTGGTTCCTTCGGCTTGAGCTTCAATTCCTTCAATTGATTCTTCAGCTGGCTCTTTAAAAGGTTCTTCTTTTGGGCCTTCTTCCGTTTCTTGGTTTGTTTGTTCTGTTTCTTGTTCTGTTTTATCAGTTATCTCCTTATCATTTTCAAAATTAGGCGCGGTGGCCGCGGTGATATTTATAGTAGTAGTGGCGTTAGCGGAAATAAGAGTAATAGTGGTACTGCTAAAATCAGCGTTGGCGTCAATATTAGTCTTATTATTCATTGCCCATCCTCTCCAATCGTCCCCGTCCTCATTTTCCCAGTCTTTATCCTTCCAATCCTCATCGTCCCAATTTTCCCAGTCTTTATCATCTTTATCTCCCCAATCATCCCAGTCCCAATCATCGTCTCCCCAATCGTCCCAATCGTCATCTTCCCAATTATCCCAGTCATCATGATCAGGACAAGACTTTTGGTCTTCTGATATTTCAAAACTTTGTTCAGTATGAAAAGTGTGTTCGCCGTCAGGATGATTGCTGATGGTAATCTCCAATTTATTCCTTAAAGAAACATCGTCAGAAGAAATTCCCTCGGGCAATTCAAATGTCCCGGAATACGAAAATTCTTGAGGCAAGCCGTCATTAACGGGAATAATTGAAGGGACATCGGTGCTGATATCGCTAACAGTCTCCTGCCAAGGATTATCGCCTTTAATTTTGTACCAAACCACATCGCTTACCCCGGAAACCAAAGCCGGATATTCGCCGGTGTTTTCAATTAAAATACGGCCGGAGATAGAATAAGTATCCTTCTTTTTTCCGCATTTATGAAAACAGACCAGCTCAACGGTCTTAGAAATATCAAGACTAGTTTTTCCGCCCGGGTCCCGAACTATGGTGGCCGTAACATTAATAATATGCGCCTCAAAAGCGCTAAGAATCTGGGCTTGGCTGAAAATCAAAATAAAGGCCAAAAATAAATAACTTATCTTTTTCATGAATTTTTATATTTGGAAACGAAGATACTAATTAAGCCCAAGTAGGGCAATCTCAACGGCTTGTTTTTTAATTCTACGGCCCGGCCGATGATCTGTTCGTATTCAACCGGACTGTCATTAACATTATTGGCGTCGCCTTTAGTGATTAAAATATTTTCTTTAAGCGCCACGGCTCGGTGAATGGTAAATCCCCGCGGGTTTTCGTAAACGACAATATCGCCAACTTCCAGTTCTTTTTTGTTTTTTATGCCCTTAATCAAAACCAAGTCTCCTCTTTTTAAACTTGGCCACATAGAGCCAGAGGTAATTGAGGCCATGGGGTGAGGCGTCTCTAAGGAATAAACCAAAGCTTTGGGAATGCCGTAAATCAAGCCGGCTAAAACAGCAAGATAAACAAGAAAGCTGATTATATTTTTTAGGAGTTTTTTAGCGTTCATGTTTGAGGTCATTTCAAAACTCTTTAAAATATTTTTGGCAATCTAAAAATTACGGCCCAGCCCGAATATTTTTTAGTTTGAGCTGAAGGCGGAATGTTAATCTCAAAAGCTAATTTTATTTCTTCGTTTGGTTTCAAAACAAAATAATTTTTATCTAATTTTACCAAATCTGAAATTTCGCCGAATTTTAAAACCGCCGCAAAAGTAGAAACACTGCCGTTGCTTTTTAAAGTAACATATCTGGTCATTCCGTTGTTTCTTGATAAATCTCCGAAATCCAGCTTGTCGGCCAAGGGATTAACCCCCATTATATTTTCCCCTTCCTTCACATTAACCACCATCTTGTATTTGACCGCGTTAATAATCTGGACGGCAATTATAAAAATTACCATCAGGCCGATTACGGCAAAAATTAATTTTGATTTATTTGTAATTTTCATAAGTTTTTATGTTCCAAGTTATACGACTTAATTGCTAATCACTCCGCCGGCAAGGAACCCGGCGGAATCCATTAACAATCAAATATATCCTTAGATTATTATTGCGTATTCGTAATCGTGCAAGTCACGACATCGCCCGGTAAAAGCGTGATTGTTCCTTCCAATGCCGCGGGACAAGATACTCCAAGGAAAGAAATGCCAGTAATGGAAGTGAAACTATAACCACTAACTATCACTTCTTCATCAATAATGTGCGCGGCATTAGCGCTCACCGGGTTAGATGAACCAGAAACCTTTACGACATGGTCAATTGACACATCAAAATCATCAGGTAAGGCGATGCCACCAACTACATTCTTGATAAGCTGGATGCTTGGCCGAATGTCGTTATTGGTTATGGTGCAGGTTTTACTCTCGCCTGCCGCTACAGTAACATCACCTGTGGCGTTACAGTCACCGGAAACCGCAGCTGAATAGCCAAACACACCCATTTCGGAAACATTATGCGCGCCTACGGCAACATCTTTAGGACTGCCGCTGGTAACAGTGATTCCGTCAATTTTTAGAGTGAAATCACCAACTGTTAATAATCCGCCATCATCATTTATAACTTCTTTAGTAACAGTGATAGTCCCAAACGGCATTGTGTTAGTAACTGTGCAAGTCCTATTTTCTCCGCTACCAACATTGACATCGCCACTTGAATCACAATCACCGCTAAACGACATGTTATAACCAAAGTCATCCGCTTCGCTAACCGTGTGGTTACCGACTGATACTTGATTTGCTATACCTTGAGTGACATTATTACTATCAATCGTCATCTGAAAATCACCAGCTGCTTTAGCGTCAAGATCACCCTCATCCACTACAACTTTGATGACCGTCAACTCTCCCATCTCTGGCGCATTATCATTATTAGTAATTATGCAGGTTTTGTGCTCACCTATTGCGATGGTACCGGAACAATCAGCGCTGGCTGAAGGAGTGTAACCTGCTTTTGGGTCTTCGCTAACAGAGTAAGCGCCCGGATCTAAAACTACATCAGTGCCCGGACTTTCTTCTCCGGGAAATGTCGGATCTGAAACGTTCGTTCCCGTAACATTCATCGTGAAGTCAGAAGCTTGACTTTGGCCTTGGTCATCATTAACTACGTGTTTTATCACGGTCAACAACGCTTTATCAGGCGGAATGCTTATATTGGTTACTTCAATCCACAAGTCACAGCCGAACAGCTGGTCTTCAAAGGCCGGATCATATTGGTAAGCGGGCGGAATAACATTGTCCTGCGCGCACTCGCCTTTAAAGCAAGGCGCGTGCAAATCAAGCAACCAGGATGCGGAAGTTTTTAGCTCAGCTTTGGAAAGATGTCCACTAAGCTGGGTTGCTAAAGTGTCGGCCATTGTCCAATTGGTTAGAGGACCGTGAAATGCTGGAATGCTGTTATCTGTCGTCGCGCCATTAGCGTCTAACTCGGTCTTGGAAAGATAAGGGCAAAGCAAAGGCAACATCACACTCTGGACTTGTGTTTGGTCAGTGCCGGGAATTTCTACCTCTGGACAGACAAAATTACCTTGTTCGTCTTCCGTTACCTGCGCAAACTCCGAGTATCGCACTGGGTCAGTGTCAGGAATCGGCACGCCGCACTTTGGCTTTTGACGCAGTACATATTCCACATCATCCACCCGCGGCTCTTTCATAAACGATTCGCTAAGTCGGATGTCAAAGTTTTTATAAAAAACTTCTTCCGGGAATACCGTGCCAAAACTTAAACCTTCGGCCTCCACCGGCACAGTCAACGCGTTCTCAATGTGCGCCGTGATATTGATAATATGAGCTTCAAAAGCGCTTATACCAACCATACCGAGACTAATTGCGGCCAAGGCTGCTAAACTTAATAATAATTTCTTTTTCATAATTGTTTAGTCTATGCCTCTTTTAGAGATAAAGACATAATTTACAACTCATACTATTCCGGCCGCTCGCTAATATCAGTCACTTCAACCCAAATATCGCAGCCATAATCAGCTTCGTTTTCCGGTACTACAAATTGGGAACAGCTTTCCGGCCAATCCTGACCAACATTTCCTACAACCGGCGGAACTTTCAAATCAACATTCCAAGTATCAACTATATCGCCAATAATTTTACTCAAACGACCAGTTGCATCAGGAGCGGGTTCTGTCAAACAACTGGCTGGCACTTGATGCGTTGGGTCTGCTGGAACAAAATAACTGGGGTGAGATGTATCGTTTTGTTCCTCTTGTCCATCTGTTTCATCATTCATCTTTGATAAAAACTTACAAAGACTTAAATAGTCACCATTAAAAGTGACGTAATCAAAATCAGCAGAGAAACTTGAATTACTCCCGTCTTCGTTGTTGTCAGTAACTGCCAACCCAACTTTCGGTTGGCCCCCAATATTTCCGTTTATAAAATTACCTTCTTGCGTAGTAACTAAATTCCAAACTATCCCATCTAAGCTGTATTCGCCCGTAAAAGTATTGTCATTGCGGGAAAGACGCAGCCAAATTGTATCCGCTCCACCTATGCCATCCCAGCCCTTTCCCGTTTTTACGGCAACCATTTGACTTTCCATATAAACTACGTTAGCTGGACCCAAGCCGGTAAAACTGGTCAGCTCTAATCGGATAACATTACCATCGCTCTCGTAAACTAAAATGCCGCCGCTCTGATAGGCGTTATCGTCGGGTGCGCCCGGATAATCCATCGGGTTTGCGGTAACTTTAGTCTCAATGGTAAAATTGCCGCCCATTGGAATTACCATCCTGGGAGCGGTCCAGTCAGCAGCTACTTCGTTTTGACCAAAAAGATCTTCTATATCATTGCCAGTGGTAATAGTTAATACGCCTCCGGCAATATTATATCCTTCACCTTTACCCGGATCTGGATCAACGAAAATCAAACTGCGATTATGCGCATTGACATCGTCTCCGCCAAAATTTAAAGTCCAAGGTTTTTCTTTTTGAACTAATTTGTATTCCACATCATCCACTCTGTCTTCGTTCATAAACGATTCGCTAAGCGAAACAGTAAACGGCTTTTCCATATATTCCTGCGGGAAAACCGTGCCAAAATTAATCCCTTGGGGGCTAATTGACAAAGCGTTCTCAATGTGAGCCGTCACATTAATAATATGCGCTTCAAAGGCTGATAAGGCAGCGATACCGCCAACCACTACTAAAATTGCCGCTAAACTAATCAGTATTTTTTTCATTTTATTTTTTCACCCCCTTTCTTTGTCAAGTAATAAGTTATAAGTAATAAGTTAAAAAATTATTGGTTCTCTTGAGTATTTTTAATAATAGTAACTAATATCTTTATGATTTCTATATTTTCCTTCAAGAGTGATTCGGTTTCTCCTTTAGAGATAAGTTTTGTAGCTACCATCATTTCAATCCACCTTTGTGTTTCTTTAGCTTCTTTTAAAGCAACCCTCATATGTTGAAGAAAATCTGCTTTACTAACCCCTGATCTCGCCTGAACAATGTTAGAATTTATGGAAGCAGACGATCTAATTATTTGTTTGCTTAACTCATAAGAAGCTATGCTTTTGGGCAACCAATTTACTGTTTCTATAACCCTAACGGCAAAATCAAAACTCCTTTTGTCAATATCTTGTACTTTGAGTTGCTCCTCCATTTTTTATTACTTCTTACTTTTCACTTAAATTTTACGAGCCGACCTTTATTTATCAACAATCAATTTTACTTTTAAAAAATTTTAAAATAAAAACCTCTTCCAAAGAAGAAGTTTTTATTGAGGAACTTTTAAAAAAGGTTTTACTATTGAGGAACTTTTTCTTTCAAATTTAAAATAAAATAACACGAATTTTTATCCAGTTCCTCCGCTAGATAAATTTATTTCTTACTTCCATTTTATAATACTCAAAGGACAAGTCAAGCGCTAAAAATGGCCGTTTACTCACAGGTTTTTCCACAAATTTATCAACAGACTTATTAACATATTTATCCCCAAATTATTAATAAATAATACTTATTTTAACGGATCATAGCCGCCGGAATGAAACGGATGGCATCTGAAAATTCTTTTTATTCCCAGCCAGAAACCCTTAAACGCTCCGTATTTTTCCACGGCTTCGTAAATATATTGAGAACAAGTCGGGTAATACCGGCATTGGCCTAAAACACGAAAAATCGGCAAAAAGCCATGGTCTGAAGAAATGGTTTTTTGATAGAGTTTTATGAAAAATAAAATAAATGTTTTCATATTTTAATTTAATTACATCTACGGGCGGCTTTTACTAATTTTAACTCCATTTGCCGCAGCGGTCGCCCCAGCGGGAAGCCACTTTGCCGTCTATTCTCGCTTCAATAATCTCGCAATAATTAGGGCAGGCCCGGCATTCAAAACTGGAACAGTTAATTTCCTGCTCGGAAATCTCAAAACCCTTAAATTGACTCTCGTCTTTGGAATTTTGCTTAGCCAATAAAGCCATGCCAAAAGCGCCCATCACTGTATTGTATTGAGGAACAATAATTTCTTTTCCCAAAGATTTTTCAAAGGCCTTTTTAATGCCCGTATTCTCGCTCACTCCGCCTTGAAAAACGACTGGCGGCTGAATGTCTTTTCCCTTAGCCACATTGTTTAAATAATTCCTGACCAAAGACTGACAAAGACCGGCCACGACATCTTTTATTGAATGACCAACCTGCTGTTTATGAATCATATCGCTTTCGGCAAAGACGGTACAGCGACCCGAAATGTTGGTTGGTTTTTCCGACTCAACGGCAATGGGACCGAATTCCTCCACCGGTATCTTTAATCTAAAAGCCTGGGCGTCTAAAAAAGCTCCGCAACCTGCCGCGCAAATTGCGTTCATGGCAAAATCCACGACGATGCCGTCTCTTAAAATAATAATTTTGCTGTCTTGGCCGCCTATTTCAATAATGGTTCTCGCTTCCGGAATAAAATGAAGAGCGCCTTTGGCGTGAGCCGTAATTTCGTTTTTAACAATGTCAGCTCCCACAATCGCGCCGATTAACTGTCGGCCGCTGCCGGTTGTCCCGACCCCGGCTATTTTAATATCTCCAAGTATTTTTTCTTTTAATTTTTTTAAGCCGTTTTGAACGGCCTTAATGGGATTTCCGTCAGTTCTTAAATAAAGATGGTCAAGAACCTGGTTTTTCTCGTCTATTAAAACCAGGTTTGTTGAAATACTGCCTATGTCTATGCCTAAATATGTTTTCATGATTTTTTTGATTTTTTCGCTCTTATTAAATCAACAAAGGCCTCTAATCTGGTTCTAATTCCGGCCTGACCGCTTTGCTCGTCCAAAGATAAACTCAAAAGCGGTATGTTTTTATCCTGCCTGATTTTTTCTAAAATGGGCCGCACTGTGACTTCCGGCATGCAAGAAAAAGGAAACAAATGAATCACGCCGTCAAAATCATTCTTAGCGTAATTGAGCATTTCGGCCACTGATTCAAGGCCATGACCGCCCACCGAAAAAGTTAAATAATCTTTGGCCTGTTTTTTAATTTTTCTTTTAGAGAATGGCCACAAATTATGCCTGACAAATGCGGTTAAGTTTAAATCCCTGCGCGCCTCAACGCCCAATTCCCCCAGGTTCGCTTCTATGTTTTGATTAACAAAGCCGTCAATGACCGTAAAAATTTCTCCGATAATCCCTACTTTTAAGACATCTCTTTGGCTGTCAATTTCTATTTTATTAAATTTTTGCCTGACTGTTTCTCTGTGATTTTTAAAAGATTCAATCCGTTTTGTTCTTTTTAAATCATCCAGACATTCTTTTAAAAGATTGTCAGCCGCTCCTTTTTTTATTTCGCGGGGCCGATAAAATCTTGCCAAGTTTTCCATCTCGTCAATCAGTTTTATCTTTTGCCAAGTTATTTTTAGTACCCGCATAAGCTCCCCTAAAGAAACTTGACCTAATGATTTTAATTTTCTGACAATGTCTTTTCCGGAAAAAATAATAAAAGAAACATTATGTCCGTAATCTTTAAGAATTTTTTCCTGAAGCAGGCCGTAGTACCTGAAGCGGCACTGGCCTTGGCTGTTAAACATTAAAACCGCTTCAGCTCCTTTTTTTATGGCGGATAAATAATTGCCTAAATTAACCTTGCAGGGCAAGCAAATTGTTTCCGGAGCGATTTTGACTCCTTGTTCAATTGTTTCCTGATTAGTCCTGTCCGGCTCAATATATTGATGTCCCAATTCTTCAATCAGACTCTTTAGGGCAATGCCATAATTTCCAATTTGGGCAAAGGTAATTTTCATAAAAATATTTTAATTCAACGTATCCACAAATGCTTCTAAGCGGGTTATTAGCCCGGCCTCGGCCGTATGCTCGTCAATCATCAAGGAAAGAAAAGGAATTTTTTTTTCTCTAAAAATTCTTTCAATAAATTCTTTTATCACGGAATCACAGCCGCAGCCAAAGCTGGAAATCTGAATGGCTCCGCTAATCGCTCTTTTAGAAATCTCTTTGGCCTGATTTAACATTTCCGAGGCAAAATCCCAATGGGAAAAAGTCGTCTGAAATTCAAAAGGCAGAGCGTCAATGGTCAAAACTTCCAAGCCGTTTTTTTCCAGCTTTTCTTTTATTTTCAAATTGATAAAATCATCGTATAAATTGTAGGGATGACTGATTAAAACGACTTTTCTTTCCAAAGATTCAATTTGGTTCAAATAATTTTTATTCAGCTCTTCTTTGGCCTGCTTCTCCTTTTGCCAAGCGTTTTTGTAAGCGGCCTTAATTATTTTAAATCTCTTTAAGGGAAAGCCATTAGTTAATGACCAACCGAGCCAAAAAGCGGTTTTGTTAAAATCTTCCTTGTTAAAATCAATGGTCGGCGATAAAATTTTTACTTCTTTTTTAGAAACCAATTTGGCTAAATCCGGCAAACCGAAAAATTTCGGGCAGGACGAATGATTTTCTCTTAAACTGATGATTCGCGGGACAAAGAGATAATCAATTTTTTTATCCAAAAGATAAAAAATGTGCCCTTGAAGAACTTTTACCGGCAAGCAGGATTCTATTTCGCTGTTTTTGCATCCGGTTTCTAAAATCTCCCGCTGGGTAGGCGGAGAAATTATTACTGAACAACCCAATTCTTCAAAAAAAGTCGGCCAAAAATATGGTTTTTTGTAATAAAACAAAGCCCGGGGAATGCCGATTGTTAATTTTTCTTTTGTAGTTCTTTTTTTAACCATTGAAAATATTTCTCATTTACTTTTATCACAGGCAGAACGCAAAGGCAAGGAGTCTAATTTCTTTCGCTTCTTGTTTATTTGGGCAAGTGATATAAATAAAAATCATTCTTTAATTATACCATTTCCAACCAAAGAAAAAAGCCGATTCTCGGGTTCTTGTTCCCCGAGAATCGGCTTAATAACAAATTACCCTCCCGTAGGAGAATTACGATTATAATCCCCTAATGAGATATTCCTATTCTTTTTAAGAATTCTAATCCCTTCCCCAAATCAGTCCGCACTGACCTAACTCCACGCTCATTACAAATAGGACAAGTCTCTTCAGAAAACATCTCCATTTCTACATCCAAAAGAGAAAATATAGGAATGTCACCCACTGCTTCAGCTGTTACTCGGCCACGATTACATAAGGCAGCCAAACCAACAACTTGCCCATTTAATGACCGGACAGCTTCAATAACTCTCTTGGCTGAACCTCCTGATGTTAATACATCTTCAACGACAAGTACTCTTTTGTCTCTGATGTCGGGCTCATAAACTCCTTTAAAATAAAAAGGAGTATTCGGGTCGTTTTTGTCTTTTTTCTCACAGGGCACAGAGATTATCTCTTTCATATAAATTCCTTCAAGGCGATCTCTGATCAAGGGGACAAAAAAGAATATTCCTAATTCAGGTCCGGTGACCGTATCAATCTCTACTCCTGCTTCAGAATAATGAAAAGCAATTCTTTCAGCCACCAAGTGCCCTACCTCTGATGTTCTACCCAGTAATTCTTTGCTGACATAATCATAGCCATGAAACCACTTCCCTCCTTTGGGCGTATAGACGAAGTGGCTCCCGGTGATTATAGCATTTTGTTTCTCAAAAAGTTTTTTTATTTCGTCTTTCTCTTTCTCGAAAAGTCTTAGCTGTTCCATCTCACACCTCCTTAAAATTCCCGGCCGGGTTGGTTTAGTCCAAACCCGGCCTGTGGGTTATAAAACACTTTCAATCTCTTCAATGATTTTCTTAACCGCCTCTATGGGCCCGCCGATTTCTTTTGGCGGTTGGGTTATTGGCCGACCAATCACTAAATAATCAGCCCCGGCTTTAATAGCGGCTGAAGGAGTATCAATCCGCTTTTGGTCGTCAGCTACTGCCCAAACCGGTCTAATCGCTGGGGTAACTATTAAAAACCTTGGCTGGGACCACTTGCGAATTAACTCAATCTCTTGAGCTGAAGCAATCACCCCGTCTAAGCCGGCCTCTTGCGCAACTAAAGCTAATTCTACCACTTTTCTCTGGAGAATCTTTTTTTCTGCCTCCCTCTGTTCCACAGGGTCAGCGTAGCTAAAATCTTCAATCAACCTCAACTCTCGAAGAGCCTTATAATCCAGGCTCGTCAAAAGAGTCACCCCTAAAATCAAAGGTCTGGGCGTTTTTCTTAAACTCGCCTCTTCTTCAGCTGCTTTTTTAGCCGCGCTCATCATCTTCACCCCACCCAAACAATGAACATTGAACATTTTAACGCCTAATCTCGTGACCGCGCGCGCTGCACCAGCCACAGTGTTGGAGATATCCATAAACTTCCCGTCATAAAAAATCTGAGAAGGGTTTCCTTCCCACATACCGGCGAAATAAAACCTACCGCAGACATCATCAAGATGTCTCACTACTTCGGGTCCGCCTTCGCTGGTAATTAACTCCAACCCTATTTTAAAACCACCAACATAAGGATATAACTGAATCGCCAATCTCTTTGCTTCCTCTATAGTCGCTACATCTAAAGCGACTATAATCCTCTCTTTTGCCTCCATCTCTCTATCCTCCTCTCTCAATCAATGCTTTTTTCTTTTAGGGCCGCTTTCTCCTCTTCCCGCCACTGCCTGATGAATTCAGTCGGCCGGCCAGGATAAAGAAAACCAACCGAGCCAAAACTACAAGCCGAAGCACCTAATCTAAAATTTTCTTTAATGTCCTGGTAATTCCACACCGGCATTATAATCGGCCTCCTTACGCCGGCCCCCACCAAATCACTCAACATCCTTTTATAAAATTTCCGGCAAACCAATCCCGATATGGCTCCGCCGCCATATTTACCTAAAGGCGACGGTGAAGAAAAAACATAATACCAGGGTAGAGAGTTGAAAGAAATCCCCTCAATAAGCCCCTCTACTTCTTTAGCTATGTCTACATATTTTTGGGCGTAGCTAATCTTTATAAGAATAGGGAGGTCACTCTCCTCAGTTATTCTTAAAATAGTTGCTTTTATTTGATTAGAGTTTTTTAACCCAGAGACCACGTTTGGACAAGAGGCATTAAATTCAATAACCACAATATTATTCAACTCATTTAGCTTTCTGGCTATCCTGCCGCATTCCACTTCTGTTCCGGTTATAGACACTATGACTTTATAGCCACAGCGATTAATAATTGGGTAATCTTTTTTCAACCACCTTTCAAACCCAGGCCCGGTTAAACCTACGGCATTAGCAACACCATAAACTAATTCCGGCTTTAACAATCCCCATAATAAAGGAATTGTTTCTCCTTCAGCCGAAACTAATTTAACCACCCGCCAAGGCGCGTACCAACGATAATTCCCTCTGGTCGGCGGATAAGTTAAAGTTTTAGTCACAATGGTCAAAAGACTTTTATCAATGGCTCCTGTCCATTTAGAGGGCCATTCCCAAAATTTCCATCTATAGCCCTGTCCGTCAAAACCGTAAAGGCCGGATGCCGCTACAAATTCCAACCCATGACTATTACTCAGCTTTATCATCTTCATTCCCTCCAATCCAACTCATTATATTTAATCGTAACGATAGAAAGACCAAATAAACCAATCCCTGCTAAAATGGCTCCAAGAATAATTAAGAAAAAACTACTATACGGAGCCGAAAAAAACATCAACAACATTCCAACCAGAGCCAAACCAGCACTTATGCCTATTTTCATCCTCGTCATTCCTTTCTATCTAAAGGGTTCATATCTCTTATTCAATTTACAAAGAGCTTTCTAAAACTCTAAAATGATATTTAATGAATGTCAACCCCGTGTTATGGTTCAATAGCTTGTGACCACCTATAGGGTAAAATGGTATGTATATGGCATACACAACAAATCCTCATTTACCTCGCGTCCGGGCGC
>MHNE01000006.1 GCA_001819605.1 Candidatus Portnoybacteria bacterium RIFCSPLOWO2_01_FULL_43_11
AACCCTAAAAGCGGTTATTGAGCCGACATTTCCAAAAACCGCGTCTCTGATTTTTTCTTCCAGTTGAGCGATAAACTGGTGAGCGATTATAAGACACAATTTATATTTTCTCGCTTCAGAAAGAATAGTGGCAATGCTGTCTGTGGCAAAATTCTGAAACTCATCCATATAAAGATAAAAATCTTTGCGCTCTTCCGGCGTTATGTCAATCCGTGAAAAAGCGGCCATTAGTAATTTGCCGGTGATTATGAGACCCAGAAGCGAGCTGTTGATGTCGCCCAAGCGGCCTTTGCTTAAATTCACCAAAAGAATTTTTTTCTCGTCCATAATTTTTCTAAAATTCAGACTGCTTTCTGACTGGCCGATAATGGGCCGCATATAATCATTGGCAATAAAGATATTGAATTTGGAAGTGATGTAAGGCACCATATTGGCGAGAGACGCTTCCCCTCCTGCTTTTTCCGCTTCTTTTTCCCAAAAATCTTTAACAATGATATTTTTGCATTTAGCTAAAAGCCTGTGCCTGAAATCAGCGTCAGCCATCACTTTAGGCACTTCCATTAAAGTAAATTTTTCGCTTGAATCGTCCATTAAAAGCAAAAGCGCGTTTCTTGTGTATTGCTCAAACATTGGTCCGCCGGTCTGCTTTAAATCATAAAGTTTGTTAAAAATATTAATCAATTCATTGACCGCGAAAGTTTTTTGCTCCGGATATTTAGAATCGTATTCAAGCATATTTAAGCCAATGGGCCTTTCTAAATCAGCCGGGTCAAGAAGAATTACATCGTCAGCCCGCTCTTTGGGAACAAGCCCCAAAATTTCACCGATTAAATCGCCGTGCGGGTCTAAAACGCCAACGCCTTCTCCGGTTTTTATGTCCTGAACAATCATATTTTTTAAAAAGCCGGATTTGCCCGTGCCGGTCTGGCCAATCACATAAAGATGCCGGCGCCGGTCGTCTCTTTGAATCCGCACTATTGTCTCTATGCCCCGATAAATATTTTTGCCCAAAATAACCCCCTCTTTTGGCAGATTAGCCGGCGCGGCCGCGGCTTCTGCTTTAATAAATTTGACTTTGGGTGTTTCAAGACCGGCGCTCGGAAAATGAAACAAGCCGGTCAACTCTTCGGTGTTTAAAATAGAGCTTTGCTTTTTATTAAAAAGCCGAAAAGTGAATTGATAAATAAGCCGCTTAAGGGCTAAACCCTTAAGCCGGAAAGCTTTTAACCCGTTTAAATTAGGCGCGTTAAACTGGGCAAAAGCGCTTTCCAGATGACCTAAAAGCTGTTCGGCCCGGCTTTGACTCGCGGAGGAAACCAATAATCTGACATTTGTTTCAAAGCCAACTTTATTGGCTTTATTTTCCAGGGCCTTGATAATTTCTTCCTGGCCCGGAGTGATTTGCTTCTGCGTTTCCGGTTTTATTTCTTTTTCTTTTTTGCCTTTTTTAAAATCTTCTTTTAATTGATTAACGAGTTTTGTAAAAGAATTTCTACCGCTCATTGATTTGGCTTTTTGAAAACTTTTGCCTTTTTGCATTTCTTGGGCGATTTTTAAACCCCAGTCCCGCCATTTTTTAAGAGTCGGACAAATCAGAATCTGAACCGCGGCTCCTTCGCCGTTTTCCTCCAGTTTAGACAAAACGCTTGTGATTTCTTCCAAGGGGTCGGCTTCTAAATTTTGGTAAGTTTTTAAAGGCAGAACATAACTTTTGGCTAATTTTAAATAAGCGCCGGCTGTGCCGCCTTGGGGATTAAAAATATTATAATCCTTTGTTTTTAAAACATTGGCTTGCGGGAAAAAACCGTGAATCTGCTTTTCCAAAATATCGCCGTAGTTTCTCGGCGCGGCCAAGTAAAAGCTGATTTCTTCGCCAATTTGAGGCGTGGCTATTTCAAAAACCAGCGAGGGCTGGCCGTAAACAAAAACGCTTTTGGTTTCTTTAATGTTATCCAAACTGGCGTAAAGCTGTTCCATGACCGAGATAATTTCCTTTTTATTTTTCGGCGGCTCGTTTTCTTCTTTTTTTGTTTTCTTGGGAAGAGTAACTAAAAACAGGCTCATATTCAAAGCCCGCGTAATCTGTCCTTTGTTTTTTAAGCGACGCGAAAAAAGCCAACTGCCCAAAACAACAATGGCCAGGGTTAATAAATAAACAATAGGCAAAAGAATTTGATTGAGATTCATCAGAAAATATTTCTTATAAAATTCGTTTAAGCTCTTGATTTGATTCTTCCCTAAAATAATTTCTAATCGCTTCAATGATTTTTTGTCGTTCTTTTGGATCAGCAGTTAATAATAAAGGCTTTAGTTCATTTAAATTATCAATTGATTTATAGGCTTCGCTAAAAATAGAAATCTCCTGCAGTTTAACGCCAAATTTTTTTTCTACTAATTTTATCAGTTTTTTTAAGCTATACCCCGCCTTAGTGATTAAATGATATAAATCAAACAAATCCTTGGGGTCATTACGATCAAAAAACGCCATTAGCTTATTAGCCGCTATGTCGTCTAATGAATCAATTAGAAGACCCTGTTGCTTTTTTCTTGCTTTAAGTTTTGGGTGGTTATAAAAAACAAACTCAAGTCTTAATTTACCTTGATTATGTAAAAAAAATTCCCAACGGTCGTGAATCTTTTTTTCTTCTATTTCATCCAATTTAAGCGTTTTTTTAAGATGCCGAATAAAGCCGATTATTTGATCGTAAGAAAATGAAGTATCGCTAAAAAAATCTAAATCATTTGACTGCCGATGATGTAAATAAAAGACCGAAAGAGCCGTACCGCCAGTCCAATAAAATTTTTCTTTTAATGGCGATTTAGCGAGCTCTTTAAGGACTCGTTTTTGAAGAAATGTTAATTCAGCCATATTGTTTAAAAAAATGCTCAAGCATTTTTCTTTTACCCGGGTCTAACTTACGCTTAATTTTGGGAAAGTATTTTTTAATAATTTCTGCTTTTAACCCCTGCCAATCATCATAATTTATTTTTCTTTCTAAATACCAAAACCATTGCCAGTCGTTCTTTGGCCGCCAGTTTTTATCTAAATCATAATCCCAGTTGTATTTTAACATAGCTTTAATTTCTCTTGCTCCCTTAATAAAAGTATAGCATATACATATAAAATTTTGAAGCAATTTTATTGTGGATAAAATTGGGTTGTTAAAACTTGGTAAAAAGGAGACGGGTAATCAAGAAAACTAAAAGAGCAAGAGAAAAAATCTCTGCCCCTTTTAAATTTATTTAAAAACTGAATAATGACAAATCCTAATCCCCCATTTTGTTTTTCAAATCAGCGATTGTGTCTTTCATTTCGTCTTTAAATTCTTTTATCACTCCCTGAAGTTTTTCTTCATAGTTGGGAATTTTATCATGCAGATATTCATCTATCTTTTCCGGCTCGCCCGCGGCTCTAACTTTTTCAAACTCACCCCGGTCTTTTTCAGGCAGTTCTTCCCAGATTTTTAGAGTAATTCTTTTTAAAATTGATTCAGTCATTCCCGTCAACAATTTAGTCTGCGTTTCCTCCGGCAAGTCAGTCAGGCCTAATTCTTCTATAATATTTTGTTGTAATTTTTTGCGAGGCATTTTGTTTGATCTCCAAAGGTCTAACCTCCTGAATATTAATTAATTTTTAGCAGATCGGACCTCTGAAAAATTCTTATAAAGTTTATATCGCCATACCGCCCGGTTTAAATTTCAGCCAAATTTCCTGAATCATTTTTAGCTCGCTTAAATTTCTTAATTTAAAAGTTTTATGCAAAATATTGGAAGTGGTTTCAGCGCCCGATTTTAAACTATCAATCATTTTACCTATTTCGCTAATATTTCTTTCCCGAAGCTCCAGAGGCATTGATCTAAAATATGAAAAATCTCCGCTCAAATGCTTAATAAATAATTCGTTAATCTGTTTTTGCTCCGTCCCTGAAAGCGCTTCAAAGGTCTTGCCAATAAGCTCATCGTATTGAGCTTCTTCAATTAATTTTTCAGGTAAGAGATCGCCGACCTTAGCCGTCTCCTCGTAAAATTTATCATCCATTCCTTTCTGAAGTATCCCTAAAAATTCTTTTTGCGCTTTAATATCCTGGATTAAAATTTGTTGCGCTTCAAGACTTAAATTTTGACCCTCTAAAACATTTTGCGCAACGGTAATTTTATCAGCGGTTTCAAAAATAGCTTCTTGAGTGGTTTGCATTCCCGCTTCTCCGGAAATATCCATAGCTTCAAGTTCAGCCGCTTTATTAATAAATTCCGAGCCGCCAACTTCTGGCAGTTTTACCTCTGTCGCGGTTTCCACTCCTTCGTGACCAATTAAAATCTGCTGTGTTTTTTCAGTGGTGAACCATTCCCCGGGATGAGTTTTGACCAAACCCTTAAAAGCTTCGTTATTTTTTAGAATATTATCCGCTGCTTCTTTGGAGAGCTCTCCTGCCTCATTAAATGTGTTGATTAAATATTCTTTTGCCGCATCTCCTTCAAAAAGAGAATTAAATTCTATTTGCTGACCAGCCGCAATTTTATCAATATCGGTTAAACCAAAACTTTCAGGATGTTCGGCTACCCTATCTTTTAAAGCGTCAATGATATAAGTCTTATGAGCCGAGTCAAGCGCTGTAAAATCATCGCCATAGCGCGTTTCCATTTGATGAGCGAGCATTTTCCATAATGAATCCCGGCCGCCTAAACCGGCTATTTCCCAAGTCTGCATTTTTGGTACATCGGCTAACTCACCGGTTTGAGCTTCCTTGACTAATTCCTGAATAAGTTCTGTCTGATGAGCAGTCATTTCATTAGCTATTGGCGGGAATTTACTCCCAGGACCCGCCTCTGACATTCCTCTTGATAAAGCTTTAGTTCTCTCTAACGCTTCAGCCGCTTCTGCTTTTCCCCCAAACATATCAAAATGCCCGGCGGCCAAAGTTATTCCACCGCCTATTCCAATAATTGCCGCTAATTTACCTATTCGCCAATTTCTCTGCGCTTTGGCTAATTTAGCTAATTCTTCGTTTCTCTCCTCTTTCTTTGACATTAAAAGTTTGCTGATCTGTTCAAAATCATCAATCTTTTCAGCTTGCTCCGCTAAAGATTCTTTTATTTTTTTCTCCCGGGCTTCTTTACCAAAAGATTTCAACCACCCCTTTTCTAATAAATCACCCAATCCTTTAATCCCAACCGCGCTAAAAGAACCCAAAGCGGCTCTTCCAAAACGAAAACCCGCATAACCCAAAATAGCGGTACCGGCTACACTTCCAAATCCAAAAGCTATGCCGGTACCTAATCCGGCTGACATTGCCCAGCGAGCGGATTTCGGCAGTTTAGTATATCCTTCCAAAATTTTACCAAAAAGACCTTTCTCCCTTGCTTGTTCCTTTGGAGGCAAGGCCTTTTCTTTGTCTCGGGTAAATCTTTCCTGCTCTTTTATTAAAAACCTGTCAAAAAGCAATTCTTTTTTAACCCGGTCAAAATGTTCCGGACTGGCTTTTTCTTTAACCCGGTCTAAAAGAACTCTTGAAAGTTCAATTTGCGCTTCTTCGTATTTTTGTTTAGCCCGACTATGTTCTTTTATAATCTGAACCCTTTCTTCTTTTGTTTCTTTACCAGCAAATAATTTATGCTTAAGTTTAGAGGTTAGAGATTGATATTTTCCGTATTCCGGCTCTAATTTAGCTAATTCTTCGCGCGTTTTTTTAACTTCCTCTTTAAGGGTAAGAATCGGCAGAATTTTTTCAACTTTTCGCGCTTTCGCTGTCTTTTCAATGTCTCTCTCCGCTTCCATCATTGGTTCGGTTGCCAAACGCTCGCCCTCTTTTGATTCATATTGTTTTCTAATGTCTTCTTGCATCTCTTGTAAAGCTCTTTGTTCTTCCAATATTTCTTCTTTTATTCCCATGTCCGCTTCTATTTCTTTTTCTGACATCCTTGTCCAGGCCGCCATTTCTTCCGGAAAAAAAGCGCCTTGTTCAAAATAATAATCCGTTTCATTTTCTTTGTTCTCGGTTATTTTTTCTTCTTTTTCTGTTTTTGCTCCTTCTTTTCTTAGAAGGCCGTATTTTTCCCGCGCTCTTTTTTCAGCCGATTCTGCCGCTGTCTGTAATTCTCCTCTCTCTCTAATTTCCTTTTCTCGCTCCACATCTTCAATAACTTCTTTTGATTTTTTCATTTCTTCTTCGCTAATTCCTCTTTTTGAAACTGTCTTAATTTCAGAAGATGGTTTTTCTAAATTCATAGATTAAATCTCCTTGTTTGATTTTTAAAAATCCCAAGAACTTCTTCTTGAGATTATCAGATAATTCCTAATTGTTTGGCGTCCGCTTTAATCTCTTCTCTGAATTTCTCAATTTCCTCCCTTACTAAATCGTCTAAATTAGGCATTTTATTTTCTAAAAACTTATAAATATCCTCCATATTCTCTCCTTTTTCAGCTAATAGCTCATCTAATTCTTTTTTGTCTTTTTCCGGCAATTCTCTTAAAATTCTCATTATAATGTCTTTCTGAACCAAATTCCCCCACTTCATTATCAACTCTATTTTTTTCTCTTGAGGCAAATCATCTAACCCCAATTGACTGATTAAATTGTCTTCAATTGATTTAGTCATTTTTTCTCCTTTCTTAGGTCTTTAAGTTAAATACGACCTTTTATTATTTTATCCTAAAAATATAAATCCAACAATAAATCACCTATGGATAACTTTCTATTAGAGTTTTTTTAGCTTATCTTTATCTACTAGCGCCTTATAAGATTCATCTTCGGTTAATTTTTTGTGAAGTTCGTCTAAAACATAGGGACTCAAACCTTTAGCCACTTCAATGGCAAAATCAGGGTCTTTTTGAAAAGCCAAATCAAGTAAAGTTTTAACTTGATTTTCCTGGTCTAAGCCCTGGAGTTCTTTTATTTTATCCTTAACTTTATCTGAAGGCGGCTCTTGAGTCGAGTCGCTTTCCTTTTCTAATAAAACTTCTTCTATTCTCTTTTCTTTTTCCGGTTCGGCTTCCGGCTTTTTTTCTATTATTTTCTCTTTTCCTGCTTCTATTTCTTCCCTTTCCAGCACTAAAGGCTTTCCTTCAACCGGTTCAATTGGCAAAGATTCTTTTAAAGCTTCCGGCTCCCCTTCAATTGGTTCTTTATATTTATCTTCCATAATAATTATTATACCATTTATTTAATTTTTTCTAAAATTTTTAAGTCTAATTTGTCTTCTTTTGTATCATAAACGGCAAAAGTGGCTTTGTAAAACAGGCCGGCTAAAGTGCCGGGATTGACCAGCCGGCATTTATTGATTTTCTCCTCCCACGGCTTATGAGTGTGGCCGTAAAAAACCAAATCGTATTTGCCGGTTGAAGCCAGCCCTTTGGCAAATTCCCGTAAATGGCAAAAAGCGATTTTTTTTCCTCCTAATTCAATTTCTCCTAATTCGCCGTAAATAATTACGTTGGAAATTGTTTTTTCACAGACTCTTTTTGTCATTGAAAAATGATCTCCGTCAACATTTCCAAAAACCAGATGAATCTGACCGGGAAAATCTTCAGCCATTTCTTTTAAAACGGCCGGGGAGCAAACATCGCCGCAGTGAATAATTGTTTTAATCTTTTGCTTTTCTATCCAAGAAACGGCTTTTTTAAAAGTGTTTAAATTATCGTGAGTGTCGGAAATAATGGCAAGTTTCATTATTTTAACAACTCCAATGCCTTTTCCAGCTGCGGGTCGCGGTTATTATCACTGTCTTCTTGGGTTATTTCAAGGGCAATATCCGGCTCAATGCCCGTGTCCTGAATGGAAGTTCCTTTGGGAGTCAGCCATTTGGCAATGGTAATTTTTAAACTGGCGCCGGCTTTAAGATTTTCCAGTTCCTGAACCGAGCCCTTGCCAAAACTTTTCTCTCCGACAATTTTTACGCCCAAATTATCGCGCAGAGCGCCGGCCACAATCTCCGAGGCTGAAGCCGAGCCCTTATTTATTAAAATAACCGTCGGCAAATCTTTCAAACCTTCATAACCCTTGCTCCGGTATTCTGTTTTTTCCCCGTTTCCAAAATCTTCCATAGCCACTATTTCTCCCTTAGGGAGAAACCAACTGGCGATATTCACCGCTATTTCCAAGTATCCGCCGGGATTATTTCGCAAATCTAAAATCATTCCTTTGGGATTTTCTTTTAAAACCTGCGTAATTGTTTTTCTAAATTCATCAGCCGAGTTTTCCGTAAAATGATAAAGCTGAACATAGGCGATATTATTTTCTTTCATCTCCCATTTTAGAATCGGAATTTTTATAAGATCCCTTATGACTTTAATTTCTTTGGCTTGGTTCCATTCTTCCCGGCTGATTAACAAAACCACTTCCGTGCCTTTCTCGCCCCTGATCAATCTGACTGCTTCATCTAAATTTAAATCAGAAGTTATAGTCTCGTCCACCTTTAGAACTTTATCACCGGCTTTAAGGCCGGCTTTTTGGGCCGGGCTGTCTTCCAAAGGCGCGATAATGGTTAAAATTCCTTTTCTCATGCCGACTTCCGCGCCGATTCCCCCAAAACTGCCGCTGATTTCGTCAAGAAACTGCTTACTTTCTTCGGGTTCCATAAAAATAGAATAAGGGTCATCTAAAGACTTGACTAAACCGGCAATGGCCCCATAGACCATTTGCTGGGGATTGAGTTCATCCCGGTCAACATATTTTTTCTGGATAATCGCCCAAGTGTCCCAAAAAAGACTAAAATCAACGCCGGCTGGCTGACCAAATGTTTTATTGGAAAGTCCTTCAACTTCTTCAATTGAAGGACGGGTAGTTTCGCCAATATAAAAACCAAGGCCAAAGACAACGGCTAAAATGACAATAAAAAACGGGATAAGAACGTATTTTTTACTACTCATATTTTAAGCCTTTCTCCATTTCCAAAAATACTTAAAGGCGCTCATAAGATGCATTCTCGCGTATTTATTTAAAAATAAATCCAGAAGACCGCCCCATTTCTGACTGGTTCTGTAATAATAATGGGCCATTTGAGCGGTTGAAAGATAAACAACCCCAAAACCGTTCTGCCAAAACCGCCGGCACCAGTCCGCGTCTTCCAAATACATAAAAAAACTTTCGTCTAAAAGACCTACTTTTTCTATAGCCGCTTTTCTGACGAGCATCGCTGAACCCTGAAGCCAGTCAACGGGATAACTCTGATTATCATTGCCTGAAAAAATTAAAAATTGTTCTATTTTATTTCTGCCCCAGTTTAATTTTCCCAAAAACGTCCTTCTCGCAATAATCGCGCCAATGGTCGGAAAATGAAAACAAGAATTCTGAATCGCGCCGCTAAAGGTTAATAATCGCGGGCCGACTATGCCAACCTTTGGATGCTCTTTGATAAATTTCATCAGCTTATCAATAGAGCCGTTTAAAATAATAATATCGGCGTTTAAGATTAAAACATATTCGCCTCGCGAGCGAGTGATGCCTTCGTTGACTATTTTAGCATAGCCGGCGTTACCTCTAAAAGAAATAAATCTTATTTCTGGAAAATTTTTTATGGTGAGCTGGTCGAACCACTCCCGAATTTCTTCCTGGCTTTCATGGATGCCTTCGCTGTCAACCACAATTATCTCATACTCAATATCGCCAACATTCTCTTTAATTGATTTAAGGCAAAGCTTTAAAAGAATCGGGGTTTTATGATGAGTGATGATAATGGAAAGCATCTATTTAAAAATATTTTTCACTTGCTCCTGAATCTTATCAAAATTATCCCCGACCGGCAAAAGCACGTATTCGTCGTTAATAAAAGTCTGATATAAGAGACCTTCGGGATTAGTGTCAAAAGATTTTTTAATAATTTCTCGGGTATCTAAATCCGAAGCTAAAGAAATCAATTCTTTTATGTCGTCAAGGTCCATATCAGTACGGATATTTTTTCCCAAAATGTCCAAAAGGTTATAAATTTTTATCGGGTTCGTCAAAACTCCCAAAGACAGGGCCTTGTCTTTAACGGCCGTTAAAATCTGCTGCTGGCGATGCATGCGGTCAAAATCATTGGTTGAAAATCTGGAGCGCGCGTAATAAAGAGCTGTTTTGCCGTCCAGCGCGTTTTGTCCGACCGGCACATAAAAAACCCATTTTTCTTCTCCTTGTATTTCTTTTTTAAACCAATATTTTTCCTCTTCTAAGCCTTCTTTAGCCCACTGAAAACTTTCTTCAAACGGTTTATCCAAATAAATACTGATGCCGCCTAATTCATTAACGGTTTCTTCAAGGGCCTTAAAATTACCCGCGGCCGCGTGGTCAATATGAATGTCTAAAATATGGGAAATCACCGCCTTTGAAAAATCAAGGCCAGCGTGAGCGTAAGCAAAATTAATTTTCTTTTTTCCGTCTAACCCGGGTATCTGAACGTAAAGATCGCGGGGAACGGAAACTAAAGCGATTTGACCGGTGCTTTTTTTTATGCTGATTAAAATAATCGCGTCGGTTAAAAGGTCGCCCGTGTCATCCTGACCAGTGCCCCGAAATCCCAAAAGTAAAATATTAATCCGATCCGGATCTTTATCGGGTAAAGAACCGGCAAAAGGCAAAGCTTGAGTTTCTTCGTCCCAATTCATCATCTGGCTGACGGTAAAACTTGTTTTAAAAAAGAAAAGCCCGAAAAAACCCGTTAAAAGCAGAATGGGAATCCAAAGCCAAATCCATCGTTTCTTTTTGGGTTGTATTGGTTGTAATTGAAGTTCATTTTCCATTTTTTATTTATATTTAAACCACTTCTCCATCTCTTTTATTCCCACTCGTTTCCTTGTCATAATAATCTTTCTTTTTTTAAAAGCTAAAGGCGCCTGTTTGAATAAATCTTTAATCGCTTGCCAAGTATATCTTTCAAATAAAATAACGTAAATCCAAGAGACGATTTCTTTTGGAAAAAACCAGGGGAGATGTTTTAATAAAAGCCAAGTTTGTTCGTTTTTAATCTGCGTCAGCCGTTGATTTTTAAAAGACTGATATTTGGCGAATTTATTGATTTTTAAACGCTCTTTAATAATTCCAAAATAATTAACGGTCGCGCTGTCTCCGGCGCTTCGCCAGTGCCAAGCCGCGGCTTTTGGCTCATAAACCGCTTTAAAGCCGTAAAGCCGTAATCGCCAAGCCAAATCCACATCCTCTTTATACATAAAAAAAGATTCGTCGAAATACTCGTTGTTTACCTTTATGTCTTCAAGCGCTTCCCGGCGATAAACCGGCGCGGCCCCGTCCGCGCCAAAAACTTCTTTCAAATTCTCATACTGCCCCTTATCAATTTGCCCCTGGCCGCGGGCAATAATCCTTCTGTTTTTTAACACCACCAGCCCCGTTGTATCAATTATTCCAGAGTTTAAAGGCATTCTTAAAATTTTTCCCTGAACAGCGGCAATTTTATCATCTCTTTCAAAAACTTCAACCGCGTTTTTAATAAAATCTTTATCTAAAACTACATCCTGATTAAGACAAAGAACAAACTCTCCTCCGCTCTCTCTAATGCCTTGATTATGACCCTCGGAAAAACCAAGATTTTTTTGATTGAAAATAACCTGAAACCTGGAAACTGGAACCTGGAATCTTTTTAAAAAATCTATTGTTCCGTCTGCAGAGTGATTATCAATAATTAAAATTTCAATATTCGGATAAGTTTGAGCAAAAATAGAATCAAGACAGGGCTGAATATATTTTTCCCCGTTATAAGTCAGTAGATTGATTGAGATTAGCGGCAGCCGCATAAAGTATTCCTAAACTTATTATAAAAAACAATAAAACTTTATCGTTTAAAAGCACGATGTCAAATAGACTATAACTTAAAATCCAAATCAAAACAAGAGCGAAAAACCCGGCCCAGTATTTAATTAACGACTCTTTTTCTCTTTGAAAAACCCGCCAGGCGGTTTTAAAAATTTCTGAAAATATGAAAAGAAGAATCAAAAGGGCGAAAATTCCCATTTCAGAAGCCACATCCAGATAAAGATTATGAGCCGAAGCGCCGCGCTTGGCCGCTTTAACATCTTCGTCTAAAACCACGGGATAATTGCCTATGCCAACGCCCAAAAAAGGATGAAGACCCATTGAGACAAGACTCCTTTCCCAAATCTGTAATCTGGTCTTAGCTGAAACTTCGCTCAAATCCGTAATGCTTTTAGCTCTTTTAAAAATCAATAAAGTACCCTCGTCTAAGGTAAAGTCTTTAAGCTGGGCTTTTTGCGACTGAAAAAGAATCCACGAAGAAATAGGAAATAAAAGAAAAAAGATAATCAGTGAACCAAAAACCAGCTGAAAAACTTTTGCGTCGCGAATTTGCGAAAATTTACTGCGAATAAAAAAATTAGGGAATAATATTTTTATAATTCGCGGAAAACTTATAAAAATCAACAATAAAATTAAAAGCGCCAATGCGCTCGCCCAAATTCCCCGAGAACCGGAAAAAAGAAGACTTAAAAGAAGAAGAATCAAATTGAGATACCGGAAAATTAATAATTTTTTATTCCCCTTTTGCCTTAGAATAACAGCCGTCAATAAAAACAACAGACCAATAATGGAAAATAAAGCGAAGGAATGAGAATCGGGAAAGACGGAAAACATTCTTAGGGTCGGCGGCTGACCGTCATAATAGGAAAACCATGTATTGCTGTAAGATAAAAGATTGCTTAATCCCTGACCGTAAAAAATAGGAATAATGTTTTTGGCCCAATACTGCCAAAAAGTGTAAAGCGGCGCGAAAAAAACAGAGATAATCTGGATATAGCCAATTGCCAAACTAAGACTCAAAGCAATTCCGACGGCGCTGATTATCTTCTTTATCACCTCTCTATTCTTGGAAGCTAAATTCCTGATAATAATAAAGATAAGAAAAATATTAATCAAGAAAAGAAGTTTTTTTACTCCAACCCAAACATCGTTCGCGGCAAAAAGCGACAAAAAACCAATTAACAAAAATACGGCTGCCAGATATTCCATTGGGAAGTGTTTCAAGTTTTCTCTTAATTTCCATTTATTATAGAAATTTTTAATTGAAGTTATAGACGGGCCGGAACGAAAAACTAAAACCAGAAACATTATAGCCAAGAGTATCCGCCAATTGGCCATAGAATCAAAATTTTCCGTAATAGGCAGAGCGACAAAAAGAGGAATAGAGGCGATGAAAACCCAGAGCGAATCTTCTATCGGAGAAAAAATAAAATAAAAAATCAAAAGGCCGGTTAGAAACAAAGACGCTTCAACGGGCAAAACATTAAAAACCATTAAAATAATGGTTATTATCTCCGTTAAAAGAATTGTATAATTCTTAGACCGCATTAGTAACCCTTAAGCTTCTTAAGACCTTTATGCTTGCGGATTTTTTCCAGGGCCTTGGCTTCAATCTGACGAATCCGTTCTCTGGTTACGCCGAATTCCTGACCAACTTCTTCCAAGGTGTGGGTAATACCATCGTCCAAGCCAAAACGCATCTGTAGAATTTTTTGCTCCCGCGGCGCCAAATCAACCAGGATTTCCCTAATCTGATCGCTTAATAATTTTCTGGCCGCGGCTTGAGACGGCAAAATGCCTTTTTCATCTTCAATAAATTCTCCCAAAGTGCTTTCTTCTTCGTCGTCGCCGACCGGCGCTTCAAGCGAAAGCGTGTCTTGAGAAATTTTCATAATATGTCTGATTTTATCCACGCTCTCATTCATTTCAGAGGCAATTTCCTCGGGCAGGGGCTCGCGGCCCAAATCCTGAAGAAGCTGGCGCTTCACTTGCGTGTATTTACTGATTGTTTCAACCATATGAACGGGGATTCTGATAGTCCGCGCCTGATCAGCCAAAGCTCTTGTAATGGCCTGCCTAATCCACCAGGTCGCGTAAGTGGAAAATTTATAACCTTTGTGATAATCAAATTTTTCCACCGCTTTAAAAAGTCCGATATTCCCTTCCTGAATTAAATCAAGCAGAGTCAGATTAGCGCTCCGGCCCACATATCTTTTAGCAATACTTACCACCAATCTTAAATTAGCTTGAGTGAGTTTTTGCTTCGCGTTTTCATCGCCTTTTTCAATCCGCTTGGCTAAATCAACTTCTTCCTGACCGTTAATTAGAGGAATGCGGCCGATTTCTCTTAGATACATCTGAACATTATCAAAAGATTCGGTTTCTAAAGACCTTTTTTTCTTCTTCTCTTCTGGTTCTTCTAATAATTCTATTGACTCCAATAAGTCAATATTAACCGCTTTCAGCCGATCATAAAGCTCCTCCAAACCGAAAATGTCTTTTTCTATTTCCGGTATAACCTGCAAAAGCTCGGCTTCAGTAATAAATCCCCGCTCCCGGCCGCGGTTAATCAGCTCCTGAATCTTTTCTTCGGTTATCAGAACTTTTCTTCGCTTCCTTTTCAAAATCTGTTTTTTTCTGACCACCCGTTTCTTTACTTTCTCTTTCTTTTGTTTCTTTTTTATTATTTTCTTTTTTCCGCGGCGAAGCATAACCCTTGATTTTTTTCGAGGCTTTTTTCGGGATTTTACTTTTGTTTCTTTATTTTTCTTTGGCATAAAAGCGAGGAAATATGTCTTTCAGCGTTCGCTGAAAGACATTTTCCGAACTTAAGACATCTGCTTACATAATTTATTAAACTCTTCAGTTAATTTTTTTAAAGATATTTTGTCTTTTTTTTCGCCGGCAGGCGGATTTTCCGCTTCCTTAATGGCCAAATTTATTTGAGATAATCTTTGCCGGCAGTAACGGTCTTTTAATTGACTGAAACAAAATTCAATTTCTTTTTTAGGATTAAAATCATCGCTTATTTCCCCTCTTGCTTCCTCGGATAAATCGTTTTTAAAAACTAAATAATTAATCCGGTCAGCCAAATCCGCCGGCAAATCATCCCGAATGTCTTCCGAGTTTGCGGCTTCTTGTCTTTTAATTTTTTTAAATAATTCAGCTAAATCCGAATTGGTAAAAAGATAACTTGGCTGTGTTTTAAAATCCTTGGATAAATCAGGATAAGCAAAAAGAAGAGCTAAAAGATATTCTTCCGTATTATTCCTCTCTTTTTTTATTTTAAAATTATCTCTTTTTTTCTGAAAATCTGTTTCGGCGGAGGCGGCGGCGGCTAATCTCGTTTCTCCAAATTTTTGTTCTTTAATTTTTTTCATCTCTTCAATTAAAATCTTTTCTTCGGTTTTCAATTTCTTTCCTAATTCAGAAAGCCAATGAGATTGTTCAATCTTATTTGGAATTCTTTTTAAAACCGGCAGGATTATTTTCGCTATTTCCCTTTTACCTTCGGCTAAACCGGGAGTGAACTTAGAAAAAGCGATTGAAAAATAAAATTCCATAACCGAACGGGCTTTTTTGATGGCTTCAAGCCAAGTTGGCGGATTATTTTTCAGGCAATCGGCCGGATCCTGATTAACCGGCATTTCAATCACTTTAGTGTCAAAGCCGGCCGAAACGGCTAAATCAATGCTTCTTTTTGTGGCAGTTTCGCCGGCCAAATCCATATCAAAAGCCATGGCTAAATTTTCAGTATATCGTTTAATAATTTTTAAATGCTCTACCGTCAGAGCCGTGCCTGAAGAAGCGACCGCATTTCTAACACCGGCCTGATGAGACATTATTACATCCATCTGCCCTTCAACTAAAACGCAAAAATTATCTTTTCTGATATCCAGCTTCGCTCTGTCTAAACCATATAATACACGACTTTTATCATAAATTAAAGTGTTGGGCGTATTAAGATACTTTGGTTCTCCCTCACCGAAAATTCTGCCGCTAAAGCCGACAACTCCCCCGTTAAGGTCATAAATTGGAAAAATAATTCGGTTGCGGAATCGGTCGTAATTAGAATTTTGAATTTCGTCTTTTCTTACACTTAATC
>MHNE01000007.1 GCA_001819605.1 Candidatus Portnoybacteria bacterium RIFCSPLOWO2_01_FULL_43_11
CTTTAAGCGTCTCTATGTGTTTTTTATCTTCTTCTAAAATTTTTTCCAAAGCCGAAATACTATGACATTTCGCTTCTTTGGCGTCGTCTATATAATATTTTTCCAGACGCCATGCGCTGTCCAGCTTGCAATGGAGCATTTTAATTAAATCATAATTGATATTTTTCATACTTTTTTTACCTCCTTTCAATTGTATTATATCAGAAAAAACTAAAAGAAAAAAGAGGAAGTAAAACTTCTACTTCCTCTAACATCACGCCTTTTAATAAAGGATGATACGTTCTATTTCCTTTGAGCTAAAGAGCCATCCTTTATCCACTAAAATGACTTCTTCTTCCGGGATTAGCCCAGTGAAAAGGACAACCTTTAATCTGTGATGAACTTTTTTAATCTTTTTGGCTTCAGCCAGCATATCTCTTGAAATAAAAATCAGGGTATCTATTCTTTTCATCTCTAATCTTGTTAATGCCTCGGCCGAGGTCTCTACTACTTCAACCTCGGCTATTCTTTCTTTATTACCGTCAACTGCATTTTCTACTATTCTTTTTAATATCTTAATGAATTCATCATAGTTCTCTCTTGTAACAATACCCCACTGACCTTCCTGGACAATAATAACTTTCCTCATTTTCTATTCCTCCTTTTTAAAAGTTAAAAGAAAAGAACTCCCACATTCGCATTTTACCATACTTAATAAAAAAAATCAACTCCGTGTACAATAACTTAAAAAAATTTGACTTATTTAATATAACAGTTATAATAGGCTTAAGCTTATAAGTCGAGGTATCTTAAGAGTCTTTAATTTCAAAATCAATGACTAATATTAAGTAGAGCGGCTTAGAAGTAAAACCAAGCGAATAAATTTTATGCGCTTGGAAACAAAGGTCGCTTATAGGGTTTAAAACCCTTTATTTTACGAATGTAAATAAAATTGAACACAGATTTTACAACCATGAAATCAGTGTTTAATTATAAAATTCGTAAGTTACATGGCTTTTAATAGCTTTAATAGAGATTCGCGTTCGAGAGGAAATTTTCCTCCCCGTCAGATGGTAAAAGGAAGCTGGAATTGCGCTGACTGCGGAGTGGAAATAACCGAACTTCCCTTTGAGCCAGCCCAAGACAGACCGATTTATTGTCGGGAATGCTGGTCAAAGAAAAGAGACAAGAGATTCGAGCGTTAATCTAAAACTAAAAACTCCGCTAAATCTAGCGGAGTTTTTAGTTTTATTATATTTTTATCGGCGCGTCACGGTATATTTTCCGTTTTTATAACTCATCGTGTATTGCCGGTCATTATCATCTTCAAACTCGGCATAACCTCGGCGTCTGGCCTGGTCAAAAAAAACGCGTGCTTCACTGTTGTCCAAATCATTTTTTAGATATTTCATTCCGTTATAACCGTTGTCATCGTAATCCAAAGGGTACCCATGAGCGCGCCCCTGATTTAGTTCATCTGCCATAGTTTTTTAAAATTAAATTTTATTATTTTCGACCTTTAAGTGTTTTTTATGGGCATTTTTCCATAGTCCCTTCGTTTATCCAAAGAGACGGATTTTCCGTAAATAATTTTTTGGGACAAATACAAAAATTTTTATATACGTCTCCCTCTTCTTTTAAAATTTCCATTTCGCTCCACTGACCGCCATACATTTCGCAAATTTCTTTTGTCATCGGTCTGTTATTTAATTTCGACTCTTTGTTAAAAATAAAATAGAAATAATAACCAACTGCCGCTATTACTAAAATCAATAAAATAAAAATTATCTTTTTCATACAAGCTCTTGTTTTCATTTTAGCATAATTTAATGATTTAAGAAAGAATCAACTATTTTCTTACTTTGTTTGAAGCCTCTAATGAGATGTATATTTGGAAATTTTTTATAATCCAATGATTGATGATAAGCGTATTTTAGAATGTCTTTTATTATCCACTTTTTTATTTTTATTAAGTCTTTTGTGTTTAATTCTAGCGGAGATTTATTTGACACTTTAGCCATCTCTAAAAACTGCCTATAACCTAAAGTCTCTTTTAATAATTCTTCTGACAATTCTCCTTTTTGGCTCTTTTTATAAAGTATTTTAAATTCACTATATAATCCTTTTCGAAACATCTCTGAAATATTTTTACCTACTGATTTTTTAAGTTCTTTTCTGCTAATAGCTACTCCTAAGGTAAGAACATTAGATGGAATCTCTTTTCTTATTCGTTTCTCGCCCTTTTTCCAGTTTTGTAATACGCAGAGCAAATGAATACTTGAGCCGCCAACAAGAATTGGCAAATTATTTTTTTGTTGAACATCAATAATTTTATCCCTTACTATTTTTTGAAAATCATACAAATCTATTTTTTCTTTTGCCGAGATCGTTCCAAATAAGTGAAGTTTTATTTTTTTAAAAAACGATTCTATGGGAAGACTTTGAGAAATTTTAAAATCTTTATAAATTTTTCTTGAATCAGCATTGATGACTTCGGAGTTAATCCGATATTTTCCCCAGAGATATTTAGATAAATTAAAAACCAAACCAAGTTTATTGGAAGTAGTTGGTCCGTAAATTGCGATAATTTTTTCCATAAAATCTATTTACTTTAATCTGTCTCCAACTTCTTTTCCGCAAACCTAAAATAAAGGAAAATCTGCTTCAAATATATTTTATTATATCATCAATAACCAAGGAACTCTTCGGAATAAATTTTTCCCTGGTTTATTCCTAAATGAAAAAGCAAGTCTTTTATGGCAACAACCATTGGTTCGGGGCCCGTAACATACCAAAGCGGCTCGTTTAAATCTTTAACAACTTCTTTAATAAACTCCGCGTCAACGCGGCCAAATTTGTTTTTTAGCTGAAAATAAGGATTTTTTTCTTCAATTAATTTTAATTCTTTTAAATAAGGAGCGCTTTGTTCATCTCTATTAGAATAAAGTAAAATAATTGGATGAGCAAGTTTTTCTTCAGCGGCAAAGCGAATCATGCTCAAGCAGGGCGTTATGCCGATTCCGCCGGCAATAAAAACAATCGGCTGTGATGAATTTTTAGGAAGGGTCAGGATATAAAAGTTTTGGAATACGGACTTTAATGTGCTGGCCGGCCAGAAAAGCAAATTCATTTTCTTTTAAGCCAAAAGAAACTTCATTGGTTTTTTCAGCAATAATTTTTTGTTCAATAACGGGTAGTTTTAATGTTTTAATTTTCATAGAATCCATATTAGCTTTTTCCCAATTGTCATTTCCGCGAAAGCGGGAATCCAGTAATAATTAATATCTTCTGGATTCCGTCCCTGATTAAATCAGGGACAATCATGCACCCATGAAAATGGGTGTGCGGAATGACAGAAGAATGATAATCTAATACCAGCTTTTGGTTTTTTGCTGAACCACTATTTTAACAAAAGCGCTTAATTGAAGAATAAAAACAATAAGAGCCATCGCTAAAAAAGAATAACGAAACCAATTTGAGCCGGGAAAGCGGATGAATAAAAAATAAGCGGCGTGGCTTGCTGTAAGATAAAAAATAGTATAGGCGCTGTAATGCAGCCATTTCCATGATGAGATGCCTAAAAAATTAACTGCGCGGTCAGACGAAGTAGCCGCCAATAACAATGTTAAAAAAAGCGCGATTAAACCTAAAAGCCGAGGCAGTTGAAATTCAGGAACAGAAGCGGCGTAATCGTTCACTCGTAAAAAATGAGAAAGCGCCAAAAGAGCAAACCAAATGCCTGTTTCCCGGCGCCAAGGCAAAAGCCATAAACTTGGCTTCCATAATTTGCTTAAGGGCCCGATAGCTAAAGTGATAAATAAAAAAGTAAAAGCAGAATCGCCTAAGGCTCGCCACAAACGGGGCTCAAAAGATAATTCTGGCCGCGAAAGCCAAAATAAATAAACAAGAATCGCTGCTAAAAATCCGATCAGCGCATGACGCGATAGTAAATCCTTTTTGCTTTTTATTCCTAAAAGCATATTAAAAAAATATTTCCGGATTTATGCGGATAATTTTATCATCGTTTAAATGAGGAGCGCCGCGGCCGTCAGTATTTGAAGTCGTAAAATATAAATAACCATCCGGCCCTTTTTGAATAGCCCGAAGCCGGCCAAATTCCTCGCGAAAATGCGCTTTTAAGTATTCAACTTTTCCGTCAGGAAAAATTTTTGCCTCATAAAGAGATTCTCCGCGAAGGCCGGTGAAAAATATTCTTTCATTTAAATAAATCGCGCCGGCCGGCGCCCATGTTTCATTGGGCCCGGAATTTATAATCGGCGTTTTCATTCCCTGTTTTTCCTCATCTCCCTGAATTATTGGCCAGCCGTAATTTGCTCCTTTTTCAATAAGATTTAACTCATCAAGTCCTGAAACAAGACCTGACCTTCCGTGTTCAGTTGCCCAAAGCCGGCCTTTATTATCCCAGGCGAGTCCCTGCGGATTTCTGTGACCAATAGAATACATGGCATTGCCAAACGGATTATCAGGAGGAATTGAGCCGTCGTCTTTTACCCGGAGAATTTTTCCAGCCAAGGAATTTATATTCTGCGCAAGGTCTGAATTCCCGGCATCGCCGGTTGTAATATGCAGATACCCATAAGCGTCAAAAGCAATTCTGCCGCCGTCGTGATAAATCGCGCCGGGGATATTGTCAATTATTATTTCTTTTTCAAAAAGACGGTCGTCTAGAAAACGGTATCGTTCAACTTTGTTTTTAAAACTATTGCCGGCCTTTGTGGTAAAATAAAGATAAATCCAGCGGTTGTCAGGAAATTCAGGATGAAGCGCCATTCCCAAAAGCCCGCCTTCGCCAATATGCTCCACGCCTTCAACTGGATAAGTCTGTTTTTCTTTACCAATCCGTTTAAGGGTTCCCGGCCGTTCGGTTACAAGTAAATCTCCGTCCGGTAAAAACGCGATTTCCCAAGGGATTTGAAGGTTTTCCGCTATAATCTCAAAGTCTTTCTTTTCTGTTTTTTTGACTTGAGTCTCTCCGTCTGAAATTTTTACTCCTTCTTGAGTCATGGTCGGGGTTGGTTTATAAAATTGGCGGAAAATATTCTTGCGGTTGATAACCGCGGTTCCAATCATTATAAAAACCACAATAACCGCGGCAATTAATATTGTTTTAGATATTTTTTTCATAGTTGCCACTTATTATTTTTTAGTATAACATTAACGGAGATTATGATTCAAAAACCAAGGAGAAATCTGAATAATTTTAAAAGCCCTAAACGGGGATTTCTTTTGGCTTTCGGCGAACTTTTTTTAAAATCCGAAGGAGTGCGAAAAATCCTTAAAAGAAGTTTGGCCAACCATCTTATCTTTTTTCTGAATAAAGAAGAAGTCGGTTTTAAGCTTCATCAATTTAGAGAAAGATTTTTCATAGAGATTTACCCGGCATCTTTTTACAAAACAAAAAGGTGCTGGGCGGAAAATTTTAAAAAAGCTTCAAAAATTATTCAAAACACTTTTGGTCTGGCTTGGTTTTCTCAAACTTTCTTTTTGAAAAACGGAAACCTGAAAGACTTAAGCCAATTTATAAAAAACAATTATCAAAACTGGATAAAGGAAAATCAGACTTTTGCTTTAAGAATCAGAAAGGGCGGGGAAATTAAAGAAAGCCGGGAAGAAATCATTAAAGAAATTGCCAAACGGATAAATAGAAAAGTTAATTTAGACAAACCAAACAAAGAAATATTCATTGAAGGAAGAAAAGACGGCTGGTTTGTTTATTTTAAAAAGCAGAAAGGCCTTGGCGGTTTGCCCATGGGTAGTCAAGGCCGGGTAATAACTCTTTTTTCCGGCGGCATTGATTCTCCGGCGGCCGCTTGGCTTACTACCAAAAGAGGCGCGGAAAACATCTGGCTTCATTTTCACAGCTTTCCCTTGGTTTCCAAAAAAAGCATTGAAAAAACGGAAGAATTGGCTAAAATTTTTATAAATTACCAGCCGAAATTAAAAGTTTATTATATCTCTTTTCATAAAATCCAGCTTCAGATAAAAACCAAGGCGCCGGCCAAATACCGCGTGCTTCTTTACAGAAGAGTAATGCTTAAAATCGCTGAAAAAATAGCCGGAAAAGAAAACTGCGGGGCATTGATAACCGGCGAGAGTCTGGGCCAAGTAAGCTCTCAAACTATGACTAACTTGGGAATTATTGAAGAATCAGTAAAAATGCCGGTTTTAAGGCCGTTAATCGGTTTGGATAAAGAAGAAATTATCGCTTTGGCTAAAAAAATTGGGACTTATGAAATCTCAATTAAGCCTCAAGAAGACTGCTGCTCTCTTTTTGTGCCAAAACACCCAACCGCTTCAGGTAAGCTTGAAATAGTTAAAAAACTGGAAAAAAAAATTAATCTGGATAAACTGATTCAAAAAACTCTTAAACAAACTAAAATGGAATTTTTTTAAAAAGAAGCGTCTTGGATGCTAAAATAAATTTCTCCTTTGTTATTATTGCGGGTATCGTCCCAAATAATTCCGTATTTATTTTTCAGGTTGTTCCAGACAACAACCGGGTGTTTGGCTTCTCCAGAAGAAGCGTCAGAAATTTTAAGCCCCGTATTTTTCTTAGCTCCACTTGCGTCAAGACGAACAAAATATATTGATCCTTCTCCTTGCCGCCAGGAAACTCCAAATTCATTACCGGTCCAGATAAAAGACGGAAAAATAGAATAATTTCCGAGTGAATTAGAAGTAATGACTATATCGTCAAGTGGTTTGTTTCCGTTTTGGTCTAATTCGACAAAATATATCTGCCTTTCGTTTTCCTTGTCCTCGCCCTGCCAGATAACAGCATAATTAGAGCCGTTCCAAATAATAGAAGGATATAAAGAAGCGCCGCCAGTATTATTAATTTTAATTTCATTATCTTGTTTTACTCCGCTCTCGTCTAATCTGACAAAATATATTTTTGAAGCCGGCAGACTTTCTTTCCAAACAAGGCCGAATTCTTTACCCGACCAGGTAATTGAAGAGTCTTCTGATATTGAATCACGGCTTATTTGCATGTCTTCTCCTTGTTTTTCTCCCAGATTATTAAGCTTGGTGAAAAAAATTCTTGAAGTCGCGAGGCCTAAACGGTTTTCATGCCAGGAAACTCCGTACTCTGAACCGGTCCAGACCATAGAAGGATTACTAGGACAAGAGCCGTAATTATCAGAAGTAATCAAACTATTTTTTCCTTGCTTGACTCCATTGGCGTCTAATCTGATAAAATATAAATAACAGCCATTTTCGTTTTCTTTGCTATCACTGCTGTACTCTGACCAAACAACCCCGAATTCAGCGCCGGTCCAGACTATAAAAGGATTTGAAGAGATTTTATTCGGATTATTGCTGATATTAATGTCATTGCCTGTTTTTCTTCCGTCAGCGTCCAATCTCGTAAAATAAATCTCCGAATTTTCTCCTTCGCGGGAATCCTGCCAAGTCAAACCGTACTCTAAACCAGTAAAGACCGCGGCTGGAAACGCGGCCTGACCCAAGGCAGTGGTAATTCTGACATTCTCTCCGACTTGGGGCGCTGATAAAAGAGTGATAAAAGATTTTTCGCCGCTCACCGCTTTATTCCCGCTTTCATCTGAAGAAACAACATTATAATAATAAGTTGTATTGGGTGTCAGATTTATCAGGTTAATACTGTGACTTTCGGTAAAATTTGAGTCGCTGACCGCCGCCGCCTCCGTTACGGGAGAATTAAGACTATAATTAACTTTACTGTCAGCCAGCTTATCTGTTTCCCAAATAATCTTTACTGAATTTTCCGTGATATCCGTAGTTTGAATGTTTGAGATAACCGGCGCTTTTGCTTCTTCGGTCGGTTCCTCGCCAAGAACTTCGCCGGCTCCGTAGGTCCCAAAATCAATATCATTAACAATATGGACTTCATCCCAATTAAAATTATGGGCAATAAAAGATTTAATTGAATTCACCCATCTCTTTTTGTTGTTTTCCAGAAAATACACCCGAGTATCTTCGGCCTTTCTTATTAAAGAACTTTCAGGATAACTGCTTATTTCTTCTTTTGCGATAACGGCCACATCTTCCCATTTAAAATTATAAGAATTAAAAACATCTAAATTGAGAATATGTCGCTTATGGCCGAAATCATTAAGAGCGTAGACTTTCGCGTCCCCTTCGGTTCTGACTAAATTATTAAAGCCGATATTTTTTATCGTATCCGAATTGACTATTTTCACGTTTTCCCATTTAAAATTATAAGAATTAAAAACTTCAAGGTTTTTAAGCCAGCGCTTTTTGTCGTTAAAAATTACATAAACCTTATAATCGTCTTGGGCTCTGATAAGCGAGCCGTTAGGATACTCTTCAGCCGCGGATACGAAAAATGGCGCTATTAAAACAAGAAATAGAGCCATTATTAGCGCTAAAAAAATAATTGGTTTATAAATTAAGCGATTTGTCTTCATCTTCTGATAGTTTAACTTATTTTATCAAATTTGTGAATACCCCACAAGTTTTACGGTTGAAAACTTCTTCAATCTTACTATTTGTTTAAAAATTCAATTATTTTCTGCCGGCTGGTCTGCCCGGAAATCATGCTTAAACGCGACGGAGCGACATTCAAAAAATCAGCCAGCGCTTTGATGATCGCTTTGTTCGCGCGGCCTTCAATCGGCGGCTCTTTTACGGCCACCGCAAAATGAGCGTCATCAATTTTTCTGACGCTTTCTTCTCTTGAGCCAGGTTTCGCGCTGACAAATAATTTCATATTTATCTTTCAAACTTTAAAAAATACTGCTTTGGCTTTAATTCCCGCTTAACTATATTATTCCAACTCGGGTCAACTTCAGAAACTCTTTTTATTTCTTGAGATTGCCTGAACAAAGGGTCAACAACCCTTGATTTACAAAAGACGCTGGCGTCATAATTATTCGGGTCATTAATGATTTTAACCTCATTATTCATTCTATCAAAAAGCAGGTTTAATTTTTCATCCTTATTTAAAAATCCCTCAATTTTTCCTGTCACTAATTTGTCGGTCGTGTAGAGATCATTTTCTGAAATATATCCTTTTTGCAAAGCGTATCGCAAGCAATCGCCAACCGTTCTAAACATTATTGCCGAGGCAGGACCGGCGTAATAATCGGTGTTAAGTTTAAGAAACAGCTCCGCGTATTTTTTGGCGCTTTTAAAATCCTTAAAGACCCAATTATTATTTTCTGTCGTTAAATTATCCAAAAGATATTTCTTAGTCTTATCATCAAGTTCGCCAAAAATTACAGCCGTTTTCAAGGAATAATCAATTCTATCGGCGCATAAATCCGGCAAGTTTTTCTCTTTTAAAGGAAAGTTTTTGTCATCCAAAATATAATCCAAATCAAAACCATATTTTTTAATAATCTCTGGTATTTCTGTCTTTTTTACATAACTATTAAAAAGATTATCTTGATGATTCTGTTCTTTTTCCGAGCCGCTGTCCAAAACATAATCAATACAATGAGAAAAAGCCGAATGAGAAACATCGTGAATTAAGCCGGCGATTTGTTCATCAAGCGGCGCGCCATATTTGCGAAGCAGTAAATAAACGCCAACAGAATGAGCAAATCGGCTGTGGTCGTATTCGCCAGCATCCGCTTCCGGCTTAACCCAAAGAGGCCGATAACCGGCCTGGTCAATTTCTTTTAATCTCCGTAGGGGAGTAGATTCTATAAGTTCCAGAATAATTGGTTCTTTAATCTTAAATTCCCCATATACTCGGTCTACATACTTCATATTTTTCACTGGAAACATTTTACGGCTGGAAAAGTTCCTCCGGCAGAAAACGGACTTCCTTGACTTCTGGAAATTGTTTGGCCGTGGCTTCAATCTGAAACCAAAGAATGCCCACTCGACAGGAACCACCTACGGTTTTTCCGTTCGGGTCGTTAAATTCAAGCGTTAAAACTTCGTCTTTTAACGACGCGCCTTTCAAAGAAAATCCTTCTAATGGATATTCCGTTGTAATGCCTTTGACCCGCTCCTCACTCGTAAGCTCGCCCAAAAGTAAAAGTCTAACAGTATCTTGAATTGGCGTTTGGGTGATTGGAATTTTTCTTTCAACCGCTACTAATCCATTCCGACTGCAAGCAATATTGTTTGATTCGTCTTTGTCCAATTCGGGATTATAATAAAAAAGATTTATTTTTCTCGTTTCTTTGGCAAATACAATGGGAACCCTCAATTCATCAGCGTTTTCCGGCAAACCCGAAGGATTATCTTTTTCCAAAACTAAAGTTCCTTTTTCTGTTTTCGGATTATTAAATTCAATTCTTGCCTCAAAAGGCACGAAATTTTCCGTCATCCACTCCCCTCGGGCTTGGGCAATGCCTTGGGCGATAAATTCGCCATTATCGTCTAAAAGTTTAATTGGAAAACTTGCTTCAAAAAACCAAAATCCCCTTGCTTCTCCTTTCACAATAAGCGGGCTTTGGATAGTCTGATTAGGACGAGGAAAATCCGCTCTTATTAAATCAGATTTTTCCAATTCATTATTATTAATGTTAGGAAGTGATATTTTGTCTGGTCTGAACAATAAAAAGTATGCGCCTATCCCAAATAAAAAAACAGCTATCGCAAAAATAAATAGTTTTTTCATAAATTAAGCTAAATCTTTTCTATTTCCCGGCATTTGTGCGAAAGCCGCGACATATCATCCTCGCTTAAAACATCTTCGGCCATGGGATACAAAATATTATTTTCTTTAAAAATATGCTCTCCCAAAAGAGAAACAATGGCCAGAGCGTTCTTTTTCATCTCGTCCTCGTTATTTTCATCAAGCGCTTTCTTTAAATTTTTCACGTATTCTCTTTTGGTTGCGTGCTCCATAAGCATCATTCCAATCGGGCCGCCCTCGTTTGGCACGCCCTTTTTTTCAAGTTCCGGGAATAAAACTTCTTCTTCTTTATGATGATGCGGTTCGGCAAAAGTCCCGGTAAAGCGCAAAAAATTCTCCACTTGTTTTTTATCAACCGCGGATTCTTTTACCGCCTTTTCTAAAAGACCGAGCTCTTCTAAAATTTTCTCATGATCGGCTTTTAGCTCTTCTATGCAGTTATGATGACAGCATTCTTCTGACATACTTTTAGTTTAACTTATTTTATTAAATTTGTGAATAGATTACAATCTTAATAAAATCTAAAACCTTCTTATTGGTTTATTGATAAATTAATTTTTTCGACCTTTATTTTTAAAGAACCCATTGAAATATTCGTTCTTTAATGCCGCCCACGCCGCGGATTTTAAGAATAATAAACTCTGGTTGAGACGAAAGGGCGTTAAATTTCAAAATACCCTTACGATGATGGCCGGCTGGCGGATCCCCTTCCCACTCTGTTGACTTTTCTTCTTCGCCCTCGCTGTTAACTAAAACAGAAACTTGAGTTAAGTCCTCGCTCAATTCAACCGAATGAGTATTAAGCGTAACTTCAAATTCCCAGACGCTGTTTTTTATATTTTTCGGAAAAACCGAAATACTCACCTCTCCTTCATTATTTATCTGTTCCTTAAGATTATTTTGAGAAGCTGATTCTTGATTTAATCCGTTCGCCGGCGCCGGATTTTTCTCGCGCCAAATAAAATTCAAAACAAGAAAGACCGCTAAAATAATTCCGGCTCCTATAATTATCTTTAAATGTTTCATTGTTTAATTATCCGGCTGGCAATATAGCTAATGCCGAATAAATTGGCGATAATGCCGAGCCAAAAAAGTTCAATTTGGTATTGCCCGATTAAAACAAATATTCCGGAAACGCCGATAATTGGCAAGAGATTAACAAAATAATGCGCGCAACAGGAGACCATTGCCACAGTAGAAGTCGCGCCGGAAACAGCCACCACTTTTCCTGAACCGCTTTTAATTTTAATAACATTGCGAAGATAGGCGTAAAGCCCAATCTGGACTCCGAACCCAAGAGCCAGACTTATGATAAAATACCAGAAATCGGAAAATTGGCTAAGAGCAAACGACCAGCCGGAAATCAAACTGATAACAGTAAAATATATCGCGAGGAGAACGGTCAGGCCAATCAATCCATTGATAATTGATTTAATAAATACGCTTTGATTCATTTACTGTGTCTTTTTTTCTTTATTCTATCATTAAAAATATCTAACGTCCAAATATGAGAGAGGGTTGAAAAGAGTTGGAAATTTTAATTTTAACGGGTTCTAAATCTTTTATTTTTTTGTCTTCAACCAAGACTTTTAATATCAACCCTTGGGTTGTCTCTTGGGAAAATAACTGGTCAAAAACAAAATTACCCAAACTATAAGCAATGTAACCTTCTTTGTATTTCTCTATTTCCTGAATTACATGAGGATGATGGCCTATTACCAAATCAGCTCCGTTGTCAATAGCTGTTCTGGCGAAAAACTGCTGAACTTTATTATGGTAAATGTTATATTCTTCGCCAAAATGCATGGAAACCGCGATTATGTCAGATTGTTTTTTCGCTTTTTCTATGTCTTCTTTCATTTGTTTTTCATCCAGCCAGGCAATCCCGGAAATATTGTCTTTCGCCTCCCAATATCTTGAAACAAGATTGGTATAAGCCAAAAAAGCGATCTTAGTCCCGTTGTCTAATTTTTGGGTTATAAAAGAACGCGCTTCCTGTTTATTATGTCCTCCCCCGATATATCCAATATTATTTTCTTTTAGAATTTTAAAAGTATCCTCCATTGCTTCTTTTCCCCAATCTCCGATATGGTTGTTAGCTACTGACAAAATATTAAAACCGGCGTATTTTAAGCCTTCTATCGCCTTTGGATCAGCCCGAAAAGAAAAATCCCCGTTGGTTTTTTTGCCTTTATCGGAAATGGGTCCTTCTAAATTGCCAAAAACCAAGTCCGCTTCCTTTAAGTAGTCGGCTATCTCAAGAAACGGCCATCGCCAGTTATTTTCTTTTTTCATTTTTTCTCCCACTGAACGGGAAAGCATAATGTCGCCGACAAACATTAAAGTGGAGCTATGTTTTGGATAGTCTTTTGTAAAAAGAGCGTTAATATAACCCGTGGTATTATTTGTTTTCTTCGTAAAATCATAGGAATTGGCGATATCAAGGACAGCGATTTTATCTGCGTTAAAAAAATCAGTCAATCTGCCGAGGAGTTTGAGAGTGGGCGGCGAATCAGCGTATTCCAGAGTAAAAGAATCAAAATTAAAATCAGAAATCATTTTTTTGCTTTCTTTATCAAGAACCTGGGCGTATTCATAAGGTTGATAATGAGAAAAATCAACGCTGGATATTACGGTGATTTTGTCTTTGTGCTCATTTAAAACTTCGGCGATATTATTAATCAGCCGCTCATCGGTATTGAGCTGGAAAATCAAAGGAACAATGCGAGCTTGGGGAAATAATGATTTAATTAAAATAGCCTGAACTCCTATTGAATGCTCGTTTTTAAAGACCTCGTTGTCTATATTTACTCCATTTTTAATAAGCTCTTCAGTAATGCTGTTCTCTATTTTTAATTCTCCAAAGGGCGTAATAAAAGGATAAAACGCGGTAGAAACCGAGGTATACCCCCGTTCAAAATGGTCAGGTCCCAGAATAACGAAAATGTCTCTTGGTCCCCGGCTGTAATAAAGATTTACATAAAAATCAGAGATAAATTCTGCGGCTGTGGGAAGATGATGAGAAGTGACGCCGAGCTGGATAAATTGATTTTTTATTTCTTTTTGATGTTGATTTCCGTAATTTTTTTGAGCTTGAGCGATAGAATCTTCCATAAGCTCTTTAAATTCATAAAAATTTGTGTCAATAAATTCTATCTTTTCTTTATTATTAAAAATAGCCGATTTTTTATTCGGCCCCAGAGCGGCTAAGATCACAGTTCCGGCCGCGACGCAAATCACCAGACCTAAAATCAGCTTAAGAAAATGCCTTGACGCCATATAATATCACTTAATTTCTAATCGGCTCGCGGATGAAATATTCAAACTTTCCAAGTCTTTTAAGGATTGGATAATGGCCGGGTTGCCGGAATAAGCGCCTTTAGAGACTACCCGGGCGTAATAATTGATGGTTCTTTTGGCGCAGGAAGGAGTTTTATTAAAATCTTTCCAGATATTAAAGTAAACAGTGTTGTTTTCAATAATAGAAGGATACCAAACGGGATCGCACACTGTTCCGCCGGTAAGACCCTGCTCATAAATTTGGGTGATTGGTTTTAGTCCGCCGGGCAAATAATCAATTACCTGATATCTGCCGTCAATAGCGCTTTCTTTAATCTTTGGATCCAGTCTAACTAAAACAACATCTCCTTCCTTTAGCGAATTAACCGGCCGGCCGTCAACCAAATAAGTTCTTGTCAGGGAAAGCTCCGGGTTTTTAACTAATTCTTCCGGATTCCTAAAACGCTCATAAAAACTCACCAAAGCAATATCTCCTTTAATCTCGCTGAATTTTATTGATTGAAGTTCACTAAAGGGCAGAGTCAGCTCGTAGCTTCGTCCTTTCTTAAGCGCCACCGAATCAGAGCGGTTATTGGTTTGATATTTAAACTCCGTCTCGCTTTCTTTTAATCGGCTAAGTTCTGATTTAATATAAAGAAATTCCTCCAGAGCGTCCAAGTCGTTTTGAGGGCTATGGGCAAACATATATTCTCCCAAAGCCCGGGTGTCTTCATCGTTCAAATATGAGGTTAAAACAGCAATGAGTCCGGTAAGCTTTACGCGCTTGCTTATATCGTTTTCTTTATGCAACCAGCCTTCCTGTCCCTGAAAACGCAAATTATTTCTTATCTCGTTATAATAAATTTTTCTGGCGCCTTCTTTGTCCCCGAGTTTGGCCAAACCCAAGGCCAGATGTATTTTGTCTTCTAAATTAAGCTCTTGGCTGTCCTTAATTGAATTAATTTTAGCTAAAACTAATTCATTTAAGCTGGCCAAGCCGTAAAGAGCTTGGCTGATTCTGTGAATATCGGATTTTTTATCGGCCAAAGAAGAATAAAAGTAGTTTTTAAGCTTTTCTTTAAAAACAAACTCCGGCACAAGGTCAGCCAGTTTGGCCGATAAAGACAAATCGTCGTCGCCGTACGGAAATAACCCCAATCCCCCGTTTTCTAAATGATATTGAGCTAAGTCTAAAAATCCTTCCTCTATTGGTTCTTCAAAATATTGAGAGAGAAATTTATTGGCCAGATATTCGGACACCACCTGATCAACCCTTATGCCGGAACCATACCTATTACGCCACAAAGCGCGGTAAAGTCTCCCCCGGCCCAAATCCATAAACTTAACCCTGGTAAATCCGTCTTTATTTCCCTCAATACCAGAAAGATTATCGGAAAGCTTGTAAAACGAAGACTCGCTTTTTCTAAAGTAAGACTTTACCACCTTGATTTTTTTGACGATATTATCTTTATATTCTCCCTGCTGGACTGAAATAACAATCTCATGTTCTCCTTCTGAAAGATTATTTAAAGGAATATAGGCGATATTTTCTCGAGAAGTTTTTTCCTGTTTAATATTTAAAGACTCGCTTTCCGCTTTAAACTTTATATTCTCTCCCTGCTTTAAATCCGTTCCAAAGGCTCTTAATCTTAAAATCGGACTGTCTCCGGCTAAATAAAATTCATTTAGAGTAGCGTCGACAAAGAAAGGCAGAGAAGTCTTAATTAGTTTTATATTTTGTCCGGCTTTAAGGTTTTCCGGGGCAAAAGCCTGCGCTGTCACCCGCCAAGAAGTTATATTGTCAGGCGAAATAAAAGACACCGAAGATTCCCCCTGTCTATTCGTCTCAACAGTGTCATAAAAAGCAGTGTCAACAAAATTAATTCGTGAATCGCCGCCGCCTTTTTCTTCATTGTGCGCGTAAAAACCATCAGCGAAATAAGTGTGGTATTTACTGACAATAATATTATAAACCGGGACTAATCCTTCTTTTTTCTTAATTGACTTTACTTTTATAACTTTTCCGTCGTAGTCCGTTAATTCGTCGCCTTCTTTGACATAGCCGGCGTATAACCACTTTCCGTTAACATAAAGCCGGTGTTCGGCCGTAACTCCGAAAGAGCCGTTAATGATCAAATGTTCTTTTACCCAATATTTAGAAACGCCCTGAACCACGGCTGAAACCATTTTTTTCTCTTGGTCGTCTGTCCAAGTCAATACCTGATCCCCGACTTGAATATCTTCAATATTTTTTAACGAGCCGTCAGACATTAATATTTTCGTCTCCTCAACAAAACACCCTCCTTGTTCCGCGCCCGTTGATTCGTTCAAAAAAGCGTACTCCGAGGCGTAAGTTAAGGGAGAAACCCAAATATTCTCATAGAGATTCCTTAAAATATCTTTGCTGTAATATTCATAGGGAAGAACATGGAAAACCGCTTCGTCAACTGCCGCCAGATTAACCTCCGAAGCCACGCCTTTATTGTCTTTATCTTTTACTTTCAAATTAAGATTAATCTTTTCGCCCGGCCGATACTTTTCTTTATCCTGCTCTATGTCAATTGTTAGTTTATTGTCTTCTTCTTTAAAGGAAGCGGTAACCGAATTGCTTTCTTCAAATCCGTACGGTCCCAAAATTACCGCCCGATATTGCACTGAAGGAACAAATGATTCTTCAAAAGTTTCTTCATAAGTCAAAGAAGGAATAATTTCGGCTTTATCAATGTTATTTTGATAGCGATAAAAAAGCGTTTTTAAATCAGTTGGCTTTTCCCCCTCAACGATTTGAAGACTAAGATTTATTTTTTCTCCTTTGGAAAATTCTTCCTGATATGAACTGTCGTTTATATTCAAAGAGACGCGGAAATCTTTCCAGCTTCCGTAATAAGAATACCAAACATAAACAGAATCTATGGTCTCCCTTCCTTTTGAATCGCGAACTGAAAATTCAACCTTGTAAAAACTGTCTTTTTCTTCGGGAAGAGCGCGAATAAAAGAAAATTCTCCGTTATTATCGGTAATTCCGCTGAATGATTCTATGATTTTCTGCGATTCCCGATACTCATATGTTTTTTGAACAGTTTTATTTATATAATCGTAATATTGCCCTGTTTCCACTTTGTAATGAGTTATTTTAATAATTTGCGCTGAAACCGGGTAATTTCCCACTGGATCGCCGATATATTCCGGACGATAATCCCGAGAACTGTCTTCAAGGCCGTCTAAAACAATCTGATTCAGTTTTGCCTTGAATTCATAAGTGTCCTTCGCCTTTTTTTCTTGAGACGCTTGTAAATAAATATCCGGACCGAAAACCAAAACTCTTCCGCTACCCGAGATTTCTCCTTCTTCCGACATTTTTGGAGAAAAATCCACGTCAAAAGACCTGGGCCAATAATCATAACCCGTACCGTAGTAATAAGGAGCGTAAGAAAAACTTCCTTGGCCAAATTCATCCAGGGTCAGTTCGCCGTCTATGGAATTCTGCCAATAAGCGCCGTACTTTAATCTAAGGCCAGAAGCCGGCGTGCCGTCAAAAAACGAAGCTTGGACATTAAAATCAACTTTCTCGCCGGTGAAAATAACATTTTTAGAAGGCGTAACCGTAATCTGGTAAGCCGGCTTGGTATAAGTTAAAATTTGAATTGACGATTCCGTGACGACCTTGCCGTCTAATATTGCTTGTAAAGAATAAAATCCCGGAGTAAGCCCCTGAAACTGAAGTTGTCCTTTAAAAGTGTCAAATGAAGAAATAACCGTTTCCTCCATTACAAGGGCTTTCTTTTGAGAGTTTGCGCCGTCTCCAGACCACCACCATCCTTTATATATGCCGACCGTCAGTTTTTTCTGTCTAAGATTTTGGGTTCTCCCCTTAAGAACCCCCCAATATTTTAAAGTATCGTTCATCTTGTAAGTATAGCGGTCAGTGGAAAGATAATCCCAATAAATATCGCCTTCGTTAACCCGGCGGTAATACCCCCAGCCGTCGGCGATTTTAATGATTTTTGTTTGGTATTGATTGTGTTCTATCTGGAAAAATTGCGGCTCGGTAATTTCGCTGTTATTCTGATTTTTTAATTTTTCCGGAGCAATAAAACGGATTAATCCTTCTCCGTCTGTTTTCCCAAGATTAATTTTATCCACTCCTTCAATGTAAGAGGCCTCAATGCCTTCTATGGGAATTTTCTTTTCAAAATCATCAATCCATAAAAGACCTTGGTTATCGGTAATGGAAAAATAATTAGCCAGAGGCGTAATCTGAAGCCAGGCCTGACGATGCTTTTCGCCGTATAACGGGTCTTTAAATTTAACGTCAATCAGGTAATAACCATTTTCAAGGACTTGAGGAATTTCTATGAATTCTTCATACCCCGCTTTAATCAACGCCGGGTTAAACGAAATTATTTTTGTCTCCGGTTTCGGCTGGTAAAGACTGCCGCTGTAACGCCGGTAATAATATCCCCAGCCCAGCGACCATTTGCGGCTCTTTTGATAAGAGCTTAAAAATTCTTCGGCGCCCGGCAGTTTATAAACATTAAATTCCAGCTTTTTAACATCTAAACCGTCTGAATAAAATTTAAAGGCGGGTTTATGATTTGGGATAAATTCAAGAAAATCGTTCTCAAAGTCAAAGTAGGGCCTCTGGCCGCCGTAAGACTCAAGCCCGGTTTCAAACTGAAAAATATAATCTTCTTTTAAAGTATCATCGCTCTTTTTGACGCCTAATCCCCTTTTTACGGTTACCGTATAAATTGCGGCTGATTCAAGTTTGTTGGGTAAAAAAATGATGGTATTGTTGTTTATTTCAAAACTGCCTTTGACTTCCGGCTCTATTGAAAAATACTTTTCCGGATTAATAAAACCCTCTCGATTGAAGATTATCTCTATTCCGGAATTAACAGGCACAGAAGTCCCTTTTTCGCGCGGATGAGTGCCGATAACCTGAAAGGGCGCCTTTACCTGATAAGCCCAGCTGTATTCGCGGTCAACGGCCCCTTCTTTAATGATTACCCGATAAATAGAATCTGTTTTTAACGGTTCTTTCGGCTTAATTTTAAAACTGCTTGGATTATTATTTTTTTCTTGGGCAAAAGCTTCTTTTAAAAGCCGGCTCCCTAAAAATTTATTATCTGTCTTTTCCGCTTCAAAATCTGTCTCTGGATCAAAAACAAGAATTTCCTTTATGGTTTTGACGCTTAAATCTTCTGAACTCTTTAAAACAAAAGACGTGCCCGGGTCTATACCGGCGCTGTCTTCCAAGGAAGCGGTCAGTTCAAATTTACCCGTAATAGAAGGTTTTTTTAAAAAATATTGCCAGCCCAGAAAAGCTAAAACTAAAATTAAAACAGCCCCGACGGAAAAAATTACTGATTTTGGGAGCCGTTTAAAAGTTTTCTTTGTGTTTTTTAATTCTAACACCGGCCATGTTTTTTCTTTATTTTGCTCAATATATCCGTCTGTTTTTTGATCAAACATAAATTTATTTTATCTTTCCTTTATTATATCAACCCCGTCAAAATAAGACCAGTGAATAAACTCTACATTAGTAAACGTCCACGCCTCTTATTTAATACTTTTTTTCTAAGTCGAACGGAGCGCGGGGTAATTTCCAATAACTCATCGTCAGCCATAATTTCTAAACCGCGCTCCAAGGTGAGCTCCATCGGAGGCGTTAAGTTTAAAGCCTCATCAGATCCGGACGCGCGCACATTAGTCAGATTTTTTCCCTTGGTCGGATTGACAGCCATATCCGTTCCCTTAGTTACATTTCCAATAACCATGCCTTCATACACTTTTATGTTTGGACTGATATAAAGAGTTCCGCGGTCTTGTAAATTATAAAGGGCGTAA
>MHNE01000008.1:0-77541 GCA_001819605.1 Candidatus Portnoybacteria bacterium RIFCSPLOWO2_01_FULL_43_11
CATTGGTTATCCATGTAATAATGGATGAATTAGAAGTAATGCTTGAAGATAAAATAGAGGAGATTGTGGGTGAAGTAGCGTCTGTACTATATTTCTCCATCCAATTCTCAACAGCCCAGCCGTCAGGAGCGTTGTCAAAGTTAATCTGCCACCAGTTGTAGCCGTCTGCAAAGGTTAGGCCTCCGATGACTGTTCCCAAAGCTCCGAGAGGTTGTGTTCCTAAAAGAGTTCCCGAAGTTGAAGGAGTTGAGCGGACATTAAGAGGCCCTGATGAAACTCTAACTCTGTCATTGATGGAGAATTTGGTTGAAACAACATTGTTAACTGTTACTGTAATTCCCGCCGATGTTGTTTGATTCCCCGCCGCGTCTCTCGCTGTGGCCGTCAAAGTATGCGAGCCGTTTGTTGCCATGGTCGTGTTCCATGAGATTAAGTAAGGAGAGATTGTGTCTTCGGCTCCGAGATTGGCTCCGTCAAGTTTAAATTGGACTCCGGCTACTCCGACATTATCCGAAGCCGAAGCGGAAATTGTGATTGTTCCGGAGACTGTTGAACCATTGGCTGGAGAAGTGATGGAGATAGATGGTGCTTCCGTATCCGACGGTGCTCCGTACTCAAAAGCACCTAAATCAGGCGCCGAGCCGGAGATTGTCTGGTTTATGCCGTTTATTATTTGGCCTATATTAATTGCCGGGCTGCCGGCTTGAAGATGGTAATCAGCCAAACCCGGATCGATTGTTGGGTTAACAAATATCGGATTTGAATTTATTGAATTTCCGGCTTGGCCGGTGCTTGATTTAAATTGGGAAAGATTGCCGATTATTCCTCCCCACTTTAATTGTTCGCCAGAGCTTTTAAAAAAATCGTTTGTGCCAACCGTTACATAAGTCGCCGCGTCGCTCAGAAAGTTTATCGCGTATTCGTTATTTGCATAGAAAATATTATTTTTTATTTCCACTCCCTGAAAGCTCAGCAAGCTGCGGAGTATTATCATTCCCGGACCTTCCGTATGCGCGAACACATTATGAGCGATTAGCAAACCATTGACATTAGGGTACCATACCCGCATGCCCGCTCCTGTAGAATCGCCGGAGATTCCCATTTTTTTTGTATTAAAAATGACATTACGTATAATTTTAATATTTTCAAAGGTGCTGTCCCCTTGAACTTCTGTAAAATTCCCTCTATCAAGCGAAATGCCCATCCATGAGTCATATATTATATTTCCGTCAACTGTGACATTATCCGCGAAATTATGAATAATAATAGCCGGCCCGCCCCCGGAAGACTTTGGCTGATAACCACCCATAATATTATTTCTGATAGTGACTCTGTTCGCGCGCTTAATATCAACTGCGTTTTCTTCCATGGGGTCTGTGTAAAATCTGCTAAATTTATTATTCTCAATAATAATATCTTCGCCGCCCCAGGCCTGAACCCCGTCTCCTCCCAAGCCGTTAAAAGTATTGCCGCGGACTGTGACATTGTTCATTGAGCCATAAGTACTGCTGCTTTTTGGGTCGCCGGCAAAAGAACCGATGGCCACTCCGTATATATCGTAATCAGCCGGGAAGCGCTCAAATGTATTGTTTTCAACAAGAACATTTGAAACCATTGCGCCAACCTGCACCACATGCGTTCCTTTGCCATTTTCGTTCCCGTCGAAAGAGCCGTTTTTAATGGCGTATCCCTCTCCATTTCGCAGCCATATCGTGGAAAGGCCGGATGGCTGGGTTGGGCTGGCGAAGAGGAAATTAAGCCCGTCCATTGTCCAAAAACTTCTTCCCTCAAAACGGACAATAGCGCTTCTGGGCTTATCAGGCAAATAGTCGGAAATTATAAACGGATTTTCATTTGTAATTATAACGGTTTCGCCGGTAGCCGCTTTTACAGTGATTGGCTTTGCGGCTGTGCCGCTTTTTGCCGAAGCCCCTTCTCCTATTCCTACTATAAATCCTTTATTATAAGTTCCGCCTTTTACAATTGTCGTGTCTCCCGGATTCATAAGATTTACGGCTTTCTGGATGGTTTTGAACGGCTGGCTTTGCGTGCCCGGGTTTGTATCCGAGCCGGTTGGCGAGACATAATAAGTTATACCTCCCGCTTCACTTTCTTCAATTTTTAAGCTTCGGTTAGCAACTAAAACTATACCGACTATTATGCCGGCTATTAATCCAATAATTAAATAAGCTTTCCAGGAACGCACTCTTGTTTTTTTAATAAGGGTGTAATTCTTTTTAAAAGAATTAAAAGTACGTTCTATTAGAGATTCTACTTGATGATTTGATTTGTTTATTGACGAGTCTTTAGGTTGATTAGATAGATTATTAGACATAGCTTTATTTTATTTAAGCCGAGAAAATAACTTTATTACGTCGAAGCGGCTTACGATACCTATTACTTTATGTTCTTTATTAATTACCGGTATGGGATTAACGCGATGATGCTCCTGAAAAGCGCGCACCACTTCTTTAAAACTTGCGTCTTCGTAAAGAACAAAGGGTTCTTTATTCATTATGTCTTTTACTTTTAAAGAAGAAATTACATTAATTTCTTCTTCAAATTTAGATCGATCTTTTGAAAATATGGGTAATTGAGAAAGAATCTTCTGAAAGGTTGGCAAATGAATAGCTGATCCCTTAGTCAAAAGATCGTATTCGGTAATAATTCCGATTAGTTTCCCATTATCGTCAACTACCGGCGCTCCGTCAAATTTATGTTTATATAAAATCTCCTGAACTTCAATAATAGAAGTTTCCGGACTAACAGAAATTACTTGTTTAGTCATAACATCTTTAATAGTAGAAAGTTTCATATAAATTAACGAATGGATCAACTTTGTTTTATTGGTAGTTGTAGTATATCAAATTCCGAACATTCAAAAAAGGGCTGTCCTGTGGAAAACTCAACCCATTATCTTAATTACAAAAATGGAATCTACGAAATATGACCCCTCCTGACTTTACTGAATCGCTTTTATTTCTCAGATAAAGAAAAGAAATAATTCTGCTGAATTGCCTCGCTCGCCCAACCAGACTGCTTCGCTATACAAAGTATTGAGGGCGGACGGCTCACTCGCAATAATATTTCAGAATCTTCAGAATCTAAGGAATTTACTATATACATTATAAAACATTAATAAATAATATTATAAACTATAATATACCTTACTATTATAATTATAAATTAATAAGAAATAAAATAAAAAAGCGCCTATGCGCTAAGAAATAAAGGCAAATAATAGAAAATTTAGAGCTTAATCTATCTCAAAAGTCACTCCAAAAAATCTGTCTTGATTTAAGTCAGCCACAAGCCGCCAAGCTCCGCTCTCAAGCTGACTGTTATCCGGATAAAACCATGAAACTTTCCAATTTTCCGGGAATTTAACCGCGCTTTTAAATTGACTTCCCGTACTGCCGGCCTGCTTCTGAACTAATAAACTATAACTATCGCTCGGTTTAGTCAAATTAATTTTAAAAGGCAGTTTATATTGATAAGTGATTTTAACCGTTTGACCCGGACTAACATAGACCCAGTTGCCGAAAACGGTTTTATTGTTTTCTTCAAATATCTGGGTGCCGGTTTGGGGGTCAACTGTCATTTTGTCTTCAATAGATTTGATCAAGGGATCCGGCTTAAAGCCGTGTTTTTCATAATCTATCGGCGCCAAATAAGTTTCAATAGTATGACCGGTAGCCGATAAAAGCTCGCTCCCTTTGGGCAGATAAACCCTTAAATAATTACTGTTGACCCGATTCCACCAATCATAATCCATACCGCCTCCCCGGTGCTCCCGGGTAATGGTCAATGTGTCAATAATTGAACCTTCTTCCTGAATTTCCGCCTGATGATCAATAGTTTCATTAACTACCTTATCGGTTTTATACCCGTTAATATTACTGGAAACCACGTTCAAATAATCTTTTTCGGTCTCTAAAATTTCACCGGCCCAGCCCTGCTCCTCAATAAACTTTTCTAAATTATCGTCTCTGAAATACATCAGAATATGTTTTTCTTTAAGAGAACTAAAAATAATTTCTAAGGCCTTTTTTTGTTTATCAAGAGATAATTGAGCTAGAGCTTGAATAAACTTGGGAGCAAAATCAGCTAAGATTTTCTTGGGCTGATTCAGTCCTTTGTCGTAATCAGCTTCCACTTCATACTGAATCAATTCAACAAAATTTTCCGGATTTAAACTTGCTTCGTATTCCGGCATCTCAATCGGGCCGGTTAATTCCAATAATCTCTCAACCACTGTCGGCGTCAAACTAATCACCCCGTCAACGGTCGATCCGCCGGTTTTTTCATAAAACCAAGCTATTTTCTGGGCCGAGGTCGGAAAATCCGAAAACCAATTGGCGTCATGCATTGACCAAGCGGTGCTGATTTTTTGAATTGGCTTGGGTGGAATAATTTTTTCCTGCAGTTGTCCGTCGGCGTTAAAAACTCCGTCAATAAAGAGTTTTTTAATCTGTCCCCTGTCTAAAGTCAAAAGTCCGTAAGTGCCGATAAAACCGCCGGTCGCTCTGATTTCGCTGTTATTTTGAAAAATCAATAAATACTCGCGAGGATTATCGTGACCCAAAATTTTAATAAGGGCGGTTGAATAATCAATGGCCTGACCAACCAAATCTTCAACAAAAGGTAGTTTATCTTTTAAGGATACGGTTTTTTCCCGAAGGTCATCGGGCAACGTTTCAATCTCCACATCGCTTAATTCTTTTTTTGCTATTTTAAGCGCTTCTAAGGCCTGACTTAATTTTTCTTGGCTTAAAACTATTGAATCAGATAAAAATTCCGATTGAGCTGATTGAGAATCTTCAATTTTATTATTCAATAACTTAAATAAATCGGTTGAAGAGAATAAATTAACGGCCGCTGATAAATTCTCGCCGGCCAGCGCTAAATTTTCTCCCACTTTTACCAAATGACTGCCTGAAGCCACCAAAGAACCGCCGGGCAGCTGCTCTAAAATAGCAACAGTCAATCGGCCTAAATCTTCTATTCCCTGGCTCGCCTCAAAAAAATTATCGTAGGCCAAGCCAAAATTCTTCTCGGCTGTTTTAAAATTTACCCCCTCCAAAGATTCTTGAGCCAATAGAAGATTCTCGTAAGCGGCCAAACTGCTGGCGGTAATTTTACCTTTAGTTTCTAATCCCTGACTTAAAAAAACCAGAGCCGGAACCAGCAAAGAAATTACAAGACCGATTGTTAAAAAAGAGGTCAGCTTTAAAAAGTTTTTCTTTTTTATCTCTTTTCTTTCTTTTGGTCCGGAAGTAAAAATCTTCTCATGGGTCAATCCGTAAGTTTTCCGAATCAAATCCTTAGCTGAATCTTTTTCTTCTTTAATTCGGGAAAAAGACGGTATTTCTTTTTTCTTTGAAAAAAGAAGCTGATTTAAAAGATAATCTTCGTAAATCAATTCGTCTAAACTTCCTTTTTCTGTTTTTATAAATTGAGGGCGCGGGTCTTCTACGGCTTCCGGTTTTGGACGCGCCGCAGCCGCTCTTTTTAAATTATCCTCCTCTTCGTCTATGCGCGCCAATTCAGCTAAAATTTCATCTTTAGTCGGCAAGCGCTCGCCTAAATACTCTTCTTCTTGGAATATCGGCTTTTGCCTTTCAATAATATCTTCGTCCGTGAGTTTTTGCTCCGGAAATTCAGGAAGATCGGATATGACCTTAATTTGCGCTTCCGGCTCTTCTAAGAAATCAGACATCTTTTCGTTTGTCTCTTTTTTGGGTTCTGATTTTTTTAAATCCAAGAAAGCGCCTACTTGATTTATTTTTAAAATATCCAAATCGCCTCCTTTGGTTACGGGTCGAACATCAAACATAGCCGCGAAGATGCGGTTTTTTCTTTTGTTGTTATTTCTGGCAATTCTCCTCATTGTTTGTCCCTTGTATCTGTGTCTTAACATCTAAAATTATATCACAAATTAACCCCTGCTCAAAATGATTTTTTGATAAACTCCTAATGTTTGTTCGGCCATTTTTGACCAGCTGTATTTTTTAATCTGCTCAAATCCATTAACAATCAGTTTCTTTTGTAAGTCTGAATCTTCTAAAACCCGTTTAATCGCTTCAGTTATTTCTTCAATATTTTCCGGGTCAAAATAAAAAGCCGCCTCTTCTAAAATCTCCGGCAAGCAGGTGGCTTTAGAAGAGATTATTGGCAAACCATAACTCATGGCCTCTAAGGACGGCAAGCCAAACCCCTCGCAAAGCGAAGGAAAAATATAAAGAGAAGCGTTCTTGTATAAAACTTCTAAATCTTTATCAGGAACGAAATCAGTGAAAACAATTTGTTTGTATCTTGTATCTTGTATCTTGTATCTTGTATAATCTTTTAATTGTTGATAAAAATAATCTAATTCGCCAACTAGAACCAGCTGTAAATTCGTCTCATAATCCTCAATTAATTTTTTAAAAGCTAAAATCAATCTTTCCAAATTTTTATGCGGATAAGCGTTGCCCACATAAAGCAAGTAGGGTTTAGAAATATTGTGCTTTTCTAATAATTTTAAGTTTTTAGTCGTGGTTTTAAGTTTTATTTCCGGGCTTCCTTCATAAATCACCTCTATTTTCTCCGGTCTCACTTTAAAATATTTTAAAATATCATTTTTAGTATAATTAGAAACAGTAATTATTTTCTCGGATTTTTTTATTGCCCGCCAAATGACAAATTGGTAGGCCAAATTTTTAAGCCGGTATAATATTGGTCCCAATTTAGAAGCTCGACGAGTGGGAAATCTTTTAAGCACCAAATCATGAATCGTGACTAAAAAGGGCGCTGGACAAAAAATCGGCAGATTAAAATGAGGGAAATGCATTAAGTCTATTTTTTCCCGCCAAATTTTAAAAGGCATTAGCGCCTGCTCTTTTAAGCCATACCACCTATAATCAGCCAAGACTTTTTTAAAATTATGATTTTGGGGCCGGTATTCGTCCCAATTTTCTTTTCGTAAAAAAATAATAAATTGAAAATTGAAAATTGAAAATTGAAAATTTTCTTCCAATTCTTCAACTAATTTCTGCACATATCTCCCCAGTCCTTTTTGTCTGGGCCCGAAAAATCTGGCGTCAATTCCAATTGTTATTTGATTTTTTTTAGACATCTTATTTTGTCTCCAAAAGAACTTCCAATGTTTTTTCCGCGCATTTTTGCCAAGAAAAATTTTTGGCTCGCTCTATTCCTTTTTTTACAAGTCGCTCTTTTAAATCATTATCTAATAAAATCATCTCCATAGCCCAAGCCATTTCATCAATATTATACGGGTCAATCATTATAGCCGCGTCCCCTACCGCCTCTGGTAAAGACGAACTATGAGAGACAATAGTCGGCAAGCCGCAAGCCATAGCTTCTAATGGCGGAAAACCAAAACCCTCAAAAAAACTCGGGTAGACAAAAAGCTCGGCTAAATTGTAAAGCTCGGGCTTGTCTTTCTCTTCAATAAAGCCGGTAAAAATAATATCTTGGCCGTATTTTGATTCTCCGGCTGTTTTAAAAATATCCTGACAGAGCCAGCCCTTGGCGCCGGCGATGACTAACTTGAAACCTGATTTAGATTTTAATAATTCAAACGCCTTGATTAAACCAATAATATTTTTTCGCGGCTCTATGGTGCCGAAATATAAAATAAATTTATCAGGCAAACCGTATTTCTTTTTAATTTTTTCTTTAATTCTTAATTCTAAATTCTTAATTCTAAATTCTTTATTCACTCCCGAATAAATCACTTTAATTTTCTCCGGCTCAATTTTATAAAGACTGATCAAATCTTCTTTAGTTGACTCTGAAACCGCGATAATTTTATCCGCCTTTTTCGCTTCAGAGCGCGCGTTCATTAAAAATCTCTGCCAGCCCCTTTTACGCCAAGAGAAAAATTGGGGATGATGTTCAAAAGATAAATCATGAAAGGTAATTATTTTTTTGCACCTTAAAGAAACAGGAGCGACAAAAAAATGAGGGTTAAAAAAAATATCAACACCTTTTAAAAGCCGGTCAATTTTTGGCTGACGCAGATAGCGGGCAAAAACAAATAAAAAACGGTTGGGAATCCTAAAATCATAAAGCCGAACATTAGGCAAACCTAACCAAGGATAATCTAAAATTTCTTTTTGAAAAGCGTTATAAAAAAGTTTGTATTGGATTGATTTATCCAAGTCAAACAAACAAGGAAGGAGATTAAGGGTATATTCCTCAACTCCGGTTCGGGCGCCGCGGGCCAGAACCCGGATGTCTATACCGATGGTCACAAATTAAATTTCTAAACCCTAATTTATAATTTCTAATAAAATATTAAATTTCAAATGACTAATGTCTAATTATTCTTTTGAAATTTGCATTAGGATTTAGATATTAGGAATTTTATTAATAAAATCTCTTATTTTATTCTTAAATACCTCCTCGTTGAACTGAAGGGCGTGCTGACGAATTGTTTGAGAATCAAAATCAGAAGAACGAAATTTTTTTAGGGTTTCTATCAGGCATTCCGGCGTTTGTTTGTCAAAAAATAAACCGGTTGTTCCTTCTTTAATGATTTCTAAAACGCCGCCGGCCCGATACGCGATAACCGGCCGGCCGGCTGACATGGCTTCGGCCGGCGCGATGCCAAAATCTTCTTCCTGCGGGAAAATAAAAGCCCGGCAGTGGGTATAAAAATTCTTTAATTTTTCATCAGAAACTAAGCCCGTAAATTCTATGTTGTCTTTAGCTTTTTTCTTCAGCTGAATTTTTTGCGGTCCGTCGCCGACGATTTTTAGCGGCCAGCCCAGCCGGTTAAAGGCCTCAATCGCCAAATCAAAACGTTTATAAGGCAGAAAACGACCGACCATTAAAAAGTAATCGTCTGTGTTTGAAGAAATATTGAATAAATTCGTTTTGACCGGCGGATGAATTACCACGGCTTCCCGATGATAATATTTTTTAATCCGGTTAGCGACAAAATGAGAATTAGTTATAAATTCATCCACTCTTTGGGCCGCCATCTCATCCCAAAGACGAATATAATTCATAAAAAAAGGGATAATTCTTTTAACCACGCTGGAATAGCCGAATTCTTCAATGTATTTATGGCTGTCGTCCCAGGCGTAGCGGGTCGGCGTATGGCAGTAACAAATATGAACCGTCTTTGGTTTTGTTATGACGCCCTTGGCAAAGCTCGCGGAATCAGAGATAACTAAATCGTACTCTGAAAGGTCAAACTGCTCAATAGCCAAAGGCATAAGCATCAAAAAAGAACGATGGTGAGTCTTAAGCCAGGGAATTTTCTGTAAAAATGAAGTGTGTATTTTTCTGTTTTCAAAAGCGCGGCCGGTCTTTTTTTTATCATAAAGCAGGGTATAAATCGGCGCTTCGGGAAAAATCTGACACAGCGCTTCTAATACCCTTTCCGCCCCTCCGTATTGATTTAAGTAGTCGTGAACCAAAGCAACTTTCATATTTTTAAATCAGCAAGCGGAGCGGTCTTTAAATAAAATAACCAAAGTTCTTAGAAAAATCTTTAAGTCTTTTAAAAGAGACCAATTTTCAACATAATAAGTGTCTAATTTCACTTCTTCTTCAAAAGACAGCTCCGAACTGCCGCTGGCTTGGGCCAAGCCGGTAATGCCCGGCTTAATGGCTAAAACTTTTTTATGATGTTTTTGGTATTTGGCTATCTCATCCGGCTGATGCGGTCGGGGTCCGACCAAACTCATCTCCCCTTTTAAAACATTGATTAGTTGGGGAAGCTCATCGATTCTGTACTTACGCAAAAAGCGGCCAACTCTCGTCACGCGGGGATCTTTTCTGATTTTAAATAAAGGACCGTCTTTTCTCTCGTTATATGCCCATAAAAATTTTTTTAAATCTTCCGCGCCTTCTATCATTGACCGAAATTTATAAAGATTAAATTCTTTCCCATGGCTTATTCTTTTTAACTTGACTAAAACCGGACCGGCTGAATCCCATTTGACGATAAAAGCGATAAGACCGAAAAACGGACTGATTAAAATTAAACCTAAAAAGGCGCCGCTAACATCAACTATTCTTTTAATAATTTTTCCCCAGCCGTCCAAGGAAGTTCTTTTCAGCTCAACAATCGGCAAATCGCCCACGGTTTCAACAAAAGTATTGGCCGTTAAAGTTTGAAAAAGATTGGGCACAAACTTAAAAACCAAATGTTTTTCTTCGCAAAAATCAATCAACTCCAAAACTCTTTCTCTTGGCCAATCCGGGTCAGCTAAAATTATCTCGTCCACGCCCGGATTTTTAACTTTATTTCTGACTTCCTCTATGTTGGGCTCAATTAAGTTCTTAATTAAAACATAACCCAGACTTGGTTCTTTTTTGATGTTTTGAATAACTTTTTGACTGATATAGTCTTCTCCGATCACTAAAACCCGGTGAGCGCCAAATTGATATTTCCTGATTAAATAAGTCTGAATCTTGCTCATTAAATACCGGCCGAAAGTCACAAAGACAATAGTTAAAAACCAACCAGCCAGCACCAAAAAACGGGAGTCAAACCATTCCCGGCGAAGAAAAATATAAAAAACCAAGACAATAATACCGGCTGAAACACCAATGATAATCTTAGAAAAATCTTCCAAAGGCCGCCTGACCGGCTGAATTTTATAAAGGCCGACTAAAGCAAAAACAACCAAAAGAAAAACAGAAACTCCAAAAACTAAAAGAAAATATTTTTCAAAAGGCAGATTTAAAGAAAAAAGCACCGGCCGGTATTTTACTATCCAAGGGTTAACGCGCAAAAAATAAGCGGCAAAAGCGGCGCCTAAAAGCATCAAAAAATCCAAAGGCACTAAAACAGCGGTAAAAATAAGCTCCGAACGTCTCATTGCTTTTATTCTGCCATAAACAGAAACTAAATCAAGGCCTTGACCCCGCACCTATTGAGGATTTCAATAAAAGAAACAAATTTACAAAGTAAATTTGTCTATCCTCAATAGGTGCGGGGTTGACAATTATAACCGGATTTCTTAATCTAATAACAAAAGCCGAAAAATAGTTGACTGCCAGCTCTTTTAAAATTTTTCACCTTTTTTCTGTTTTTAATATTTAATATTAAGAAATAAATCCTGAATCGTAACCTATAACCACAAAAGGAGGGATGTGAGATGAAAAAGATAGTAGTGATATTTATTGTATGGATACTTTTAGAAGGGTTTGCTTTCTGTTGGGAGAAAGAAAGTTTTTTCCCGGGGGAAATTTTCCCTTTCCGTCATAGTTTTAACAGAGGAGGATTCTTTTTTGGTGGTTCTAATCTAGATATATCCTCCCTTTCCCCCGGATACTACCCTTATTACTATCCCTATTATCCGCGGGAGTACAAACAGAAATATGAATCGCCTTATCCCATGGAAATAAAGGAGGCGGGGAAACTATCCATCCAAGTTATGCCCCAAGACGCAGAAGTTTTATTGAATGGTTATCCAATAAGCAGCCGGGAATTAGGTTTACTGATTGGCAAATACCAAATAGAAGCGCGAAAGGAGGGGTACAAAAAACATTGGAAAGAAATAGAAATAAAAACCGCAACTACTATTAACCTAAGGATTACTTTGGAAAGGAGTGAATAGAAATGAAAAAGAAAATATTGCTTACTATTCTTTTATCTTTTTCACTCGTTTTGATCGGCTGCGCCGAGCTTATGAACCCCACAAAAGTAACTTCTACCTCGCCTCAAACAGTTGCTCAAGCCCAACGAGAATTGCCTGTTGGCCCAAAAGCCCGGGTAGCGGTAATGAGTTTTGAAAATAAAACCGGCACCCATTACCAAGCCCAAGTCCAGTCTTCTGTTTTTGGAGGGACTATTGGTCAAGGAGATCCTATCGGCGATGGAATGGCTGACCAAATAGTCACTGCCCTAGTTCAAACTAATAGGTTTATCGTCTTGGAAAGGCAAGCTGTCCAAGACATTTTAGAGGAGCAAGAGTTAGGCGCTTCGGGCAGGGTTAAAAGAGAAACCGCTGCCTCAATCGGAGAAATAGAAGGCGCGGAACTCTTAATCTACGGAGCAGTTACTGAATTCACTGCCCAGCAAGCCGAGATTGGTGGCGGAGTAGGAACTCAAGCCGGTTCTACTCTGGGCACCATTATGACTGGTGGATTGGGTGGTGGTCTAATAGGCGGAATAATCGGCGGTATAGCTGAAAAAGTCTTTTCCGCCGGAATGAGCCAAGACCATGTGGCCATTGATATTCGGTTAGTTGACGCAAAAACAGGCAGAATTGTGAACGCCACATCAGTGGAAGGCAAACCCCGGGACATAGAAGCTGGGATAGGAGGAATATTTGGCGATACCTTAATTAGTTTAAGCGCCTCATATAAAACTCCTATCCAAAAAGCGATCAGGGCTTGTATCATCAACGCAGTTAATTGGGTTGGCGAAAACGCTTTTGCTGAAGGTGTAGTTAGATCAGCTACGCCCGCTACAACTTCAACCCCTGTCATTTCCGCCCCAAAACTCAAAAGGAAACCTGATCCAATAATTCTACAAGCCCAGCAAAAATTAACAGAATCTGGTTATAACCCTGGCCCGGCTGATGGTGTTATGGGGAAAAAGACAAAAACAGCTATTCAGCAATACCAAAAATCAAAAGGGTTGGCCGAAACCGGAGAACTTAACAATCAAATCCTAACTTCGTTAGGAATAAAATAAAACTTTTCAGAAAAGAGGTGAAAAATAAAAAGCGGCTGGAGAAAAACTCCAACCGCTTTTAAATTTGCGTCTTAGGTAAAATTTCAGCGCGGGGCAAGCAAGCCGTAAGCCGGGTTCTGTGTCAGTCGTTTAAAACAACTGATGATAGTCATCTGTCTAGGCCTAATGTTGCCATTAGGCTCAAGCGAGCTACTTTTCACTAACCGAGAATCATAAAATAAAAGACTCTGATTAGGTTTGCTCTTGCGCCCAGGTAAGGATTTGGCCGTTTCACCCCTAATGTTTCCATTGGGACTCGCCAAGCGCATAACAAGTTAGTACGCTTGGCGCCTCGGCCCTTTCGGGTCTCGGCGTCTCTGTTCGTACCTCTTACGCAAGTACAGCTTGCGAACAATTAACACTCAACATTTAACTTTTGACAAAAAAGAATTTAATTTTCTAAAAAAATTCGTGCTGTTAATTGTCAATTGTAAATTGTTAACTGTCCGTGAGCTGTGCTCACGCAGACGGGCGTTACCCGCTACCCTGCTCCTTGATTAAAAATCAAGGGAGTGCCCGGACTTTCCTCTCCCGCGCTTAGAAAAAACACGGAAGCGACTATCTGGCTTACCTGCCTGGCGCTGAAATCTTAAGAACTTGAACTATTTTTATATTACCATAAATAAAGTCTTTGTCAAATAATTCCGGAAACCTACAAAAGCATTTGATTCCTGCCTTGGTTGTCCAAAGCTTCGTTGACTAATCTGTCCGCTTCCTGATTTTCTTCTCTTTTAATTTGCTTAAAACTTACTTTCCCAAAATCCAAAAGCAGATTCCAGATTTTAAGAAATAATTTTCCTAAATTTTCTTCCTGAATTTTATACTGATGATTTAATTGTTTGGCGACGAGCTCGCTGTCTAAGCGAATTTTTATTTCCATGGTCTTGATTTTTTCTTTGCCAAATAAAGCCCTGACTTTTTTCAAGGCAAAAATCACCGCGGAATATTCGGCCTCGTTATTAGTCGCTTCTTCAATGTATTCGGAATATTTTTTTGTCGGCTGATTTTTGTCGTTACAAATAACCACGCCGATAGCGGCCGGTCCCGGGTTGCCCCTTGACCCGCCGTCGGTATAAATAATAATCACTAATATTTATCACGAATTCATTCCCGAATATACACGAATAATTGCTCACAAATATAATTATTATATTCGTGATAATTCGTGTAAAAATTTGAGATTTTATTCGTGATTTTTCAAATCCACAATCTTCATCTGTAAGTCCCGTCTTCCGTTCCATTCGTCCACTATAAATTTAAAAACTACATCAATTTTATCGCCTGTTTTAAATCCCTTTATTTTTTCTCCCAAACCAAAACCAATGGCTTTTATTCTTTTAATTAATTTTGACTGATGAAGCGCCGCGGTCAATTCCAGCTTTAAATGTTTTCCGTTATTGCCTACCACTTTTATATCGCTAATTTCTAGCCCTCGGACTAAAAATTTTGGCTCGGGGTTGGCTTGACCAAAAGGAGCGAAAGATTGAATCTGGTCGTAATTTTTAAAAGACATTTCATCTGCTGAAAGTTGGCTGTCAATTTCTAAGACGGGTTTTAAGTCTTCGTCTTTGAGTCCTTGATCGGCTATGGTTGAAATTAGTTTTTTGAACGGTTCTAAATTTTTTCTTAAAATATTAAAACCGGCGGCGCCGGGATGACCGCCAAAATCATTTAATAAATCAGCGCCCTTTGAAATTGCTTCAATTATATTAAATTGAGGGATACTTCGGCAAGAAGCAAGAATAAATTCTTTGTCTAAATGAAAAATAATGCTCGGCCGGTGGTATTTTTCACTGATTTTACCGGCCGCCAATCCAACCACGCCAGCCGGCCACCCCTCGTCTCCTTCAATAATAATTTTATTAAGTTTGGAAGAATGATTTAACCGCCTTTCTATTTCCCGAATAACCCTATCTACCAGCTGTTGTCTCTGACGATTAAGCATATCTAAATGTTTGGCTATGTCTTCCGCTTCTTTCTTTGATTCAGTCATTAAAAGCTGATAAGCGGTGTTGGCGTGGTCAAGCCGATAAGCGACATTAAGCCGAGGCGCTAAAACAAAACCAAGAGAATAAGCGTCAAGATTCGTAGAAGGCGGCTCGCCGTTTAAAGAATGCTTGGTTATAGCCGGATTCAACCGGGCTATCTTCATCAGTTCCTGAAGCCCGATTCTTTTAGTTTGAGCTAAAACTCCTAAACCGTATTTAACCAAGGTTCTGTTTTCTCCGACCAAAGGCATAACATCGGCGATAGTGGCTAAGGCAACTAAATCCAAAAACCATTTTTCGCTCTCTTCTTTATAATAAATATTTTTAGAAACACTCTGGTAATTACTTTTTAAAAGAGCTTGAGCCAGTTTAAAAGCAACGCCGGCGCCGGCTAAGTCTTTAAAAGGATATTTATCGCCGGGCTGATGCGGATTTACGATAACTTTAGCCGCTGGCATTTTTTTTAGACAGCGGTGATGGTCAACTATAATAAATTCCGCTCCCAAGGAATTAGCCAATTTCACTTCTTTGACATTAGTGATGCCGCAATCTAAAGTAATAATCAGTTGCGTCCCCTGACTTATTAATTCCTTAATCGCTTCTGATTTTAAGCCATGGCCTTCTCTGTTTCTGTCAGGAATATAGATATTTAAGTTTTTAGCCCCGATTCTTCTTAAAGCGGTCATTAAAATAGCGCTTGAAGAAACTCCGTCCGCGTCATAGTCTCCGTAAACTGCTATTTTTTCCTGTTTTTTAACGGCTTTCAAAATCCGACTAACCGCTTTTTTCATTCCCTTAAATAAAAATGGGTCATGAAGATCCTGCTCGTAATCAGAATTAAAAAACTCATCTATTCGCGGTTGAGTTTTTAATTCCCGATTATATAAAAGCCGTAAAACCAAAGGGCTGTATTCGGGAAATTGTTTAATAAAATTTTCCGGCGCTTTCGGTTTAAGGTGCCAGTTCATAAAAATTATTTTAGGGCTTCTATGCCCGGCAATTTCTCGCCAGCCAAAAATTGAAGCATGGCTCCGCCACCGGTGGAGATATGGCTGATTTTTTCTGTTAAACTTAACTGGCTCAAACAATTCACAGTGTCTCCGCCGCCAACTAAAGAAAAAGCCGAGCTTTGAGCAATGGCTTTTGCTATTTCTTTTGTTCCTTGAGTAAATTTCTCCGTTTCAAAAAGGCCCATCGGACCATTCCAAATAATTATTTTGGCCTGACTGATAATCCTTTTAAAAAGCTCAATAGTGTCCGGCCCAATATCTAAAATCATTTCTTCTTTTTGGGTATTGCCAACCGGGGCCACCCTGCTCGGAGCTTGACCGCTTGAATCAACAGAAACAACAACATCTACCGGAATATGAAGTTTAATATTAGTCAGCTCTAATTTTTGTACTTCCTCTACCATTTCTTCCTCAACGATTGACTTACCAATGGCCAGTCCCTTGGCACCGATAACCGTATTGGCCAAAGCGCCGCCCAAAATTAAATCATCTGCCTTATCTAAAAAGTTCTTAATCATTTTAATTTTAGTGGAAATTTTCACTCCCCCAATTATCACCGTTAACGGATGTTCGGGTTTCTCTAAAAGAGTAGAAAGAACTTTAACTTCTTTTTCCAAAAGTAAACCAGCGCAACTAGGTAAATATTTAGGCAGACCAACAAATGAAGCATGAGCCCGATGACTTGTGCCAAAGGCATCGTTGACATATATTTCGCCTAATTTAGCCAAACCCCGAATAAAATCTTCCTGATTATTTTTTTCTCCCGGATAAAAACGGATGTTTTCTAATAAAATAATTTCTCCTTTTTGAAGAGCTTTCAACCTTTCTTCGACTTCCCGGCCAAGACAGTCATCCAATTTAATAACGGGTCGGCCCAAAAGTTCTTCTAATCTTTGAGCGATTGGATTTAAACGCAAGTTCTCTATAATTTTGCCCTCGGGTCTTCCAAGGTGAGCTAAAAGAATGATTTTAGCTTTTTGGTTTAATAAATAATTTATAGTCGGAAGAGTTGCTTTTAGGCGCCAATCTTCTTTATCATCAACTCGTCCATCATCGCCAAAAGAAACATTAAAATCAGCCCGAACCAGAACGCGTTTATTATAAAAATTAAAATCGCGGAGAAATTTCATAAACTCCTTTTACTATTCTTATAAACTCGCTCGCATTAAGAGAGGCTCCTCCCACCAATAGCCCGTTCATTCCGGCTTTTTTAATGTAATCAGAGCTATTTTTGGCCGTCACGCTTCCGCCGTAAAGAATTTTTATTTCTTCGGCCAGCCGGCGGCTGTAGAGTTTGCTTAAAATTTTTTTAATAAATAATCTGGCCTGCATTGCCTCGTCAGAAGAACAGGAAACCCCGTTATTGGAACTAATGGCCCAAACCGGTTCATAAACAATAATTACATCGTTTATTCGATTGGAAGAAATACCCGCGACAGCTTTCTCTAATTGCTCTTGAACAATTAAATTCATTTCATTGAGCTGTTTCCCCTCTGAATCAAAAGTATCCTTCGTCTCTTCGCCAAGGCAAAAAATCGGCTTAAGCCGCGCTTTTAGAGCCGCTTTAATTTTTTTATTAATTATTTCGTCTGTTTCGCCGAAATATCTGCGTCTTTCAGAATGGCCGACAATAACGTACTGACAGCCTAAATCTTTTAACATCAAAGGGGAAACTTCGCCGGTAAAAGCGCCTTTCTGCTCCCAGTGGCAATCTTGAGCGCCTAAAATAAAATTTAAAGTCTTAAGATTAAAACCCGATAAATAAATATACGGCGGGCAAATAACGACTTCAATATCTTTTGTCAGTTTAATTCCGCCATTGATAACTTTTAAAAGATGCTCCGCTTCTTTTCTGGTAAGGGGATTGCACTTCCAATTGGCGATGATTAGTGTTTTTTTGTCCATATATATTTCAAATCACTGAAAAACTAAGACTAATTAAAGTAACTATTATACCGGCTATAATAACGCCCAAAGAAATTAAAGGCAGGGCTTTTTTAAAGGGTATGTCAAAAACAAAAGCGGCCACGGCGCCGCTCCAGCCGCCGGTCAGGGGCAAAGGAATGGCCACAAAAGTAACCAAAGCTAAACCGCCCCAGACTTCAAACTGACGGCTGTGGTTTTTCCGCGTCCTTTCAAAAAGCCAGGCGAAAAATCGGTTAAAAAAATAATTATGATGGCTTAGATATTTTGATAAAGGCTCTAACAGCCAAAGAAGAAAAATCACAGGGAGAATATTACCTAATACGGCCCAAAAAAAAGCGTTCAGGGGCGAGAGATTGTAAATTCCCAAAGCCATTGGAATAGCGCCGCGCAGTTCAAAGATCGGCGAAGCCGCTATAAGAAAAGTTATTAGTTGAGGAGGCATAAGTGGATTAGTAATGAGTAATTTATTGTTTTTTCAAAAACTCCGCTGCCTTTTCCGGCTCAATGGTAGAAATCTCTATGCCGGTGCCTAATTCAAATCCGGCCCAAACCGCGGTCTTTGGCAGAATAATCAAATGCCAATGATAATGCTTATAACTTCCGCTGTCTAAGGGCGCCGTGTGAAAATAAAAATTATAAGCCGGATCGTTAAGCCCCTGATAAATCTTGTTTAAAGCGACACGGAAAGCGTCGGTAAAAAAATCTTTTTCTTCTTCGCTCATTTTTTCAAAATAAGCCGAGTGCTCTTTGGGATAAATTCTGACTTCAAAAGAAACTTGGGAAGCAAAAGGGCAAAGAACAATAAATTTATCGTTTTCATAAACAACGCGCTGTCCGTCTTTTATGTCCCAATCAATCATCGCGCAGTAAACGCATTTTCTATTTTTTTGATAATACATCTCCGCCCCTTCTAAACTCCCCCTTAAATCCGGATCCATAACCGGAATCGCGATCAATTGAGAGTGCGGATGAGCCACTGTGGCGCCCGCTTCTTTTTTATGATTATGAAAAATAGAAATGTATTTTATGAATTTTTCCTTCATCAAGTCTAAATACCTTGACTGGTAAGCGTCAATTACTTCCCTAATTTCTTCTTTGGAAAATTGAGCCATTTGTTTTTTATGATCGCGAGTAACAATCACCTCGTGGAAACCAAGGCCGTTCATCGCTTTATTGGGGCCCTCTGTCCGTTCATTAGGCTCTTCTCCTTTAGAAAAAGCCGGATATTTGTTGTCCACGACCAATAAACTCCATGAACCGTCCGGTTTATCGTGTCTTAATTTTATTCCTTGTTCTTCTAAAATTTTAGTTTGGCAAAAAGGACAATCTTTTTCCAGAATCATCTCTTTGGCTCTTTTATGTTTGGCAAAAGTCTCGGGTCTTTTACCCCGACCGGTGGCAATGACCACCCAGTCATTGGAAACTAAATCTAAACGTAGTTCTGACGCGGAATTCATAAATATTTTAAATTTCTAATTTTAAATTTTCAATTGATACTTATCCGTAATTAAATTCCATTTAATTTTAAAAAGCTCGGCAAATGTTTTAAGATACCCCTTCCAATTGACACGGCTGTTTGGATTATTAACCCAATAAACGGGAATAATCGCTATTTTATAACCCAAGCGTCTGGCCAAAGCCAGTGCTTCAATGTCAAAACCCCAGCGGTCAATCAGGCACTTGGAAAAAATATTTTGGGCCGCTTCGGCTGAAAAAACTTTGAAGCCGCATTGAGTATCCCAGATGCCCGGCACAGCCACCAGCTGAATTAAAAGATTCGCGGAATTACCCAATTGTCTTTTTAAAAATGATTGAGACACGGCCTGTTTGGCTCCGGCCGCGTCTTTTCTGTCCCTTGAGCCGATAACCACTTCAAAGCCCTCTTTTAAAAAGGGCCATATTTTTTCCAAATGTTCCACGCTGGTAGCATTATCCGCGTCCATAAAAAGACGGTATTGGCCTTTGGCCTCAAGCATCCCCCTTCTCACCACATAACCCTTGCCGCGATTGGACTGGTTGTCAATCAGCCGTAAATTCTTAATTAAATTTTTAAAATTTTCAACTATCTTACCTGTTTTATCTTTTGAGCCGTCGTTCACCACCAAAATTTCATAGGAATAATTTTGTTTGGAAAGATAATTATCAACAGCCAGCAATGTGTTGCTGATAGACTTTTCTTCGTTGTAAGCCGGAATAATGACTGACAAATGAATTTTGTCCATAGGAATTATTTTAGTATAACACACTTCTCCTAATCAGCAAAATCTTGAAAATTATTTGTAGTTCTGTTAGTCTCTAATTAATAAGGAGGATGACTTTTGGAAACGTGAAAAATCCCCAGCGAGGATTTTTCACTCAAGCTTCCGCTCGCTCTTTCTGCTTCGCAGAAAACCGTGCCCGCTCGCTCCAGATTGTTCCAAAAGTCATCCTCCTTATTTAATTATTTTAATGTCCAAATATCATATTATAACCTACGGATGCCAAATGAATAAATCAGACAGCGAACGGATTGCGGCTCAACTGGAAAAACAAGGCCATCAAGCGGCTCAAAAATTAGCCGAGGCGGATTTAATCGTACTCAATGCTTGTTCAGTCCGCCAATCAGCCATTGACCGGCTTTACGCCAAAATCAATCAACTCAAAACTAAAAACTCAAAACTAAAAACTATCCTGACTGGTTGTCTGCTTAAAAAAGATAGAGAAAAATTAAAAAACCAGGTTAATGAACTCTGGCCTTTCTGCGATTTCTCCATTAAGCCGAAATATCAATCATTAAAAACAGCTTATATGCCGATTATGACCGGTTGTAATAATTTTTGCAGTTATTGCGCTGTCCCTTATACGCGCGGCCCGGAACGCTCAAGACCGGCTAAAGAAATTATCAAAGAAGTGAAAGATTTAGTTAAAAACGGCTGTAAAGAAATTATTTTACTGGGGCAGAATGTGAATAGTTATAATAACGTCATTCTGAGCGAAGCGAAGAATCTCGCGGCAAATAGTAAATCCACGGGATCCTTCGCTAAAGCTCAAGATGACAAATTGAAAGGGGTTAGTTTTCCCGGCTTACTCCGGATACTCAACAATATCCCGGGTGATTTCCAACTTAAATTTCTTACTTCTCACCCAAAAGATATGTCCGATGAATTGATTGAAACAATAAGCCAAAGTAAAAAAATAGCTAAAGAAATCCATCTGCCGATTCAGTCCGGCGATAATCAAATTCTTAAAAAAATGAACCGGGGCTATACGGTCAGCCATTACAAAAATCTCATAAAAAAAATCCGCCGAAAAATTCCGGAGGTTAAAATTTCAACTGACATCATTGTCGGCTTTCCCACAGAAACAAAAAAACAATTCCAAAATACGGCTCAACTGATAAAATGGGCTAAATTTGACAGCGCTTACATTGCCCGTTACTCTCCCAGGCCCGGCACTGCCGCGGCAAAACTAAAAGATAATGTGTCTAACGATGAAAAGAAAAGAAGATGGAAAATTTTACAAGACTTTTTAGACAAAAATAAAAATGGAGTAGCGAAGCGAACGAAGTGAGCTTCGCGATTATCGCGGAGCTTCGCTCCGCTACTCCAGATAATAAAAAAGCGGGCCTTTATAGCCCCAAAAAGAAAAAAGGAACTGTAGAGAGTTTAGCGATTATGGATGTCTATTAGGACATCCGGCTTTTCGCTACAGTTCCTGTTATTGAAATCGCAGAGGAGGCCGCTGGGCCTAGTGGATGGTGGTAAGCCGGGCGGAGGGGCCCGTACGGCCACTCTGCGATTTCGTTTTTTTTCGGCGGAGACTGCGCTTAATTATTATAGGTTAACCTGCGCTTTTCGGATAACCTACACTCAGCACAGGCCGCAGTCCCCCTCTCAAAGAACTAGGTGCCTAACTATTGCCATTATATCCATTCAAAAAACTATGTCAAGACCCTCCTCTTTTATTTGAATAAAATTATAAATAAAAAAAGAGGAGCATTAACTGCTCCATAAATAATTGGAATCACAGAGGAAAGAAAAAATTTATGTCAAGTGGAAAACCATTTTTAATTGTTATCTTAGGACCAACCGCTTCCGGTAAATCAGCTCTGGCCATTAAATTAGCTGGCCGATTTAATGGTGAAATTATTTCTGCGGACTCAAGACAAATTTATAAAGAAATGGATATTGGAACCGCTAAATCATTAGGGTCCGACCCTCGCGAGGGTCAGACCCTAAACTTAATTGATATAGTCAGGCCTGATCAAGAATTTACTCTGGCTCAATATAAAAAATTAGCTATTAAAACTATCAATGATATTCACAAGCGAGGTAAATTGCCTTTTTTGGTCGGCGGCACCGGGTTATACATCTGGGCTGTTGTTGACAATCTAAAAATCCCTAAAGTTAAACCCCAGCCGGAATTAAGGGAAAAAATAGAAAAAGAAATAAAACAAAAAGGACTAAAAAAAGTATATCAAAAACTCTTAAAATTAGACCCGGGAGCAAAACATTTTATAGAGCCGGATAATCCGCGAAGAATCATCAGAGCATTAGAGGTTTGTCTTATTACAAAAAAGCCGTTTTCCAAACAAAGAAAAAAAGGCCGAGCTCTTTTTAATGTATTGCAAATCGGCCTTAAGCCGGCCAAAAATATTTTTGATAAAAAAATAGACCGGCGAGTGGATAAAATGATCCATGCCGGTCTTATAGACGAAGTAAAAAATTTAGCCAAAAAATATAGTTTTAATCTGCCTTCAATGAGCGGCATTGGCTATCAAGAAATCGGCCGGTATTTAAGAAATGAAATTGACTTAGAAAAAGCAAAAGAACTAATAAGGCTTCATACCCGTCAATACGCCAAGCGCCAGATAAGCTGGTTTAAGCGCGACAAAAGAATCCACTGGATAAAGAATTATCAAGAAGCGGAAAAAATAATAAAAGAATTTTTAGGATAAAAAATCTTTTAAAATTTTACTCACAATTTGCGGATTAGCCTTGCCTTTACTTTCCCGCATTACTTGGCCGACCAAGAATTGTAAAGCGTTTTCTTTGCCCGCTCTATAATCTTTTACTGATTGTTCATTGTTTTTTATAACTTGTTCAACTATTTTTGTCAATTCATCCTCACTGCTCACCTGTTTAAGCCCTTTATCTTCAATAATATGAGTCGGGTCAGCGCCGGTTAAAAACATTTCTTTTAAAACAAGCTGGCCAGCGGAGCTGGAGATCTCTCCTTTTTCAATCAAAACAATAAATTCAGAAAAATTCTCGGCTGTAATTTTTTCCGGCAAACTATAATCAATAATTTTTAAAACGTCGGCAATCCGGGGAATTTCAGTTAATAAATAATTAGCGGTTAATTTATATAATTTTTGAAGAGAAAGTTTTTCCTTAGCTTCCTCTGTCTGATTAAATTCAGAGCAAACCCCCTCAAAATAATCGGCTGATTTTTTTTGATTAACTAAAATCTCAATGTCTTTTTCCGGCAGTTGATATTCCTTTTTAAATCTTTCCCGGCGAGCTTGCGGCAACTCCAAAATAAGATTTAAGATTTTAGATTTAAGATTAAAGATTTTGAGCGGCGGCAAGTCCGGCTCCGGAAAATAACGGTAATCTTCCGCTTCTTCTTTAGTTCTTTGAGAAAAAGTTTTTTGCTTATTATCGTCCCAGCCGCGGGTTTCCTGAATTATTTTCTCGCCGGATTCCAATAAATCCGCTTGTCTTTTGATTTCGTATTCTATGGCCCGCTCCACTGACCTAAATGAATTAAGGTTTTTAACTTCTACTTTCGTGCCGAGTTTTTTACCCGAGTCCTTAAGCGATATATTCGCTTCCACTCGCATCTGCCCCTTTTCCATATCAGCGTCAGAAACCCCTAAATATCGTAAAATCAACTGAAGTTCTTGGCTAAATTGCCGCGCTTCTTGAGCCGTTGTAATATCCGGTTCCGTTACCAATTCCATTAAAGGCACGCCGGCCCGATTAAAATCAACCAAGGAATAATCAGCGCCTTTTGAGTGGATTAATTTTCCGGTGTCTTCTTCTAAATGAATCCGCGTAATCTTGATTTTTCGGCCGTTTATTTCTAAAAAACCATTCACTGATAATGGCTTATCGTATTGAGAAATTTGATAGCCCTTGGGCAAATCCGGATAAAAATAATTTTTGCGGTCAAACTTGGAGAATTCCGGAATTTCGCAATTTAGAGCCAAAGCGGTTTTTAAAACATATTCAACTGCTTTTTGGTTAATAACGGGCAAACTTCCGGGCTGACCAGTACAAATCGGGCAAATATAAATATTCGGCTCTTGAGCCGTTGGGTTATTCGGGCAATCGCAAAACATTTTGCTCTCTGTTTTTAATTCCGCGTGAATCTCAAGACCGATAGTTGGCTGATATTTCATAATTTTTTTCTTAATACAAAAAAGGCTTTCTAAGTTCAAGTTTATTTTAAACCAGAAAGCCCTTTGGGTCAATTTTAGCTCCGTTGACTAGCCAAAAAGACATTTTTCAAAAGCAAGGCTACTGTCAACGGCCCCACTCCGCCGGGCACTGGCGAAAGCCAACCGGCTTTTTCTCCTACGCTTTCTTTATCAATATTGCCGATGGCTTTTTTGTCTTTTTTAATAAACCCGGCGTCAATCAAGACAACTTCCTTTTTAATCATTGAGCCCTTAATAAAATTTGGCTTATTCAAAACCGTAATTAAAACATCTGCCTTTTTAACAATATCTTTTATGTCCTTTTTGTCAAATAAATTATATTCAATCTTTAAGCTGTTTATCTTAAAAAAATCTTTCAATACCCGGCCAAAGACATTTGAATTAACCAAAGCCAATATTTTTTTATTTTTAAAATTTTTGCCTGATTTTTTAAGAGCGGTTAAAATCGCCGAGGGTAAAACCGGAAAAAAATAAGGTGTCCCCTTTTTTAATAATTTTCTGTTTAATTTATGAAAACCGTCAATGTCTTTTTTGGGACTGATTGACTGAATAATTTTTTCCGTTTTTAAACCAGTCGGCAGAGGCAATTGAACAATAATGCCATCAACTGATTTGTCTTGGTTAAAGTCTTTTATCCTCTGGATAATTTTTAATTCTTTGGCGTTTTTTTGAAATCTTTCCTCAATAACTTCGAGGCCGATTTTTTCCGCCGCTTCTTTTTTCAATTTAACATAAAGCTCTGAAGCGGGATTTTTACCGACCATGACTATCGCCAATCTAAGTTTCTTTTTATTTTTTTTTACCCCGCACTTTTCAAGAGCTATTTTTCTTGATGCCGTAGGCATCGAATACTTGAAAGGTGCGGGGCTTATTTTATTTTTTAAGTCCAGTAAAATTTTCTCCGCCTCTTTTTTACCATTGAAAATCTTCATATATGGGAAATCTTTTAACTATTTTTCTAACCTCTGATTTAATTTGTTTTTTGATTTTTTGGCTGTTAATGTTTTTTATCAATTCCGACATTAAACGGGCAACCTGTCTCGCCTCCTTTTCTTTAAGTCCTCGCGTGGTTATGGCCGGCGACCCTATTCTAACGCCTGAAGGATTATAAGGCGGCCGAGTATCAAAGGGAATGGCGTTTCTGTTAATATAAAGACCAACTTTACCTAATTCGTCTTGAATTATTTTAGAATCTCCAAAAGAAGAGACGTCAATAACCATCAAATGATTATCAGTGCCGTTGCTAATTACTTTTAGACCCTGCTTTAAAAATTCGTCAGCCATAATTTTACCGTTTAAAATAACTTGTTTCTGATATTTTTTAAAGGAAGGATTCATCGCTTCTTTTAAACAAACCGCTTTGGCGGCAATCACATGCTCTAAGGGCCCGCCTTGAATGCCGGGAAATACGCCTGAATCAATTTTTTGCGCTAAAGTTTTCTCTTTTGGATTCAGTCGGTCTTTTATTTTTGACAAAATCAAGCCGCCGCGGGGGCCGCGCAAAGTTTTATGAGTGGTCGTTGTCACCACATCGCAATAAGGAAATGGCTGGGGATGAAGCCCGGCAATAACCAAGCCGGCAATATGAGCAATGTCAGCCATTAGATACGCCTTGACTTCGTCGGCAATCTCGCGGAATTTCTTAAAATCAAGCTTCCTTGAATAAGAAGTAGTGCTGGCTAAAATTAATTTTGGCCGAAATTTCAAGGCCGCTCTTCTTACTTCTTTAAAATCAATCAATTCAGTTTTCCTATTAACGCCGTAGTAGGAAAAATTATAAATTTTTCCGGAAAAATTAACCTTTGAACCATGAGTTAAATGTCCGCCGCAAGAAAGGTCAAAGCCCAAAATTTTTTCACCGGAGCCAACCAAAGCCAGATAAACAGCCGCGTTGGCTTGAGCGCCGGAATGGGGCTGAAGATTGGCGTGCTCCGCTTTAAAGAGTCTCTTCGCCCGCTCAATGCCTATGCTTTCAATTTTATCAATAAATTTATTGCCGCTGTAATATCTTTTTCCCGGGTAGCCCTCGGAATATTTATTGCTTAAAGGAGTAGCCATGGCCGAAAGAACGGCCGGGCTCGCGTAATTTTCCGAAGCAATCAAAACCAAGCCGTCTTTTTGACGCTCAATTTCTTTTTTGATTAAATTATAAATTTGCGGGTCGGTTTTTTTGAGATTTTTCATAAAAACTAAACTTGCTTTTCTTTTTTCTTGGCCGTCACCCTTCCTCCCTGCCATTGGCCGCGGTATAAGTTGGTCTTGCCTTTAACCTGAAAAAACATCGCGTGCGCTACCCTTGCTCCCAATTCTATTTTTACTTCGCATGGACCTAAATTAGCAATGGCAAAAGTTAATTCGCCGCAATACCCGGGAGAACAAGTGGCGGTAAAAAGCATTAAGCCGGAGCGAAAAAGAGTAGTTCGCGGCGTAAAAAGAATTAAAATATCTTGTGGGGTATTAACTTTCTCAATTGTTTTCATTAAATAATAAGAGCCGGGCTTAAAAATAAAACTGGTTTTTTTCTTTTCGTTAAATTTGGCCGCTAATTTCGCTTCCGGCGTTTTTCTGTCGTCAATCCCCAAAAAACTTTTTCCCTTAATTTTATAAACTTCTCCCAGCCGCAAATCAAAACCAGCGCCTTCCGGATTGGTTAATTCGCGCTCGGAAAGATTTTCCACTAATTTCTTTTCTTTAACTAATTTTAATAATTGATCCACCCCTAAAATCATTTTATAGTTTCTTCTCTAAAGTGACAAAGGCATATTTATAAGGATTTTCTTTATCGGGTTGATTTTCAATTCTCTCCGTCTCTTTCCAGTCATCCCAATCAAATTCTGGAAAATAAGCATCACCGCTAAAATCATGATGTATCAAGGTCAAATACATTCTATTAGCCAGAGGTAAAAACTGTTCATATATTGAAGCGCCGCCGACAATCATTACCTCCTCATTTCCTTTTACTTTATCCATTACCTCTTTTATGGAATGGGCAATAATACATCCTTGTTGACGAAAATTAATGTCCTTGGTTAAAATAATATTAGTCCGACCGGCCAAGGGCTTTCCGATAGATTCAAAAGTCCTCTGCCCCATTATTATTGGTTTCCCAATTGTCAATTCGCGAAAATGCTTCATGTCCGCTGGTAATTTCCAAGGCAAAAAGTTTTTTGTCCCGATAACGCGATTATTGCCTATGGCAACAATAATTGAAATAATCATAAATATTGTCTTTTTTATCTATTATTGATATTATAATATAAAATGATATTTTACAATATTTTTAAGTATTAAATAGAATCACTACATCATATGAAAGTACAAAAAAATTCCGTTATTTTGGATTATCAGGAACTAAAAAGAAATATTGACGCTCATAAAATTTTGGGCCATAGGATTATCTGCACCGTAGGATCTTGGGATATGCTTCATATAGGTCATTTGCGATATCTAATAGAAGCAAAGAAACGCGGGGATGTGCTTATAGTGGGGGTTGATAGCGACCGGGGAATTAAGTTATATAAAAAAAACGAACTTAGACCCATTATTCCTCAAGAAGAAAGAATGGAAATGCTCAAATATCAAGAATGCGTTGACTATATTACTCTGATTGACGACATTGACGATGACGGAAAATGGCAATACGAACTGATAAAAATAATTAAGCCCCATATTTTTGTTACTATTCCTGAAAGTTATCCCGAAGAACAAATTCAAGATATTAAGTTACATTCTGACGAAGTTTTAATTCTGCCCCGGCAAGCTGAAAATACTTCCACTACGGAAATTATAGAAAGAATGATAAAAAAACATGTTGAGGCGCTACTCTCCAATATAACCAAAAAAGGACAATGACGAGATTTGTTAATATAAAATACGCAAAGGGGAAAGAATATAAAAAAGTAATAAAAAAAATAGCCTTAACAGGCAAATGTCCTTTTTGCAAAGAAAATTTTAAATACCACAAAGAGCCGATTCTTAGGAAAAATAACGGTTGGTTTCTAACACACGATAGTTGGCCATACAAAAACAGCCAATATCATCTTATTATTATCGGAGAAAAACATAGAGAACAATTTAATGAATTAACAAAGAAAGATTTTGAAAGTGTGGCTAATTTAACACAATGGGCAATAAAAAAATACAATATTAAAGGAGGTGCTCTGGCTACGAGATTCGGCGACACAAATTTTACCGGCGCTTCTGTCGCTCATATCCATTTTCACATAATTTCTCCGAAGCAAGATAAAAAAAGAGAAGGTTCAAAAGTGGTGAACTTCCCCATAGGATAATAAACTCTAATTTAATTAAACGCCTACTTCAGCTTTAATCGGCGGATGAGGATCATATCCCTCTAATTTAAAATCTTCGTAATCAAAATCGAAGATGTTTTTTATTTCAGAATTTAAAATCATCTTGGGCAAGGTTTTTGGTTCACGGGTTAACTGCAGTTTCGCCTGCTCTATGTGATTAAGATAAAGATGGGTATCGGATAAAGTATGGATAAACTCATTGGCTTTTAATCCTGTCGCCTGCGCCATCATCATTAAAAGCAGTGAATAAGAAGCGATATTAAAAGGAACTCCCAAAAACACATCGGCGCTCCGCTGAAAAAGATGTAAAGATAATTTTCCTTGCGCGACGAAAAATTTAAAAAAACAATGACAAGGGGCGACAAAGACTTTGTCAACATCTTCCGGATCCCATGAAGTGACTACTAAACGTCGGGAGTCTGGAAACTTTTTTATTTCTTCAATCGCTTCGCTTATTTGATCAATTATTCCGCCATCTCTCTTTTTCCACCGGCGCCACTTTTCTCCGTAAATCGGACCCAATTCTCCGGGCGGGTTCCCGTATTTAGCGCATGCCTCCGGAGTTGCCCATTCGTCCCAAATACTTACCCCATGGTCCTTTAAATATTTAACATTAGTATCGCCTTTTAAAAACCAAAGCAATTCATAAATAATTGCTTTTAAATATACTTTCTTGGTAGTCAACAAAGGAAAACCATTGTCCATCTTAAATCGCATCTGATAACCGCAAACAGCAATATTCCCCACTCCTTGAGGATCTCCTTTTCTCTCTCCGTTTTCTAAAACATGTTTTAATAAATCTAAATACTGCTTCATGCTTTAATTTTATTATAAAAAACAAAGAGAGTCAATTACCTTCTCCCTCTCTAAATGTTAAACAACAAATGCGCTTACAACCAGAAAAAATAAATCAACTTTAATTTATTTTTTCTGGTTGTACAAAACACGCGTAATTTTAATTCCAACCGCTTCTAAAACTTTTCTTGCGTCAAAATTAGAGCCGCCTTCCGCGAAATAAATGTTTTTTATACCGGAAAGCGCAATAAGTTTAGCGCAAACAGGACAAGGAAAAGTAGTAACATAAAGCGATGTTCCTTTAAGTGAAATGCCTTTTTTAGCGGCCTGGGCAACAATATTTTCTTCAGCATGAATTGTACTTGCTAAATCATGCCTTTCTCCGGCTTTGAAAAAATCGCGCACTTCGCCAACCTGATACGGCGTATGGTCGCTTGGTAAATCTTTATTATTTCCCCAAAGAATAATTTTTTTATTTTTAACCAATACTGCTCCGATTTGTCGCCACCAATCGCTACTCCTTTCGGATTCTCTGTACGCCTCTTTCATTGTTTTAATATCAAAAGAATTTTTGGAAGATATGATATCTTTTAATGGTTTTTGAGTCAATACCAACTCTTTGTCCCATCGTAAAAAAACTGACTGCCATTCTATTTTTTTCCCCCTTAAATATTTCTGCGCTAAGTTGCGGGATATCTCGTCCTGAATAAGAATTATCTCTCTATCTCCCAGTTTTTTAAAATTATTTTTAGAAAGAACTAAAATATTCTTAAAACCAATTTTATCTAATAAATCTCTTACTGTATCAACATCTAATGAAGCGATGTCCGGCTTTATCTCTAAAAGTTCTTTTTGGAGCTTTTCGTCAATTATATATATATTGGAAATTTTATTTAAATTCTTTTTAAAAAAATCTAAATAACCTTTATGTATTACAGAAATATGAAGAATAAGATTTTTTTTCTTCATAAGAATAATATTTTACTCCACCACAATCCCCATACTCCTCGCCGTGCCTTCTATTATTCTTACTGCCTCTTCCACGGAATTTGCGTTTAAGTCTTCCATCTTTTTTTCAGCAATTTGCTTAACTTGTTCTTTACTGACTTTGCCTACTTTATTTTTATGGGGCTCTCCGGAACCTTTGTCAAGACCGGCCGCTTTTTTAAGAAGAAAGGAGGCCGGCGGAGTTTTTAATTTAAAAGTATAGGTCCGGTCCTCGTAAACCGTAATTTCAACCGGAATAATATCGCCGGATTTATCTTTAGTCGCCTCGTTAAATCGGCTGCAAAATTCAGAAATATTTAAACCGTGCTGGCCCAAAGCCGGTCCGACCGGCGGCGCCGGGTTGGCCTGTCCGGCCGGAATCTGCAACTTTACGATTGTTTTAATGGGTTTTGCCATAAGTTTATAATTTCTTTACCTGCAAGAAATCAAGCTCCACCGGCGTTTCCCGTCCAAACATAGAAACCAAAACTTTAATCTTTCCTCGGGCTTCGTCAATTTCAGAGATCTTTCCGTCAAAGTCTTTAAACGGGCCGTCGGTAATTTTTACCGGATCCCCTATTGCCACATCAATTTTATACTTGGGCTCTTCAACGCCCATTCTTTTTTGAATGGTTTTTATTTCATCCGGAGAAATCGGGGTCGGCACAGTGCCGGCGCCGATAAAGCCGGTTACCCTGGGAGTATTTCTCACCACATACCAGGAATCGTCGGTCACTACCATTTCCACCAAAACATAGCCCGGATAAATTTTTTCTTCAACTATCTGTCGTTTGCCCGCTTTAATCTTAATCTTTTTTTCTGTCGGCACCAAGACATTAAAAATCTTATCTTCCATTCCCATGCTTTCAATTCTCTGCTTTAAATTTCTGGCCACGGCTTCTTCATAGCCGGAATATGTATGGAGAACATACCAATTTTTTCCTTGTTCTACTTGTTTCGGCATAATTTATATCACAAATTTATTCAATAACCAGGTAAACAAAAAATCCAAGCCGCCTAAAAAAGCGGCTACGGCCAAGCTAAAACCAATCACAATCAAAGTATATTTAATCGTATCCTGCCGCGTTGGCCAAGTCACCCGCTTTAATTCAATCCTGACTTCTTTAAGAAAATTAATCGCTTTTGACGGTAAACTTGTAATATTCATTGGATTTAAAAACCCCGTCAGGGGTTATTTAATTCTATCTTAGGACTGAATAAAAACTCTGTCAACCCCCTGTGAATCGGTTAAACGTCGGGTGTTAGTTGTCAGAGGACTAGATATCCAAATTTTTCACTTTCTTGGCATGGGTCTGAATGAATCTTTTTCTCGGCGCCACTTCGTCGCCCATTAAAATATCAAAAATCTTATCGGCTTCTTTGATATTTTCAACAGTCACCTGCTTCATCACTCTATTTGCCGGATCCATAGTGGTTTCCCAAAGCTGAATCGGATTCATTTCTCCCAAACCTTTATAGCGCTGGATATTAACCCCGTCTTTTCCCATTGAGCTTAAAATTTCTTCTTTATCCGCGTCAGTGTAAGCGTATTGTATTTGCTTGGCTTTTGAAAGACGATAAAGAGGCGGCTGGGCAATATAAAGATAACCGTTCTCAATAATTTGGGGAAAATAACGGAAAAATAAAGTTAAAAGCAAAGTTCTGATATGAGAGCCGTCAACATCAGCGTCGGTCATAATAATAACCCGATGATATCTTAATTTATTAATGTCAAACGTATCGGCAATGGCCGCGCCCAAAGCAATAACTAAGGCTCTAATTTCTTTAAAAGCCAAGGCCTTGTCCAAACGGGCTTTTTCCACATTAAGAATTTTTCCCTTTAAGGGCAGAATGGCCTGAAAATTACGGTCGCGTCCCTGTTTCGCGCTACCTCCGGCGCTGTCGCCTTCCACAATATAAAGCTCGCTTTCTTCCGGCTTTTTTGAAGAACAGTCGGCTAATTTGCCCGGTAAAGTCATACCTTCCAAAGCCCCTTTTCTAATCACTGTTTCTCTGGCCGCTTTGGCGGCCTGCCGGGCTTTAGCCGCCAGGATGCATTTATCCATAATAGCCCGGGCGTCTCCGGGATTTTTCTCCAAAAATTCTTCCAAACCGTCGGAAACCACTGTTTCCACCGCGGTCCTCGCTTCAGTGTTCCCCAATTTGGCTTTGGTCTGCCCCTCAAACTGCGGCTCTCTTAATTTAACGCTGATGACCGCAGTCAAGCCCTCGCGGACATCATCGCCGGTTAAATTTTCATCTGAATTTTTCAGATATGTGTTTTTGCGCGCGTAATCATTAAGGGTTCTTGTTAAAGCGGTTCTAAAGCCGGTTAAATGCATTCCCCCCTCGCCAGTATGAATATTATTGGCAAAACCTTCTTCATAACCGGAAATATCGTCAGTGTACTGAAAAGCCACTTCAACTAAAATCTCTTCCTGCTCTTTTGAAATATAAAAAATATTTTCGTGCTTTGCTTCTTCGTCCCGATTCAGATAATCAACATAAGAAACAATGCCGCCCTCAAAATAAAAGCTGTGAGTTTTAGGCAGTTTATCCCGCTCATCTTTAATGTTGATTCTTACGCCTTTGGTCAAGTATGCCTGCTGGCGAAGGTGGTCTAAAATTTTATCCCAATTAAATTCAATGTTTTTAAAAATTTCCACATCCGGCTCAAAAGTCACAATGGTGCCGGTTTCTTTGCACTGGCCGATTTTTTTAACTTTTGTCTTCGGCTTTCCCTTGGAATATTCTTGAGTGTATTTTAGTCCGTTTCTACAAACTTCCACTTTGAGCCATTTGGAAAGCGCGTTAACTACCGAGACGCCAACCCCGTGAAGTCCGCCCGCTATTTTATAGGACTCGCCGCCAAACTTACCGCCGGCATGAAGCGTAGTCATCACGGTTTCTAAGGCGGATTTTTTTGTCTGTGGATGTTTTTCAATCGGAATGCCGCGGCCATTATCACTTATCTTAATTTGGTTATTCGGCAGTAAAACGATTTCCACCGTGTTGCAAAAACCGGAAAGCGCCTCGTCAAGAGAGTTGTCAACCACTTCCCAAATTAAATGATGAAGACCGTCAGTGCCGGTAGAACCGATATACATGCCGGGCCGGCGCCGCACCGGCTCAAGCCCTTCCAAGACATAAATGTCTTTAGCTTCGTATGATGAATTGTTGTTGTTATTATTATTTTTTTTCATAAATCATTATTTTCTTACTTCCCATCCCCCTTCATTTTCCAAAACCGAAACAATCTTATTATGAATTTTCTCAATTTCTTCATTAGTCAAGGTATGGTCATCGGCCTGATAAATAATGTGAAAAGCCAAATTCTTTTTAGCTTCTCCAATTTCTTCTCCCTCATAAATATCAAATAAATCCACATCCTGAACCAATGCTCCGCCGGCTGTTTCAATTAAATTTAAAACTTCTTCTACTTTGGCAGCCGGCTCAACAAGGATCGCGATATCCCTTACAACCGCCGGGTATTTTGAAGGCGGCAAATATTCCCTTTCTTCCGTGGCTAATTTCACTAATTTCTCAAAATCTATTTCAAAACCGGCTGCTCGCGATTCAATGCCCAGTCCTTTTAGAACTTCCGGATTTATTTCTCCCAGCCAGCCGAGCGAATCTTCGCCGACTTTTATTTCAGCCCTTCTTCCCTGATGAAATAAATCTAAAATTCGGAATCTGGAATCTGAAATCTGATCGCTATACCAAATATCGCTAATCCGCAACTTATTTAAAAGAGAATCAACTACCCCTTTTAAACTGTAAAACTCTTGGGCCTCTTTTGGTTTATTTTTCAAAGCGAAAATTCCGGCCGCTCTTTTTATCTCTTCTTTTTCAAATACTTTTCCTATCTCAAATAATTTTATTTCGTTAAAAAACCTCGAATTGTCCTTAACATTCTTTAATAAATTTAATATTAAATTTGGCCGTAAATATCTTTGTTCCTGACTGACCGGATTTTCTACTTCAATTAAATCTGAAATTTGCTCGCCCATTACCTGTTTTTCACTGATAAACGAATAATTGTAGACCTCACTAAAGCCAACGCCGATTAAAATTTCTCTTATCCTGTTTTCGTAAAACAAAGATTCATTTCGCTCCGGCAATATTAAAACAGCAGTTGGTAATTGGGCCGGAATTTTTTCATAGCCGTAAACGCGGCCAATTTCTTCAATCAAATCTTCGGGAAGAGTTATATCCATTCGCCGGGTAGGTATTGTAATGCGTAATGCGTAATTTGTAACGCGTAACTCAAAACCCAATTCTTCTAAAATATTTTTAATCTCTTTTATTGAAACATCAATTCCTAATAATCTTTTAGCTTTTTCTATTTCAAGTTTTATTGTTTTTGGCTTTATTTTCTTTGGATAAATATCAATCATTCCTTGAATAACTTTTCCTCCTCCTATTTCTTGAATTAAACCAGCCAGCCGATCAATGGCTTCTGACGCCAAATTAGGGTCAAAGCCCTGTTCAAAACGGATTGAGGATTCTGTGCGCAGTCCCAGTTTCTTTGAAGTTTGCCGGATATTTATCGGAGAAAAATTAGCCGACTCTAAAATAATATTTTTCGTGTTCTGGCTGATCTCCGCTTTTTTCCCTCCTTTAATGCCGGCAATGGCCAAAGGTTCCCGTATATCACTAATAACTAAAATATCCTGATCAAGCTCGTATTTTTCATTTTCTAAAGTAGTAATTTGTTCTCCTTTCTTCGCCCTTCGAACAACAATTCCCTTTTCAACTTTATCAAAATCAAAAGCGTGCAGCGGCTGACCAGTTTCAAACATTACGTAATTTGTCGCGTCAACTATATTATTAATAGACTTCTGCCCGATTGCTTCAAGCCGCTCTTTTAACCACTTAGGCGAAGGAGCGACTTTGATGTCAGTTATCACCCGGGCGCAGTAACGCGGACATAAATTTTTATCCTGAACCTTTACTTCTAAAAAATCTTTTATCTTTTGCGATTTATCTTCTTTTAACGGAGTCCTGCCTTTAGGCAGAGAATTGTCTCGCCCTAAAGGGCGGTCTCCAATTATCACTGCTATTTCTCTGGCAACTCCAATATGGCTCAAACAATCATGCGTCCGATTAGGCAAGACATCAATATCCAAAATCCAGTCGCTGCCTTTTTTCTCCGTTCTTTCCACCTCAAAACTATGCATTGTTAAAACTTCAACCAGTTTTTCTGGAGTAGGAAGCTTTCCTATAAAAAAAGATTGTAGCCAGTTATAACTTACCTTCATTAGAACTGTTTGAGAAATCTCAAATCCCCGGAATAAAATAATCTGATATCGTCAATCTTGTATTTGATCATGGCTAATCTGTCTAAACCCATGCCAAAAGCAAAGCCCTGCCAAAGATTAGGATTGTATTTCACGGCCTTTAAAACATTAGGATGAACCATACCGGCGCCCATTAACTCAAGCCAGTCTCCTTTACCCCTTTTTATGTCTATTTCAAACCCCGGCTCAACAAAAGGAAAATAACTTGGTCTCAAACGGATTTTAATTTCCGGGCCGAAAAATCTTTTAAAAAACTCCTGTAAAATTCCTCTGAAATGAGCCGCGGAAACATCTTTGTCAATCATTAATCCTTCTATCTGATAAAACTGAACATCATGAGACGCGTCAGTGGCTTCGTGACGAAAAACCCGTCCGGGCGCGATAATTCGCAAAGGAGGATTATGGCTTTCCATGTAACGAATCTGGACTGGTGAGGTATGAGTGCGCAAAAGCAGTTTTTTGTTTTTTAACCAAAAAGTATCGGTCATGTCTCTGGCCGGATGTTCCGGCGGCGTGTTTAAAGCGTCAAAATTATAATATTCCGTTTCCGCTTCCGGACCTTCGGCCACTGTAAAACCCATTGATTGAAAAATTTCTTCCGCCTGTTGTCTGATTTTTGTAATCGGATGAAAGTGGCCAAGAGCCGGTAAAATTCCCGGGGCCGTAATGTCAATCCATCCGTCCTGAACTTCGGATTTTAGATTTCTGATCTCTGATTTTTTTTGATTAAAAATATTTTCTAATTCCAGTTTTATTTGATTGGCTAATTTACCTTTCTCGCGGCGTTCTTTTTCCGGTAAATCTTTTAAGGAACGCAAAACAGCCGTTAATTCGCCTTTGCGGCCAAGAAATTGTCTATATAATTCTTCAAGAGTTTTTAAGTCTTTAGCCCCTTGTATTTCTTTAAGGGCTTTTTGTTTTAATTCGTTAAGCATAAAACAAAAATTATTCTGGTTAGGTTAATTTTTAATTCCTCCTCATTGCCCACCACTCCGCTAATCCCGCTATGGCCAATAAAGACAAAACATTCCACCAAGCCAGTATCTTTTGGCTTTGTAAAAACATGGCGCCGACTAAAATAACAGCCAAAAGAATCCCCTGCCGAAAAGATACATTGGCTTGTCTTATGGTAATGCCCCGCCTATGGCTGACTCTTCTTATAAAAAAACCGATTAAAAATAAAGCGCCGCTAAATCCGATAAAAAGACTTAGATAAAACAAAGCCAAAACAGGTAAATTACTATTTGATGGTTCAAGATAAATTAAAATAGCCGCCAGCGAGGCCCAAGCCAGCAAAGTGGCCAAAGCCATACCGACCACATAAATCCGCATGCCCATATATTTATATTTTACTCTTTTTTATAGATTAAGACAAGAGTCAGCAAAGATAAAAAACTTGCCTAATTAAATTTTTTTGTTATAATAAAAACGCGGGGTGGAGCAATTGGAAGCTCGCTGGGCCCATAACCCAGAGGTTGCCGGTTCGAGTCCGGCCCCCGCAACATAAATTTTTCGCTTTACTACGCCGGGGTAGCTCAACTGGTTAGAGCGTCTGACTCATAAGCAGAAGGTTGTGGGTTCGAGCCCCACCCCCGGTACCATGGAGCCGTAGCGTAGCCCGGTTTAACGCATCTGCTTGTCACGCAGAAGATCGTGGGTTCAAATCCCATCGGCTCCGCCTTTGCCCGCCATAGCTGGCTTCGGCGGACGCAGTCCGCCAGAAGAACGCGACGGCGGGATTCGCCCGCCATAGCTCCGATAACACCGGAGCGAAGACGACCCGATTTCTATGTTTGAGCCATAAAAACCAGTATTTAAAGTGCTGGTTTTTTGATTTTAAAAATGATATACTAAAGATAGATTATGGCAAAACCATACTACAAAAAACCTAAATTTGAACTCTATTTAGCCGACTCTCTTGAGCTTTTAAAAAAGTTTAAGGACAATTCAGTGGATATGATTTTTGCTGATCCTCCCTATTTCCTTTCAAGCGGCACTTTCACCTGTCAAAATGGCAGAATGGTCAGCGTTAAAAAAGGAGACTGGGATATGAGCAATGGGATAAAAAAAGATTTTGATCTCCACTTTTGAATGATATGAAGCAACACGAAGCAGTAATAAAAGTAATGAAACAAAATGGTGGATTTGCGACACTTGGGTATCTAAACCAAGAAGTTTTGAAGGTACCCGATGTTGAGTGGAAAACAAAAACACCTTTTGCGAGTATTCGCCGTATTGTTCAAGACGAGCGATTTTTCTTTAAAATTAAGCCAGGACTGTGGGCGTTATTGTCGCACAAAAATAAGTTGCCGCAAGACATACTGCCGACCGATATGATGCCTAAGCAGGAGCAGGAGCTTTTCAATCATAGTTATTATCAAGGTTTGCTCGTTGAAGTCGGGAAATTGAAGCGGTATGAAACTTTTGTACCAAATCAAGATAAGAACAAGCGATTCTTAGGAAAGACGCTTGGAGAAATAAGCTCGCAAACGGATTTTTACCAATTTGGCTACGACCACATTGTACGAAAGGCGAAAACTATTGACGTTTGCTGGTTCAATGTCCGAAAAATGCCAAGCGTGCTTTTTGAGGTTGAACACTCAACGGATATCCAAAATTCACTTCTAAAATTTGTGGAATTACAGGACTTCAACACCAACTTTTTTATAGTTGCAGACAAGGCGAGAAAAGCAGAATATACAGGAAAACTGGCACTCAACGCTTTTGACCCAATCAAAGAGCGTGTGCAGTTTATAGATTACGATAAATTATCCAAATGGCATACAAAAACTTTTGAGATTGCCAGTGTGGAAAATAGTCTAATTTTTTAATATGGAAATTACCATTAGCCCGTTTTTCGCAAAACTTATTTTACGACTTAATCCGTTTCGTCGCGCTTTTGTGATGTGCAAAGGATACAGCGATGACTACGAGAATTTTACCGAACTTGTGTGGGAAGATGACAAAGATTTGGATTTTTACGACCGAGAGACCTACCCCAAATTTCAGCTATGGTTGCTTTAACCATTCATTTTTTGAAAGTCATTGCTGGAACAAATTAAAATCAATGATCTTTTGCGCGGTTATGTGGCACGGAAAAAATTCCAAAAAGGCAGAACTATTAGAAGTTGAAAGTTTAGATTTTGCCGAAGATGATCAGCTAATAAATGAAATCAAAGTAGACTATGATCTTATTAGAAAAAAATTAATTAAGCATGGTTTTGAAAGCTTAACGGGCAAAGACGGAAAATGGATTCAGACCAGAACAAAAGGGACAGGTGGGATAAATCCACGAACGGGCAAACGCCGTCCGATTACCCGCGCGTTTTACGCAAGAACAAAATTAGTAAAAAAGATTTTTGAAATGGGAAGATAAATCGTTCTAAAACAAAAAGGTCGGTATTAAATTTATAAATTTGGTATAATTCTTAATTATTGAGATGAAAAAATATAAAGTCAGTTTAGCATTAAAAATTCCAGCTAATTTTGAAATTGAAATTAATACCAGCACAAAGAAAAAAGCGTTGGAAAAGGCGTTAGAAAAATATCACAACGGAAAATTTAATGAGAAAGATATAACGGATCCTGATTGGGGTAACATAGAATTAGACATAAACGAAAATAGCAATATAGATGATATTGGCAATGGTATTTTTATTGAAGAGATAAAATAAATTTTCAAAAACACTGCTCGTATCAAAAAAGCCCTTTTGGGGCTTTTTATCTTTCAGGCCATTAATCTTCAAAGCGCCATTAAATCTTCAAGGGCTCTTTGATAAATTTTAACGGCGTTTTCAGCGTCTTGACGGGTGAGGCGGAAATCCGGGTCATGAACAATATTATTCCTGATTTTATGGGCCTGCCAAATCGCGTCAATGTTGGCGATTTGAGCTGAAGTGATTTGCTTTAGTCTCTCGCCCATATTGTCTCCTTTGTAGCCGGATTTTTTTAGAATATTGTCAAGGATTTTATCCGCTTCAATAATGGCTAATTTTAAATTACTTTCCTCCCCGCTCTCCAATTTCTTCAAAACCGCGCTCCATTCCCTACTCATTCTTCTTTTTGGCCGGCTTGACGCGCCAACGCTTTTAGTTACTATCTGAACCGAATTTTTTATGTCAACCCTTAACTTAATAATCAAAAAAACCAAAGCCGCGAAAAGCATAAAAGAAAGCATTAAAGAAAAACTTTTAATAAATAAAAATGTCCTCCCCCAATCTGAAGAAGTAAAATGGATTGAAAAATAATCGTAAAGATTAAGAAGTAAAGTCCTCATAAGCTTGAGCAATGTCTAAAATTTTCTCTTCGTCAAAATGTTTGCCGATAATCTGAAGACCGATTGGCAACTGACCGACTTTCCCGCAAGGGATAGAAACAGCCGGCGCTCCGGCTAAATTTATCGGCACTGTAAAAATATCTGATAAATACATTTGCAACGGGTCGTCTATTTTTTCTCCGATTTTAAAAGCCGGTGTTGGCGAAACCGGCGTCATTATAACATCCACTTTTTTAAAGGCCTCGTCAAAGTCTTTTTTAATTAAAGTCCGCATTTTTTGAGCTTTTAAATAATACGCTTCATAATAGCCGGCTGACAAAGCGTAAGCGCCAAGCATTATTCTTCGCTGCGGCTCGCTTCCAAAACCATGCTGGCGCGTCTTTAAATAAACTTCTAAAAGATTATCCCCTTTTTCTGAAAGTCCGTATTTTATCCCGTCGTAGCGGGCTAAATTTGCCGAGACTTCAGCCGGCATAATAATATAGTAAGCGGCCAGAGCGTATTCGGTATGAGGCAAACTCACCTCTATAATTTCAGCGCCCATTTTTTCAAATTTAGAAATTGCTTTTTTGATTACTTCTTCTACTTCCGGGTCTAAACCCTTAATAAAATATTCTTTGGGCAGACCAATTTTTAAATCTTGTAACTTGAAACTTGAAACTTGAAACTTGTTTTTGAATTCTACGCTTGTTGAATCCAGCCCATCTTTTCCGCTAATTGCTTCTAAAACAATTTTTGCGTCTTTGGCGGTTTTGGTTATTGGCCCAATCTGGTCCAAAGACGAAGCCATGGCCATGAGTCCATATCGCGAAACCCGGCCGTAAGTTGGTTTTAAACCGACCACGCCGCAAAAACTGGCCGGCTGGCGAATTGAGCCGCCGGTGTCAGAACCAAGAGCGTAAATACACTCATTGGCGGCTACTGCCGCGGCAGAACCGCCGGAGCTTCCGCCCGGCACCCTTTCCAAATCATGAGGATTTCTGGTAATTCCAAAAGCGGAATTTTCCGTAGAAGATCCCATGGCAAATTCATCCAAATTTGTTTTCCCGACTATCACGGCTCCGGCTTTTTTAAATTTTTTAATTACCGTAGCGTCATAAGGCGCGATATGATTTTCTAAAATTTTTGAAGCGGCCGTGCATTTTACGTCTTCAACTAAAATAACATCTTTAACAGCTACCGGGATTCCTTCTAAAACTCCTATTTCTTCTCTTTTTTTAATTTTCTCATCAACTTTTTTCGCTTGCTCTAAAGCCAAGTCTTCAGTAACGGTTAAATATGCCCCAATATCTTTGTCTCGTTTTTTAATCTGCTCTAAAACAGCCTCAGTCAACTCTCCTGCGGAAAAATCTTTATTTTTGAGACCCTTATGCGCTTGTTGAATAGTTAGTTGGTTTAATGACATCAAGAATTTTTAAATATTTTGAATTTTTATAGAATCGCTTTCACCTTCACATATCCATCCCTTCTCTTTGGCGCTAATTTTAATATCTTTTCCCGCTGTTCTCTGTTTGTATCCCCTGCCCTGTCTTCCCTCATCACATTTTGAAGTCCGGTAATATGGGCGGTTGGTTCAACTCCCTTTGTATCCACTTCATTCAATTTTTCCACAAAACCCAAAATAGAAGAAAGTTCTTTTCCGAATTTCTCCTTTTCTTTTTCCGTTATTCCCAGCCGCGCCAACTTCGCCACATGTTCAACCTGTTGTTTGGAAAGTTTCATTTTAACTGATTTTATATTAACAATTTTAAATTAAAGAAGCAACCTAAAAGCCAGCCAAACGGCTGGCGCTTTTTTTATGTTTCGGGTTTCAGGAATTATCTTTTAGGTTTTCATAATTTTCAAAAACTCTTTCTCGTCAATAATTTTTACTCCCAACTTCTTCGCTTTATCAAATTTTCCGCCCGGCTCTTTACCCACAACAACGAAATCAGTTTCTTTAGAAACTGAACCGGAAATATCGCCACCTAAGCCCCTTATTTTTTCTTTGGCTTCATCGCGGGTCATTGATTCTAATTCGCCGGTCAAGACAAAAATTTTATCTTTAAACTTTAAACTTAAAACCTGAAACTTGGGTAATTGAATCCGGAGATTAGCTTTGTCTAATTTTTCTAAAAGTTTGAGGTTGTGTCTATTATGGAAATAATCATAAATGCTTTGACCAACCACCGGCCCAATATCTTGGATATTCTGTAAATTTTCTAAAGAAAATTTATTGTAAAATTTAATCAAATCATTTATGTTTCGGATTTCGGATTTTGTATTTCGGATTTCCTGCGAAAACATGATGGCTGTTTCTTCACCAACATGTCTAATCCCTAAAGCGTAAATAAATTTAGCCAAAGGGATTTTTTTACTTTTTTCAATCGCTTCAACCAAATTCTTGGCCGATTTTTCCGCGAATCTTTCTAGGGGCGCTAAATCTCCTTCTTTTAAAGCGAAAATATCAGCCGAGTCATTCACCAAACCCTCATCCATTAATTGATTAATAATTTGGGGGCCTAAGCCGACAATATCAAAACCTTTTTTGGAAATAAAATGTTCAATTTGTTCTTTTTGCCGGGCTCCGCACTGATTATTGGAACAGCGATGAATTGCCTCGCCGGCCGGTTTAATAACTTTGGCGCCGCAAACCGGACATTTTTCAGGCATCTGAAATTTCTTTTCATGGCCGGTTCTCATTTTCTTTAAAACTTTAACTATGTCCGGAATCACATCCCCGGCCCGCTGGATAATCACGGTATCGCCTATCCGAACATCCAGCCGCTTAATCTCGTCTTCATTGTGAAGCGTGGCCCTGGTAATGGTCGTGCCGCCCAGCCGCACCGGTTTTAAAAAAGCCACCGGAGTCAAGGCGCCGGTCCGGCCCACCTGAACAATAATATTTTCCACAATAGTGGTCGCTTCTTTTCCCGGAAATTTAAAAGCGATTGCTCCTCTTGGCGCTTTGCCAACCACGCCTAATTTTTCAAAAATATTATTGTTATTTACGCTCACCACTATCCCGTCTATTTGGTACGGCAGTTTTTCCCTTTCTCTTTTTACTTTTTCATAAAAATCAATAACTTCTTTTAAGTTTTTAGAATATTGACCATTGTCGGTCTTAAATCCCAAACATTCGGCAATCTGATGCTCTTCCTTATGAGTCTTTTGGCCTAAATCCGTGATAATGTCGTAAGCCAAGAAATTTAATTGGCGTGAGCCGGCTATTTTAGAGTCAAGCTGTCTGATGCTTCCGGCCGCGGTATTTCTTGGGTTGGCGTAAAGCGGCTCGCCTTTTTTCTCCCTTTCCTGATTAATTTTTTCAAAGGATTTAGCGGTCATATAAACTTCGCCGCGCGCTTCAATCTCGCCTTTATGAATTAAGGCCTGAACTTTCTCTGTTATTTCTTGAGAAGCTAATTTCCGGTGAATTTCTATTCTTAAAGGAATAGAAGAAATAGTTTTCAAGTTTTGACTGACATCTTCGCCGATTTTTCCGTCGCCGCGCGTTGAACCTTCGCTTAAAATTCCATTTTTATAAACCAAACTAATGGCAAAGCCGTCAACTTTCAATTCCGCGAAATAATCTATTTTTTTATCAGGCGCTAATTTCTGAATTCTCTCCCGCCAAGATTCTAATTCTTCCGGGCTAAAAGCGTCTTCCAAAGAAAGCATCGGAGTTTTGTGTCTGACTTTTTTAAATTTATCCAAGGGCTTACCACCCACCCGCTGGGTCGGCGAATCAGGAGTGATTAATTCCGGAAATTGTTTTTCTATTTGTTCTAATTCATGCTTTAAAGAATCAAGAGCCGCGTCGCTGATTTCCGGCTTATCTAAAACATGATAAAGATAACGCTGGCGATCAATCTCCTTCCTTAATTGATCAATCCTTTTTCGAGCTTCTGGTTTAGTCATATACTCTTAATTATAATCTGGTTGCCATTAAAAATAAAGATGATATAATCTAAATACGAAATCTTTAAATTAACCTAATTTCTAATTAACCTAATTGACCTAATAAAATCCCAATAACCAATGACTAAAATTAGACATTAGAAATTCAAGAATTAGACATTGATTAGAAATTAGATATTAGAAATTAGAAATTTTTTATGCGTTTTACCCATCTTCATGTCCACTCTCATTTCAGTCTCTTAGATGGTCTTCCCAAAATAGACCAGCTTTTGGATTACTGCCATGAACTTAAAATGAGTTCTATCGCTTTAACCGACCACGGCTCTCTGTATGGAGCGGTGGAGTTTTTTCAAAAAGCCAAAAAAAGAGGAATTAAATCAATAATCGGAAGCGAGATGTATCTGGCCCCCAACGGCATGCGCCAAAGACGGCCGAGTATTGACGATAAACGATATCACTTGGTTCTTTTGGTTAAAGATAAGGAGGGATACCGGAATTTAGTAAAATTAACCACCAAAGCTTATTTGGAAGGTTTTTATTATAAGCCGAGAATTGATAAGGAATTACTTAAAAAACATTCGGCCGGCTTAATCGGCTTGACCGCCTGTTTAAGCGGAGAAATCCCCAGAGCCATCACTAATGGCCGCCTTGACGAAGCGGAAAAAATCGCTCTGGAATATCAGGAAATTTTCGGCCCGGGAAATTTTTATCTGGAACTGGAACATCACCCGGGCCTTGAAAAGCAAAAAATAGTCAATCAAGAGCTGATTAAAATAGGTAAAAAACATCAAATTCCTTTAGTGGCTACAAATGATGTTCACTATCTTAAGCCCGAAGACGCGGAAGCTCAAGATGTTTTAATGGCTATTAACACTGACAAAAAAGCCACTGATGAAAATAGATTAACAATGAAAAGCGATAACTTTTCCCTTCGTTCGCCGGAAGAAATGAGCGAATTATTTAAAGAAGCGCCGTCAGCGATTACCAATACCCAAAAAATCGTTGAACAATGCAGTTTTGAATTTGAGTTAGGAAAAATTCAATTCCCTCATTTTGAAGTGCCAAATGGCCAGACCCCGGACGAATTTCTTAAAAATCTGTGTTTTCAAGGACTTAAAAAACGTTACCAAAATATCTCAAAAGAAATTTTAGACAGGCTGGATTACGAGCTATCGGTTATCAAACAAACAAAACTCGCTTCTTATTTTTTAATCGTTCAGGATTTTGTCAACTGGGCCAAATCCCAAAATATTGTCGTGGGCCCGGGCCGTGGCAGCGCGGCCGGTTCTCTGGTTTCTTTCCTTTTAAATATTACCGATGTTGACCCGATAAAATATAATTTACTTTTTGAGCGCTTTCTCAATCCGGATCGCATTGAAATGCCTGATATTGATTTGGATTTTGCCGATGATAGGCGAGACGAAGTAATTGAATATGTCAGAAATAAATACGGCGAAAATCATATGGCGCAAATTATTACTTTTGGGACAATGGCGGCCCGAGCCGCGGTCCGCGATGTGGGCCGCGCCTTAAATTATCCCTATAGTTTCTGCGACCAGATAGCCAAAATGATTCCCTTTGGCTTGACTTTGGAAAAAGCCATCTATGAATCCCAGGAACTTCATAAAATTTATGAGTCGGACGAATCGGCTAAAAGATTGATTGATATGGCCAGAAAACTTGAGGGAGTGGCGCGGCACGCTTCCACTCACGCGGCCGGCGTGGTTATTACCAAAGAAAATATTGATAATTTAGTCCCCCGCCAGCATCCCACTCAAGACGACCAGACAATTGTCACCCAATACGAAATGTATTCCATCGGCGATTTAGGCCTTTTAAAAATGGATTTTCTCGGCCTTAAGACCTTAACCGTTATTCAAAACACGGTTAATCAAATCAGAGAACGGCTTGGCCAAAAAATTAATCTGGACGGCCTCCCCTTAGACGATAAAAAAACTTTTAAATTATTCAGGGAAGCTAATACCACCGGCGTTTTTCAACTGGAAAGCGGGGGCATGAAAAGATATTTAAAAGATTTAAAACCAACTCAATTTGAAGACATTATGGCGATGGTGGCTCTTTATCGGCCCGGGCCAATGGAGTTTATTCCGGAATTTATCGCCAGAAAACACGGCAAAAGAAAAATCAAGTATCTTCATCCGAAACTTAAACCGATTCTGGAAAACACATACGGAATCTGCGTTTATCAGGAGCAATTAATGCGCATTGCCCGCGATTTAGCCGGCTTTACTCTGGGAGAAGCCGATGTTTTAAGAAAAGCGGTTGGCAAAAAAATCAAAAAACTTTTAGACGAACAGAAAGAAAAAATGATTGAAGGAATGGTTAAAAATGAAATTGAACCGGAAACCGCAGAAAAGATCTGGCAGTTTATTGAGCCTTTTGCCCGTTACGGCTTTAATCGGGCCCACAGTTGCTGTTACGCCACTATCGGTTATTGGACCGCTTATCTAAAAGCTAATTTTCCCACTGAATTTATGGCCGCTTTAATGACTTCCGAACAAAACGATATTGAGAGAATCGCTTTTTTGGTTAATGAATGCCGGCAAATGGACATCAAGGTGTTGCCGCCGAACATCAACGAAAGCGAAGAAAATTTTACGGTGGTCGGCGACAGCCAGATTCGCTTCGGCCTTAAGGCAATAAAAAATGTCGGCCATAATATTGTCAGAACCATTGTTTCTGAAAGAAAAAACCTCGGGCAATTTAAATCAATTACTGATTTTGTTGAGCGGGTTCAGTCAAGGGATCTGAATAAAAAATCCATGGAAAGTTTGATTAAATGCGGGGCGTTTGATAATTTCGGCGAGAGAAATCAGTTACTGGCCAGCTTGGAACAAATCCTTAATTTAGCGCGGGAAATCCAAAAAGCCAAACAGAGCAACCAAATCAGCTTATTTGAAAACCAGCCTTCAGTTGGCGTATCTTCCTTTATTCTTCAGGAAGTGGCGGCCGCCGCTAAAAAAGAAAGACTGACTTGGGAAAAGGAACTGCTCGGCCTCTATGTTTCAGAACACCCATTAGAAGATTATCAAGAAAAAATAAATCACGAGACCACTCCCCTAAAAAACCTTTCAAAGGAGCTAAACGGACAACAAATTATTATCGGCGGAATTATCAATAAAATTCAGAGAATCAATACCCGCGCCGGCCGGCCAATGCTTTTTGTGGGAATAGAAGATTTAACCGGCAGTATAGAGGTTTTAGTTTTTCCGTCCGTGCTTGAACAAACCTCAACTACCTGGCAGGAAGACAGAATAGTTATGGTCAGAGGCCGCTTAAGCGACCGGGGCGGAAAGTTGAATCTTTTGTGCGATAGTGTTAAAGTAATAGAGTGAATTGACAACTCGCCACGAATGTTATGCCCTCCTCTGAAATAGAAATAATTCGTCATTCCTTAGCTCATGTTTTAGCGGCCGCGGTCCGGGAAATATTCTCCGGGACTAAATTTGGTATTGGCCCGGTTATTGAAAACGGGTTTTATTATGATTCTGACTTACCTATTCCCCTTACCCCGGAAGACCTGCCTAAGATAGAAAAGAAAATGAGAGAACTGATCAAAAAAAATATTGCCTTTGAGAAACAGAAAATCTCAAAAGAAGAAGCTAAAAAACTATTTAAAGATCAGCCCTATAAATTAGAACTCATCAATGAACTAAAAGAAAAAGAAGCAACTATCTATAAATCAGGAGATTTTATTGATTTGTGCCGCGGCCCTCATATCAAATCAACTAAAGAAATCAATCTGGACGCTTTCAAAATAACTAAAATAGCCGGCGCTTACTGGCAAGGCGATGAAAAAAATCCAATGCTGACCAGAATTTATGGAGTGGCTTTTGACAATAAAAAAGATTTGGATAATTATTTAAAAAACCTTGAAGAAGCAGAAAAAAGAGACCACCGGCAACTGGGCCAAAAATTGGACTTATTTCATATTGACGAAGAATTTGGGGCCGGCTTGCCGCTTTGGCACCCAAAGGGCGCTCTTTTAAGACAGATTATTGAAGACTACTGGATTGGTGAACATTTAAAAAACGGCTATGAATTATTAAGAACGCCTCATATTGCCCGCTTGGGCCTCTGGCAAAAATCGGGACACTGGGATTTTTATCGGGAAAATATGTATTCGCCGATGGATATTGAAAATGAAAAGTATATTGTTAAGCCCATGAACTGTCCCGGACATATTTTAATTTATAAAACGCATATCAGAAGCTACCGGGATTTGCCGCTTCGCTGGGCAGAATTAGGCACTGTTTATCGCTATGAACGTTCTGGGGTTTTGCACGGGCTTACGCGGGTGCGCGGTTTTACCCAAGACGACGCTCATACTTTTTGCGCTCCGGAGCAACTCGGCCAAGAAATTGATTCCACTATTAAATTCGGCCTAAAAATGCTAAAAACTTTTGGTTTTAAAGAGTATGATATCTGTCTTTCAACGCGGCCGGAAAAATATGTAGGCGCTCTCAAAAACTGGGAAAAAGCTACCAAAGCGCTTGAATATGCTTTAAAAAAACAAGGGTTAAAATATCAGGTTGATCCGGGCGAAGGAGTTTTTTACGGACCAAAAATTGACATTAAAATTAAAGATTCTTTGGGCCGGGCCTGGCAATGCACTACCATCCAAATTGATTTTAATCTGCCGGAAAAATTTGCCGTTGCTTATGTGAATCAAAAAGGTAAAAAACAACAGCCGATTATGATTCACCGCGCCTTACTCGGCTCCTTAGAACGTTTCACTGGAGTTTTAATTGAACACTACGCCGGCGCTTTTCCAGTTTGGCTTTCGCCGGTCCAAGCCTGGATTATTCCAATAGCCAACCGCCATAATAAATACGCTGATAAAGTCAATCGGCAACTGACGGCCCATAATTTACGACTGGAAATAAAAAATGAAAACGAAACGGTTTCAAAAAGAATCCGCGAAGGCGAACTCCAAAAAATACCCTACATGCTGGTAGTCGGCGACAAAGAAGAAAAAGCCAAATCAGTCGGAGTCAGAGACAGGAAAAAAGGCGACATTGGCATGATGAAAATTGAAAAATTTATAGAAAAAATCACTAAAGAAATAAAAAATAAAAAATAATGCCCATACTTTCTCAACCAACCGAAGAACTTATCCAGGAATTTAAAAGATTTATTTTGACCAAGCCGGAAGAAGGCTCAACTATTCATGTTGACTACATTGCCAGCAAAGTAGCCAGTTTTTACGAACGGATCAGAAAGATTTTAGATTATCAGGAAGAACATCTTCTTAGAAAAAATGCCATTGACCGCATGCTTAAAAGAAGATTAATTCTTCAGACAAATAATAAAGGCGGAATGGCCGAATCTCTAATCTGCGAACTAATCAGGGCCGGCTATCTGCCAAACGACGCCATTCCTGAAAGCGAAATCGGGGCCGTGGAATTAATTATCAGTAAATATGTATTCCTTATTGATGCTTCGGCTGATCTGCCTCAAAAACAAAGAGAAGGAACATTCAATTGGCTGATTAGCTTGGCCTCTTGCGAGATTGAAGAAAAATTAGCCCCCCCTCATAAAGACCAAGCCTTGGCTGATTATATGTACGCGGTAATCAAAGAAAGAATCGTTTTAAGAAATACGAATTTAAACCAGGATGAAAAAGATACGCAAGTCTTTATCGCCATTCAAAAAGCGCTTCTTCGAACTGATCGCGCTTTATTGAATTACCGGCTCCTTAAGTGGCACTATCCCGAATGGACTCAAACAGACCAGCAGTTTTTAACTGAAATAATCCCTCAAATCGCTTCTATAAAACTTGCCCTATCCCAAAAAATAGATCATCCTTTAGGGCCAAAATTCTTTAAAATCTGCAATCAATACAACACTCCTTATCTCGTTTTGGGCGATGTGCTTTTGGAAAATTCTGACGCCTTAAATCAGCCGGAAAGACTGGAAGATTTAATCAAAGAAGCCTATCAGGAAAGGTATAAACGTTCTAAAAATAAATTGCGCCGGGCCGCTGTTTTAAGCACTCTTTCTATTTTTGTGACTAAAATACTTTTGGCCTTGGCCATTGAAGTGCCCTTTGATCTTTATATCGCCCATCAGCTTATTCTTCTTAATCTCGGCATTAATATTCTCTTTCCTCCTCTTTTAATGTTTTTAATCGTTAAAAGCATCAAGCCGCCAAAAGAGGAAAACGCGCAAAAGGTCGTTTTGGAAGTAATGAAAATAACCTATCAGACAAAAACTCAAGACCAATATGAAATAAAAACAGTTGTTGAAAGGAACGTATTTTTAAGAGGAATAATTAACCTGTTCTATCTAATTACATTCCTCGTCACTTTTGGTTTAATTATTTGGGCGTTGGATAAACTAAATTTCAGTTGGCTAAGTATGGTTATTTTCCTTGTTTTTATCTCTTTAATCTGCTTTGCCGGCTTGAGAATCCGCCAACGTTCCAAAGAATTAAGCGTGGAAAAAGAAAAAGAGAGCGGCTGGGTCTTCTGGATTGAACTTTTCGCCTTGCCTTTAGTCCGCGTAGGCAAATGGCTGTCAAATCAATGGACGCGGTTTAACATATTAGTGGTTATTTTTGATTTAATTTTGGAAGTGCCATTTCAAATTTTTGTGCAATTTTTAGAAAATTGGCGCCGCTTTCTTAAGGAGAAAAAAGAAGAAATACAATAATGGAAATTCATTTATCAGCCGAAGAAATCTTCGGCTTAAAAAATTTTAATATTACCAATACGCTGATACTATCCTTTGTTATCACATTGGGCTTTTTGTTTTTTTCTAAAATAATTTCTTCCCGACTGAAGCTTGTTCCCTTAAGATGGCAGAATTTTTTTGAGGCCCTAATTGAAACGATTCTTAATTTTATGGAAAGTGTCTTGGAAGACAAAAAAAAGGCCAGAAAATTTTTCCCCTTAGTGGCGACTATCTTTATTTTTGTTATTCTTTCCAATTGGCTGGAAGTTCTGCCGGGCCTCGGCAGTATTTTCCTGCGCTCTCCAAGCAGCGACCTAAACTTTACCTTGGCTATCGCCATATCAGCCGTTATCAGCATCCAAGTCTTTGGTATTTTAAGCATTGGTTTCATTAAATACGGCAAACGTTTTATAAATTTTTCAAGTCCGATTAATTTTTTTGTCGGTATTTTAGAAATAATCAGCGAAGCGGCCAAGATTATTTCTTTTTCTTTCCGGCTTTTTGGCAACATCTTTGCCGGCGAAGTGCTTTTAATCGTCGTCTATTTTTTAGCGCCCTATATTCTCCCCCTGCCTTTTATGTTTTTGGAAATATTTGTCGGCTTTATCCAAGCCTTGGTTTTTTCAATGCTCACTTTGGTTTTCCTAAAAATTGCCACCGTTGAAGTTGAACATTAAGCTTGATTTTCGTAATGAAATCAGTATAATTAAAACAACGAAGGTCGTATAAATTAAATCAAAATTCAAATCCCAAAAATCAAAATGTAATTTTAAATTTTATTTTTGCATTTTGATTTTTACATTTTGAATTTTTTTATCATGGACATAGAATCAATCAAACTCTTAGCTTCGGCTATGGCTATAGTCGGCGGCTCTATCGGCCCGGCCCTAGCTATCGGCTGGCTGGCAGGAAAAGCAATGGACGCCATTGGCAGAAATCCGGAGGCGTCATCCAAAATTCAGACTTCAATGATTTTAGCCATCGCTTTTGCCGAAGCCATTGCCATTTACGCGCTGGTTATCGCGCTGATTATTAAGTTTGTTTAGAAAATTAAGGAGCTTTATTTTTTAGCATGGAACTCTTACTGGAAAAACTTGGCCTTGAGCCGCATATTCTTCTTGCTCAAATAATTAATTTTTTGATTCTAATTTTTGTTTTGCGCAGATTTCTATACAAACCTTTAATTAAATTTTTAGACAAAAGAAAAGACATTATTGAAAAAGGATTAAATGACGCTCAAAAAGCCAAAGAGGAATTAAGTAAAATCCAGACTATAAAAGAAGAAAAAATTATTGAGGGTGAAAGAGAAGCTGATAAAATCATAGAAAAATCCAAAAAAACGGCCGAACAAAAAAGCGGCTTGATTTTAAAAGAAACGCAGGAAAAATCCGAAGGCATAATCAAAGAAGCGAAACAAATGGCCGAAGAAGAAAAAAAGGAAGCCAAGCAAAAACTCAAAGAAGAAATTCGCGATTTGGTCTTTCTCGTCTCTTCCAAAATTTTGGAAAAAAATATCGGCCAGAAAGAAAATGAAGAGATTATAAATCAGCAATTGAATTTATTGAATAAGAAAGTTTAATTCATATTTTTTACTATGCCCATCAAAGAATTTTTTAGACCGACAAATAAATCAACTTTATATTGGCTCATTTTGGGAGCGGTGGTTAAATTTTAAATTGTAATTTTTAACTTTTCCACTCTGCTAGTTTTTAAATTTACTGTTTCATTTTTTGTTTCAAAATGATACAATTACGAATAATATATGATACAATTAAATCATGGAAAAAGTTTATAAATTAACTAAACGACAACTAAATATCCTTGAATTTATCAAAAAAAATGGTGGAGCAAGCAATCAGGAAATTAAAAACCGCCTTAAAGAAACTTTTGAAGACATCTCAAGAATTACAATAGTCCGCGACATTAATCTCCTTTTAAAAAATAAGCTAATAGATAGAAAGGGTAAGGGAAGAAATGTCCGCTATGAAGAATTTATAAAAAGCGCGGTTTTAGCTTATTTTGATGTTGAGGAATATTTTAAAAAAGGGCCAGATGAAAGAAAGTTGACTTTTGAATATTTTAATTTTAGGATATTTAGCCAGTTTAAGGAAATTTTCACAGAAGAAGAACTAAAAAATTTAAAGACGCTAAACGACGGCTACAAAAAAAGAATCAAGAAACTATCGCCCGCGATTTTAAAAAAAGAGTTTGAAAGATTAACCATTGAATTAAGCTGGAAATCATCTCAAATTGAAGGAAATACCTACTCTTTGATAGATACGGAGATTCTTATAAAAGAACATAAAGAAGCTGAAGGTCATAAAAAAGAAGAAGCGATAATGATTTTAAACCATAAAAAAGCGCTGGATTATATTCTAAACAAAAAAAGCGACTTTAAAAAAATAAATCTGCGAAAAATTGAAAACATACAAAATTTAATAGTTGACAATCTTGGAATATCAAAAGGAATTAGGAAAAAACTGGTTGGAATCGTGGGGACAAGATACAAGCCGTTAGACAATGAATATCAAATCAAAGAAGCCTTAGAAAAAATGATAAAAATTATAAACAATTTTAAAGAACCGTTTTCTAAGGCGCTCGCGGCGATTCTGATGATTTCATATATCCAGCCGTTTGAAGACGGCAATAAACGAACCGCTCGGCTTTTAGGCGACGCTTTGCTTTTAGCTTACGGCGCCTGTCCCCTTTCTTTCAGAAGCGTTAATGAAACGGACTACAAGAAAGCGGTAATTATTTTTTACGAACAGAATAGCGCGAGATTTTTCAAAGAATTATTCATCCAGCAATTTGAATTCGCAATTAAAAACTATTTTCTGTTAGAAAATCAATAATATGAATCTAAAAGAATTTTTTAGACCGACAAATAAATCAACTTTATATTGGCTCATTTTGGGAGTGGTGGTTTTGGTTGCGGGAGGAGTAATTTGGTGGAGTTGGAATATAACTTCAAAAATCACTGATAGTGAACCTTTGGTTATTCCGAAAACAGAACTCAAAAATAATCAACCTATTGACACTTCAACTTGGAAAACTTATCGGAATGAGAAGTATGGGTTTGAGGTAAAATATCCGGAAGATTTCACAATTAACGAACGTCTTGGCGGTGGAGAGCAAAATCCAAACGCCGTTTACTTTAGATCAAAAAGCGATGATTTTTTTATAAAGATTGATAATGGTTATCAAGAGGTAGATCTACTTCCTTTCAAAGACTATGCTATGCAAATATCTAAAAATGCTTGCGACGCAGATGGTCCAAGCAGTTCTATGCATTGTGAAGAGATATCCGAACTTTCTCCTTTTAATGACATTCGAGTGGCACCAGCTTATGAAATTTATTTGAATGAAATTATACAAATGCGGGGCAAAAGTAATACACAAAGAACAAAAGGACCAATCATAGCCATCGACATAAGTATTCACACACAAGGTTTGACTAGAGGATTATTTATAAATTTACAAGGTAGCTCTAATAATGAAGAGATGATTAAAAAAATAGCTGCTACCTTTAAATTTATAGAATAATTTTTACCTTGTTAAATAGTCGCAAAGCGAATTTAACGGGGTGAATTTTAAAATTATTGGTTACTCGTCACTTATTTATGCGATACACTTCAAAACAATACGCCAAAGCGCTTTGGGAAGTTTGGGAGGAAAAATCGCCGGATAAAAGAACGGCGGTTTTGGGCAGGTTTATAAAACTTCTGAAAAAACAAAGGGCGATGAAAAAACTGGACTTTATTATCCAAGAGCTTGAAAAAATTTATTTAATAAAGAATAATTTATTAAAAGCCGGAATAACAGCCCCTTTCCCGCCTTCTAAGATATCGCTTGAACGGATTAAAAAACTTGTCCCGCATCTTTTTACGGCACAGCAAAAAGGTGCGGGATTTATTTCTTCTTTTTATAAACATCGGCCTGATAAAATTATTTTAGAACAAAAAATTGATAAAAATCTAATCGGCGGATTTCAAATTAAAGTAAACGATTATTTAATAGACGGGAGCGTTAGAAATATGTTGGTAAAATTAAAAAAAACTAATCTATGAACCTCATCATTGAACAATTAAAAAAACAGATAGAAGGATTTAAAAAAGAGCAGGAAATTTCCGAAACCGGCCGCGTTTTGACTTTAAATGACGGGGTTTGTTCTCTTTCGGGCTTAAATAACGTCTTAATGGGAGAACTCATCTTATTTGAAAAAGACAAAGAAGAAGTTTTCGGCGTGGTTTTAAATTTGGAAGAAGATTTGGTCGGTGCGATAATTTTGGGCGATTTTACCAAACTCAAGGAAGGCGACATTGCCAAAAGAACGAAAAAAGTGCTTTCCATCGGCGCTTCCAAAAATTTCATTGGCCGGGTTATAAATCCCTTGGGCGAGCCGCTGGATAAAAAAGGAGAAATAAAATACGAAAAAACCGAACCTTTGGAAAAAATAGCTCCCGGAGTGTTAAAAAGAGAACCGGTCAATACCCCTCTTCACACCGGCATTAAATCCGTTGACTCTATGATCCCCATTGGCCGGGGCCAAAGAGAGCTTATTATCGGCGACCGGCAAATCGGAAAAACCGCTTTGGCGATTGACACAATCATCAACCAAAAACAGGATTCTTTAAAAACTCCCGTTTGTATTTATGTGGCTATTGGCCAGAAAAGCTCAAAAATTGCCGGAATTGTTGAAAAATTAAAAGAAAAAGGCGCGATGAATTATTCTATCGTGATATCGGCAAGCGCTTCAGACCCGGCTCCGCTTTGGTATATCGCCCCATACGCCGGCTGCGCTTTGGGAGAATATTTTATGGACAAAGGCGAAGATGTTTTAATTGTCTATGACGATTTATCAAAGCACGCTTGGGCTTACCGCCAGATTTCTTTGCTTTTAAGGCGGCCGCCGGGAAGAGAAGCTTACCCGGGCGATGTTTTTTATCTCCATTCCCGGCTTTTGGAAAGAAGCGCGAAGCTAAGCTTTGAACTCGGCGGCGGCTCTATTACCGCTCTCCCGATTGTGGAAACCCAGGCCGGCGATGTTTCAGCTTACATACCAACCAATATTATTTCCATTACTGACGGCCAAATTTACTTGGAGCCGGAGCTTTTTTATCAGGGAATCAGGCCGGCTTTAAATGTGGGGCTTTCCGTGTCGCGGGTCGGCTCCGCGGCCCAGACCAAAGCGATGAAAAAAGTGGCTGGCAAGCTCCGTCTTGATTTGGCTCAATTCAGAGAATTAGCCAGCTTTGCCCAGTTTAGCTCGGATTTAGACGAAATCACCAAACAAAAAATTGACCGGGGCCAAAGAGTTACGGAAATTCTAAAACAAAGGCAGTACGCTCCCCTGTCTTTTGAAAAACAGGTCTGTATTCTTTACGCGGCCACTCAAGGAATGTTAGACGACATTGAAGTTTCAGAAATTAAAAATTTTGAAAATAAATTTCTGGAGCATCTGGAAAATCAAAATGCAGAATTTCTAAAATCGTTGAGAGAGAAAAAAGACTTAACCGACGAATTGGAAAAAGAACTAAAAAATATTATTGAAAATTTTAAGAAAGTTTTTAGAAAATAGATATGGCTCTCAACACTAAAGACATCAAAAGAAGAAGAAAATCAATTTCCAATATTGGCCAGATTGCCAAAGCAATGGAGGTTGTTTCAGTGACTAAAATGAGACGAAGCCAAGCTATCGCTTTGGCTACGCGTCCTTATACCCGTGAAGCAATGGAGATTTTAAAAACCATCAGCCAGAGAACAGACCCGGCTTTTTCTTATTTCTTGGAGCAGAGGCCGGAACAAAAAATAGCCGTCTTGCTTATAAGCGCCGACAAAGGACTATGCGGCGGATTAAACAGCAATATTTTCCGTAAAACAGAAGAGATTTTAAACCAACACCCGGATTCTCAAATTGATTTTGTGGTTATTGGCAAAAAAGGAGCTGAATGGTGCGAGAGGAAAAAATTAAATGTCATAAAATCTTTTTTTAGTTTCGGCGACTATGTTGATTTTGAACAAACCGCGCCGGTTTCGGAATTTATCATTAATATTTTTAGAGCCCGAAAACACGACGCGGTCTTCGCAATTTACACAAATTTTTTAAGCGCCTTAAAACAGGAAGCAACCGCTAAACTGATTCTCCCTTTAAAAGAAGAAAGTTTAAAAGAAATAATCACCTCTATCGTGCCGACTTACGGCAGATTCGCCAGTGTAAATCACGGAGAACCGTTCTCCGTTTTAACGGAGAACGGTTCTCCGCTAGATAAAAAGTTTAAATGGGAATTTGAATATAAATTTGAGCCGGATATAAAAATCATTTTAGACGACCTTTTGTATAATTTAACGCAGGTGGAAATTTATTATGTGATTTTGGAAAGCAACGCTTCCGAGCATTCGGCCAGAAGAATGGCTATGAAAAACGCTTCTGACAACGCGGAAAACATTATCAAAGACTTAAATTTGCTCTATAATAAAGCCAGACAAGCGGCCATCACTCAAGAAATCAGCGAAATCGCCGCCGGAAGCGGCGGGGTATAAAAAACTATGACCAACGGAAAAATCACGCAAATTTTAGGAAATATCGTTGATGTGGAGTTTGAGGGCGGTTCTTTGCCGGCTCTTTTTAACGCGTTAAAAATTGGCGCTTCCGAAGCGGCGGAAAATTTAATTTTGGAAGTCCATCAGCATTTGGGCGGCAATAAAGCAAGGTGCGTGGCAATGGGCTCAACAAACGGCTTAGCCAGAGGAATGGGAATTGAAGACACGGGAAAGCCGATTACCGTGCCGGTTGGCAGTGAAACTCTTGGAAGATTATTTAATGTCTTGGGAGAACCGATAGATTTGGACGCAAACAAAACGCCGGTTAAGACAAAAATTTCCTGGCCCATTCATCGCCAAGCTCCCCCGCTTTCCGAACAATCAACAAAAGTGGAAGTTTTTGAAACCGGCATAAAAGTGGTTGACCTGATGGCGCCGTTTATTAAAGGCGGAAAAGTCGGGCTTTTCGGCGGCGCCGGCGTGGGAAAAACCGTTCTTCTAATGGAGCTTATACGAAATGTGGCCAAAGAGCACGGCGGAGTTTCCGTATTTTGCGGAGTTGGCGAGAGAACAAGAGAAGGAAACGACCTGTACCGCGATATGAAAGAGTCCGGCGCTTTGGAAAAAACAGCTTTGGTTTTCGGCCAAATGAATGAAGCGCCGGGCGCGCGACTGCGAGTCGGTTTAGCCGGCCTCACCATGGCTGAATATTTTAGAGACGAACAAAACAAAGATGTTTTGCTTTTTATAGATAATATTTTCAGATACATTCAGGCCGGTTCAGAGGTATCGGCGCTTTTAGGCAGAATGCCATCGGCTGTCGGCTATCAGCCGACCTTGGCGCAGGAAATGGGCGAACTTCAGGAAAGAATCACCTCAACTAAAAAAGGTTCCATTACTTCGGTTCAGGCGATTTATGTGCCGGCTGACGACATCACTGACCCGGCTCCGGCCACCACTTTTTCTCATTTGGATTCAACCATTGTTTTATCCCGCCAAATCGCGGAGCTTGGAATTTATCCGGCCGTTGACCCGTTAGACTCCACTTCCACCGCCTTGGACCCGCAAATCGTGGGACAAGAGCATTACGAAACGGCGCGCGAAGTCCAAAAAACTCTTCAGCGATACAAAGAGCTTCAGGATATTATCGCGATTTTGGGAATGGAGGAACTTTCAACCGAAGATAAAATTTTGGTTGGCCGCGCCAGAAAAATCCAAAAATTTCTCTCCCAGCCGTTTTTCGTGGCGGAAACTTTCACCGGCCGGCCCGGCCAATACGCTCCCATTAAAGAAACAGTCAAAGATTTTAAAGAAATCTTGGAAGGTAAATATGATGACCGGCCCGAAGATGACTTTTATATGAAAGGAGCGATAAAAAAATAAAATGAACAATTTTCTCTTAAAAATCATCGGTCTCAAAGAGACCCTTTTTGACGGAAGGGCGGTTTCGGTTAATCTTCCCTCTTCCGAGGGCGAACTGACTATTTTAAAAGACCATTTGCCTTTAATTACCGCCCTAAAAAGAGGTAAAATTAAAGTTAGAGACGAAAACAATCAGGAACATCTTTTTGAAATTCAAAGAGGTTTTTTAGAAGTTAACCCGAATAAAGTGACCATTTTAAAACATGAATAACCACTCCCATAAATTGCCACAGGCCATAGTTCTTTCCTGCATTGATTTTCGTTTTCACGAAAAATTAAAGCGGGCGCTAAAAAAGGAAAAAATAAATTCTTATGACCTAATATGCTTGGCCGGCGGAGCGAAAAATCTGGTGAGTCCGAATAAAAAAATTTATCAACAGATTGTCATTGATAACATTAAGCTGGCTCAAAAACTTCACAAAATAAAAACGGTTGTTTTGTGTAATCACATAGACTGCGGCGCTTACTTGCCCGCCGACTTGTCCGCCAAAGCTTCAGCGTCGGCGGAAGTATTGGCGCAGACGGGCGGCGGCAGCAGTCAATTCAAAAATCAAAACGAAGAAACAAAGTTCCATCAAGCTGAACTAAAAAAAGCGGGGAATTTATTAAAAAAATTGTTTCCTGCTTTAAGAATAAAAGTTATCTTGCTGGAGTAGCGGAGCGAAGCTCCGCATCTATTGCGAAGCTCGCTTTGCTCGCTTCGCTACTCCAAAATAGAAACAGGGCGCTTCGGTTTTGCTGAAGCGCCCTTTTGTGCTAAACTTCGATTAGTTTTTGATGCTGTTTTAAAAAATTCTTAATCTCTTTTCTTCTCCCGATAACAACAAGCTCTTGATCTCCGGGAGGACCGATTAGATTCACCGCCGGTCCATAGGGAATTGAGATATCGGCTGGATTTATTATCTGTCCTTTTTTAACCTTAAAACATTTAACTTTCCTTCGAAAAAACATTTTCTCTCCCTCCTATAAAAAAGTTAATAACCTCTCAATTTTTCGTGTACTGTCCATACTAATACACCTATTCTACAATTTTGTCAATACCTCCCCTTTTTCAGTCACGGCCACCGTCTGCTCAAAATGAGCTGACAGAAAGCCATCTATTGTTTCAAAACCAAAGCCGTCTTTGGATTTTTTTAATTTCCAGTCGCCCATAGTGACCATTGGCTCAATAGCCAAAACCATACCCGGTTTTAGTTCCGGGCCCTTGTGGCGTTTGCCAAAATTGGGGATTTCCGGCGCTTCGTGAAGCTTCCGGCCAATACCATGGCCGCAAAGCTGACGCACCACATTAAATCCCTGACCTTCAACATAACTCTCTACAGCTTGGGAAATATCGCCAATGTGCTTGCCCGGCTTAACCCGACTAATAGCTCTTTTAAGGGCTTTTTTAGTTATCCTGATTAATCGGCCGGCTTCCGGAGAAATTCTACCAACCGGAACGGTTATCGCCATATCTAAATAAAATCCTTTATAAAGAATACCTAAGTCTAAACTTACAATATCGCCCTCCATAAGCCGGCGCTTTGAAGGCGCTGAATGGACAATCTCTTCATTTATTGAAGTACAAAGAACAGCCGGAAATCCCTGATAGCCCTTAAAAGCCGGCTTTACTCCATATTTAAAAACCAGTTCTTCTGTTAGCTGGTTTAGTTCTTGGGTAGAGATGCCCGGCTTTGCTTTACTTTTTAACTCTTCCATAATCTTAGCCAGGACCCTACCGCCTTCTCTCATTATTTTGATTTCTTCCGAGGTTTTAATAGGTATCATCTTTTAAAATACAAGCTCAATAAGTGAGGAAATATGTCTTTTGACGACATAGAATTTCGAACAGGCATGGTTCCGAGCTCCGCCAGTTGGCGGAGCGAGGAGAGCGAGAAATTATAACGAGCAAAATCCCTCGCTGTGGAATTTTGCGCAGCTGAAAAGTATATCGTCCCGCTTATCATCCTACAACCTCCAAAATATCTTTATGTACATCTTCAATGCTCTGCTCTCCTTCCACCTCTTTTATTTTTAACCCCTCTTCTTTAAAATACTCTATTAACGGCTTTGTTCTTTCTTCGTATTCTTTTAACCTTACTTTAATATTTTCTTTTTTGTCGTCTTCCCGGACAACTAATTTAGCGCCGCACTTGGGACATTGAGTAAGTTTTTTGGTTTCTTCCGAAGGAAAGATTGGACGACGGCACTCTGAACAAGTTCTTCTTCTGGTGTTTCGCCAAATCGTCTGCTCTTTGCTCAACTTAATTAAAATAATCTGAATATTTTTCGGGTCGTATAATTTTTTAAGAAGCGGGATAAGTTCTTTTCCTTCGTATAAAGTCCGCGGTGAACCAACCAAAAGTAAACTCTTACCTTGATTAGCCAGCTTTTCTATTTCTTGCTTAACCCAAAAGGCAACTACCGCCGGCGTCCAGAGAATGCCTTTTTCAGAAAGCTTTTTTTCTTGAGCTAAAGAATATTTTTGGCCATCAATAACTACGCAGTCGCCTTTCTTGGCTTGCTTTAATTTGGCCTCCCCAATCTTACTTGTCTCAAAATAAAATAAGCCCAATTTTTCGGCCAGTAATTCCGCTTGCGTGCCCTTGCCAGAACCCGGCGGGCCAATAAGAATAATTACTTTCATTAGATTAAATCTTATAACTTAGACGTAAGAAATCCGAGCGTTGTTTACACTACCGTCTGTCATTCCCGCGAAAGCGGGAATCCAGTATGCTTATTTTGGCTCTGATGCTTATACTATTTGGTGCCCGCCTTCGCGGGCATGACAGGTCTATAACAAAAGTGTAAACAACGCGTTAAATTCCTACGCTAAAATCCCTCGTAATCCCTCATCACTAACTGACTTTTTATCTGACGCACGGTCTCTAAAACCACGGAAACAACGATTAAAAGCGCGGTGCCGCCGATGACAAAGCCAAAAGCAGTGATGCCGGTAGCGCCCTGAACGACTGAAGGCAGAACCGCTATGGTGCCCAAAAACACGGCGCCGAAAAGTAAAACTCTGTTTAAAATATAATAAAGAAAACTTGAAGTTGATTGGCCCGGCCGAATGCCCGGAATAAAGCCACCCATTTTTTGCAGATTATTTGCCACATTCTTTGGGTCAAAAGTAACGGCCGTGTAAAAAAAAGTAAAAAGAACCACTAAAATAAAATAAGATACGCCGTAAAACCAAGGATTCTGAAAAGCGTTGCTGATAAAACGAGCCGCGTTGGCCAGCCAAGCGGTGCTTGAAGCGGACAAGAAATTAGCCACCATGCCCGGAAAAAGCATAATTGACAAAGCGAAGATAATAGGAATAACGCCGGCCGGATTAACGTTTAAAGGAAGATAAGTGGAAACGCCGCCGTAGACCCGATGACCGCGAATCCTTTTAGCGTAAGAAACCGGAATATTTCTCCGGCCTTCAGTAATAAAAACCACGCCGGCCGTAATAATCAAAGCTAAGACAAAAAAAGCAAGGTAAGACGGAATTTTTGACGGCTCGTAAGTAATGGCTAATTCTCTGATGGAAATAGGCACGCCGGCCACGATGCCGGCAAAAATCAAAAGAGAAACGCCGTTGCCAATACCTTTTTCTGAAATTAATTCACCCAGCCACATTAAAAATACAGCCCCGGCCGTAATCATTAAAATAGAGGTTATCCATTGAGTAATGGAAAAACTGCCGGTAATACCCTGCCTAGTTAAAATAGTCAGCATTCCATAAGACTGGAGAGCGGCCAAGGGCACGGTCAGCATTCGCGCGTATTGATTGAATTTATGCCGGCCCGCTTCGCCTTCTTCTTTATAAAGGGCTTCCAGTTGAGGAAAAATCATGGTCAAAAGCTGCATAATAATAGTGGCTGTGATATAAGGACCCAGCCCTAACATAATAATAGACATATTACTCATGGCGCCACCGGTAAAAATATTTAAAAGGCCGAATAATTGATTAGCTCCAAAAAACTGCCGGAGTCTCTCGGAGTCAATGCCCGGCACCGGAACATTGGCCGCAATCCGAAAAACAACCAAAATAAGCAAGACAAAAATTATTTTCTTGCGGAGATCTTTAATTTTAAATATTTGGATGACTTTTTGATACCAACGCATAAATTTTTCGCTTTACAAAATCAATCCGCCCGCTTTTTTGATTTTTTCCGCGGCGCTTCTTGATAAATCTAAATTTTTAAATTTTAGATTTTTGAGTTTTAATTCCCCTTTGCCTAAAATTTTTATTTTCGGAGTTATTTTCTTTCTTATTTTACTGATTAAGCCCTTCTTAAGCAAGCTCTCAAACGAGACAATCTCATTGTCTTTGAATCTTTTACCAATATCTCTTAAATTGATAATAGCCGGTTTTTGACGCAGTCTGAATAACTTAACGCCCTTTTTTATTTCTGTCTTTTTGCCCGCGCCGCGCTTCTTGGGAAAACTTTTTAAAGGTATGGTGCCGCCAGCCAGACTAATTCGCGGTTTTCTGCCGGCCCGGGATTTTTGCCCTTTTATGCCACGGCCGGAATAAGTTCCGCGTTTGCCGCCGCGGCCAACCCGCTTTCTTTTTTTATCATAATGTTTCGGTTTTAGTTCGTGTAGTTGCATGAAAATAAAATAATCTAATTAGAATAATTTTTTAAGATTTATTTAAGATTTCGGATTTTAAGCTTTTTAGCGCTTCTATCGCTGCCTTAGCGTTATTTAGTTTATTCTTGGTTTTTCCTAAAATTTTAGCGGAAATACTTTCAATACCGACTAAATCGCAAACTACCCGAACGGCTCCGCCAGCCACTAAACCGCGGCCCCGAGGAGCCGGTTTTAATAAAACTTTAGCGCTGCCGTATTTCGCCTCAACCGAATAAGGAATAGTTCCACTTAACAAATGAACTTTAATCAAGTGTTTTCTGGCTTTTGCCGTTGCTTTGCCTACGGCTGAAGTAACATCTTGTCCTTTGGCCGCGCCTACGCCGACTTTCCCGTTTTTATTGCCAATAACAACCACGGCCCGAAACCTAAACCGCCGACCCCCGGCCACCACTCTGGTTACGCGAGCAACATCCAACAATTTAGATTCGTATTCGGTTTTCTCAATATTATTACTCACAAATATTTATCACGAATCTATTCACAAATATTCACTAATATTTTATTCGAGTTTATTAGTGAGAAAATTAGTGATTATATTCGCGATTAAAAATCTAGTCCTCCTTCCCTTGCTCCTTCAGCCGCTGCTTTAACTCTTCCGTGATACTTATAGCCGCCTCTGTCAAAAACAACTTCTTTAATGCCTTTCTCTAATGCTTTCTTGGCGATTAATTGCCCCGTTTCATAAGCTGTCTTGATTTTCCCCGTTTCGCTTTTCTTTTTTATCTCTAAATCGTTAACGCTTATTAAGGTGCGTCCTTTATCATCGTCTATTAACTGCCCGTAAATATGCCGGTTGCTGCGAAAAACAGAAAACCGTGGACGTTTGGCTGTCCCAAATGTCTTAGCCCGAATGCGCTTATGCCGTCTATGTCTTTTTTTCTGCTTATTTCGCATAAAGAATTAAAATTAAGCCGCCGCCGCTTTCTTTCCCGCCTTTCTTCTGACTATCTCTCCCAAATAATGAATCCCTTTGCCTTTATAAGGCTCTGGTTTTCTTTTGGCCCGAATATCAGCGGCTATTTGTCCGACTAATTGCTTGTCTATGCCGGAAACCGTAATCATATTTTTCTCCATTTTAAATTCAATGTCTTTGGGCGCCTCAACTTCCACCGGATGAGAATAACCTAAATTCAAAACCAACTTATTACCTTGAAGCGAAGCCCGATAACCAACCCCTTCAATTTCTAATTTCTTTTCAAATCCCTCGGTTACGCCTTTAATCATATTAAAAATCAGGACCCGGAAAAGCCCCCACAAAGCGCGGATGCTTTTGGTTTCTTTAATTGGATTAATTCGCAATTCTTTGTCTTTTAATTCCACTTTAATCTCCGGCTTTATCTTTTGAGATAATTCGCCTTTCGGGCCTTTAACCATAATTAAATCTTCGCTGATTTTAACCTCAACATTTTCCGGAATTTTAATTGGTTGTTTACCGATTCTGCTCATACTGTTGTTAAAATTTGTGACTGCGAATTTTTGGACAAAATTTTTACCACACCTCGCAAATCACTTCGCCTCCTAATCCCCTTTTTCTCGCTTCTTTATCAGTTATTAGTCCTTCGGGAGTGGAAATAACAGCCAAACCGTATCCCTGCTTTATCGGCCGAATCATATTTTTATTTAAATAAATTCTCTGACCGGGTTTGCTGATTCTTTTTAATTTATTTATAACCGGTTTTTTATTTTTATATTTTAATTTTATCTCAATAATCTTTTTTATTTTTCTTCCCTGAATCAACACTCCCTCGACTAAACCTTCTTTTTCTAAGATTTTAGCCAGATTCAATTTAAACTTGGAAAATGGAATACTTACCGTCTCGTGCGAGACGGCTTGAGCATTACGGATGCGAGTTAACATGTCGCTGATTGGATCGGTCATAATTTTTTTGTTATTTTAAAAATTACCAGCTGCTTTTTTTTATTCCCGGAATTTCTCCGCGGTTGGCTAATTCTCTAAAGCATATCCGGCATAAATCGAACTTTCTCATATAAGCCCTCTTTCGGCCGCAGCGAAAACAACGCCGAATAATTCGGGTGGAAAACTTGGGCTTTCTTTGCGCTTTAATGACTAATGCCTTTCTGGCCATACTAATTTATTTTATAGGAAAACCCAATAGCCGCAACAGTTCAACTCCTTCTTCCCTTGTTTCGGCCGTGGTTTTCACGCAAATTTCCAAACCAAATATATTTCTCGCGCTTTCAGCGGAAATCTCCGGAAAAATAATTTGTTCTTTTATGCCGATAGTTAAATTGCCGTTCTTGTCAATTGATTTTCCTTTTAAACCGCGAAAATCTCTGCTCCGAGGCAGGGCTGTATTAATCAATCTCTCCAAAAAATCATACATTCTTTGGCCCCGAAGATTAACCGCCAAACCAACTATCATCCCTTTTCTTGTCTTAAAAGTCGCAATGGCTTTTTTAGCTGGTCGGGGAGTTGGTTTTTGTCCGGTAATTAAAGCTAAATCTTTTGCTATTTCATCTTGTATCTTTTGGTCTTTTAAGGATTTACCAATACCGGTATTAACTACGACCTTTTCAATTTTAGGCGCGGCCAAATCATTCTTGTAGCCAAATTTTTCTCTCATTGCCGGAATAACTTGTTTTCTGTATTTATCTTGTAATTCTGACATATAATTTTATTAAAATCGTTTAAATCTCCTGTCCGCATTTCCTGCACATCCTATATTTATTCCCTTCAATTAATTTATAACCAATCCGACCGGCTTGTTTACATTTAGGACAGACTAATTTAACGTTAGAAACATCAATCGGCTTAGGAATTTCAACAACTTGTCCTTTTTCACCCTCTCTTTTTGGCCGACGGTGTTTTTTAATGACATTCACTCCTTCAACTGTAATCTTTCCTTGTTTGGGAAAGACCTCTGAAACTTTTGCTTTCCTGCCGCGGTCCTTGCCGGTAATAACTAAAATTGTATCGTTTTTTTTGATTTTCATAAATTTACAAAACCTCCGGCGCTAAAGAAGCTATCTTGTCAAAACCTTTTTCTTTTAATTCCCGCGGCACCGGACCAAAGATTCGACCGCCTTTGGGATTTAGACCGTCTAAAATAATCGCGGCGTTGTCGTCAAAACGGATATACGACCCGTCAGACCGGCGAAAGGATTTTTTTTGCCGGGCAATAACCGCTTTTACCACATCTCCTTTTTTAACGGCTTTGCGCGGCTCCGCTTCTTTTACTGAAGCGACAATAATATCTCCTATTCTCGCGTAACGGCGCCGCGTTCCGCCCAAAACCTTAAAACACCGAATTCTCTTGGCGCCGGTATTATCCGCCACTTTTAAATTTGTCCCTGCTTGTATCATAATCTTGAAACTTAAAACATATTTTAGGTTTTAGAAATCGCAATCCATCTTTTATCCCTACTCATCGGCCGGCATTCCTGAATAACTGCCTTATCCCCAATTTTATATTCATTTTTTTCGTCATGCGCTTTATATTTTTTTGTCACCTTATATCTTCTCTTGTATTTAGGGTGCTTCTTTAATCTGGTTACAACTACAACTATAGTCTTATTCATTTTATCTGAAAATACTATCCCTTTTAAAAGACGGGCTTTAGCTTTGGTTTGCGGCTGACGGTTATCCTTTTTATTGTCCATTAGATTTTTCTCCATTTTTTAATATAGTTAAAATTCTCGCTATATCTTTACGGGTCTCTCTAATTTCTCTTACGTTTTTAATTTTCTTTGAGGCTAAATCAAATCCAAACTGACCAAGTCTTTGTTTTTTTTCGGTCAGCAAGCTCCTTATTTCCCTTCCGGATTTTTGGCGAATTTCTTTGATTTTCATAAATCTCTAATTAATCTCTAATTTTATCTCTAATCATCACAAATATCTATAATTATTAGAGAGAATTCGGGATAGAATTTAGGTTTGATTAGCGAGTAATAAATTTCGTCTTGACTGGCAATTTATGTTCGGCTCTTCTCATGGCTTCTCTGGCTATTTCTTCTGACACTCCATCCATTTCAAAAAGAATCCGACCCGGCTTAACCGGAAAAACATAATGGTCAACACTGCCTTTTCCGCCGCCCATCGGCACTTCTGTCCCTTTCTTTGTAATCGGCTTATCAGGAAAAACCCTAATCCAGATTTTTCCTCCTCTTTGAACATATCTTGTCATAGCCCGCCTGGCCGCTTCAATTTGCCTAGCCGTCAACCATTTAGTCTCTAAGGACTTAAGCCCAAAAGCGCCAAAAGTCAGCTCCGCGCCCCGGGTTTCTTTTCCTCTTGACCTGCCTTTTTGCCATTTTCTATGTTTAACTTTTTTAGGTGATAACATACTACAGCACCTCCCCTTTATATATCCAGACCTTAACTCCCACCGTCCCGTAAGTAGTGTAAGCGGTAGCTTGAGCGTAGTCAATATTGGAACGCAAGGTCTGAAGGGGAATTTTCCCAGTTTTTGACGATTCTCTTCTGGCTATGTCTGCTCCGTTCAATCGTCCTTTGATAGTTATCTTAGCCCCCTCTACCTCTTTATTTTGTTTAATTCTATCTAAGGTTCGCTTCATCACTTGGCGATAAGGCAATCGTCTTTCTATCTGGTCGGCTATTCCTTGGGACACTACCGCGGCCTGACTCTCCGGCTGTCTGATTTCCTCTACTTCTAACTGTAATTCCGTTTTAGATAATTGAGGGTCTTGTTTTTGGATAATTTTCTTTATTTCTTTCTTAAGGTCTTCTATGCCGCTGCCGCCCCGGCCAATCACCAAACCCGGCCTCGCCGTATGAATGATGATTCTTAAAGAATTTGCCAAACGCTCTATTTCCACCTGACTTACTCCTGCTTTACCCAACTTTTTCATAATAAAACTCCGCAGTTCAATATCCTGCCTTAAGAATTTTTTATATTTTTTTCTGTCAAACCAGCGGGACTGCCAATTTTTTGTGATACCCAAACGGAAAGCTAATGGATGAACTTTTTGTCCCATATTATATGCTCTTTCTCCTAAATATTTTTCTCGCTATGTCTTTAAATCCCTTCTTTCTGGGAATAACCTTCTCCGCTTTTTTGACTTTTAACCGCTTCTTTTTAAGGGGTTTAACCGCTGATTTTTCTTTTTTTTCTTCTTCCGTCTCAATCTTTTCTTCTTTTTTTTCGGCCTTCTTTAACGGCTTTTCTCTTTTAACCATTCCAGCCCTTTCGCTTAAAACAATTGTGATATGGCTGGTTCTTTTTAAGATTGGCGTAGCCCGGCCCATGGCTCGCGGCAAAGAACGTTTTAAACTCGGCCCGGGATCAACCATGATTTTAGAGATGTAAAGATTTTCTCTGGATAAATTGAAATTATGCTCGGCGTTTGCTATGGCTGAATTCAAAAGTTTTAAAATCGGGCCAGCCGCTCTTTTGGACAGAAACTTAAGCTGGACTTTTGCTTCTTCGGTCTCCATGCCCCTGATAAGATTAGCTACCAGTCTGACTTTTCTGGGAGATATTCTTAAGTGTCTTAATTTGGCTGTAATCATTTTGCCGCTTCTTTTTCCCGCGCCGCCGTTTCCTGTTCTCTCTGCATTTTACCGCCGTGCCTGGTAAATTTGCGGGTTGGAGAAAATTCGCCTAATTTATGACCAACCATTTCTTCGGTAACATAAACCGAGATATGTTCTCGACCATTATGGACTCCAAAAGTAAATCCAACCATTTCCGGCGTAATCGTCGAAGCTCGGGCCCATGTCTTGATAACGGTTTTATCGCCCGACCTTAATTTAGCCACCTTCTTTAATAGCTTGACATCTACATATGGACCCTTTTTAAGACTTCTGCTCATGTTTATTTCCTTCTTTTTAATATCATCTTATTGCTCCATTTTTTCTTTTTTCTTGTCTTTACTCCGTAAGCCAGTTTACCCCAGGGCGTTTTCGGACCTCTTCTCAAGCCAATGCCTGTCCGACCTTCGCCTCCGCCATGCGGATGATCAACCGGATTCATGGCCGAACCGCGAACCGTGGGTCTTCTGCCCATCCAACGGGAACGGCCAGCCTTGCCAATCACCACCGTATTATGCTCCGGGTTGCTCAACTGACCAATACTCGCGAAACAATTCTCTTTAACCATTCTAACTTCGCCTGAAGGAAGTTTCAAATGGGTATAGCCGCCTTCATTGGCTAAAACTTGGGCGCTTGAGCCGGCTGACCTGACAATCTGGCCGCCCCGGCCCGGTAAAAGTTCTATATTATGAACTTGGGTGCCTGTCGGAATGTTTTTCAGCAACAGACGATTACCTGTTTTTAAAGCCGCTTTCTCCCGACAAATTATCTCTTGGCCAACTTCCAAATTATGAGGAGCTAAAATATATCTTTTTTCTTTGTCCGGATATTCAATCAGAACGATAAAACAGCTCCGATTGGGGTCGTATTCCAAGGCAATAACTTTAGCGGGAATATCCATCTTATCAGTTTGTTTAAAATCAATCAACCGATATTTTCTTTTATGGCCGCCGCCTTTATGCCGCACCGTGATTCGTCCTTTGTGGCCGCGGCCGGCTTTCCTGATTAATTTTCTGGTCAGTTTTTTTTCCGGTTTTTTCTTGGTGAGTCCCGAATAATCAATGCCGGTCATCTGCCTTCTCGATGGTGTGGTTGGTTTGTAGTGTTTCATATATTATCTTGGCATTATTTCAATCTTTTCCCCTTTTGCCAAAGTCACAATAGCTTTTTTAAAACCCTTTTTTGATCCCCCTTTCCATCCTTCTGTCCGGCCCAATCTCCGCCTTTTCGGCACAATACGGACTATATTTACTTTCTCTACCTTGACTCCGTAAAGACTCTCAACGGCTTTTTGAACTTCGGTTTTATTGGCTCTTGGATAAACTTTAAAAATATATTTGTTGTTTTCCGCCAAAGCCGCGGCTTTTTCGGTAATGTGGGGCGCTTTAAGAATGCGATAAACATCAGTCTTTGGTTTCCCGATAATTTTTTTTGACTCTATTGATTTAGGCTTCTCGTTTGATTTTTCCTCCACTCTTTGAGCTCCTGATTTCTTTGGGTTTTTTTTAAGTTTGCTTAATAAAGACATATTTAGAAATTTATTTAAGATATGTTTTCTCAATCACTCCCACCGCCTCCTGCGGCATCAAAAGATATTTAAACGATAAAATATCTACCACATTCAAACTATCAGCTCTGATTATTTTTATTTTAGGAATATTTCTCGCGGCTCGAATAATTTTTACATTAGAGGCCGGTAAAACAATTAAAACGCCTGGAGTCCTGCCTTTAGGCAGAGACTCTTTGTCTTTATTTCTGACTGAAGCTAAGACTCTAAATATATTTCTAAGGATTTCAAACATCTTTTTTGTTTTAGCTTCAACTAATTCCAATTTATCCAATAAAACAAACTCTTGATCTCTAACTTTTGACGACAAAGCCATGAAAAGGGCTTTTCTTTTCATTTTTTTATTGATTTTTTTAGAAAATACCCGCTCTTTGGTCGGCCCAAAAGTTACGCCTCCGCCTTTCCAAATTGGCGAGCGGATTGAACCGTGTCTGGCCCGACCCGTGCCTTTTTGCCGCCACGGCTTTTTCCCGCCGCCCCTGACTTCGCTTCTGTCTTTAGTATGAGCCAAAACCTGCCTTTTATTTGCCATTTGCGTCACGACGGCCTGATGCACTAAATCATTATTCATTTTCACGTCAAAAATTTCAGAGGGGAGCTCTGCTTTTCCGATTTCTTTGCCTTGCTGATTGTAAATATTGACAAGCATTTTATTGTTGATATAATTTATTTGCTGTAGTTTAAGTAACTTAATAATTTAAAGGAGGTGTCACTAATGGATTTTGGATCTTCTCTGCTAGACCTATTAAGTGTCTATATCGTAATAGGGGTTCTCTTTTTAGTTATTGGTTTGCTAATACCTCGAACCCCCCTCTATTCTGACGGAAAACAATTTTGTATGATAATGGGAGGAGTGGTACCGCTTGCTGGAACAATCTTTGTGTTATTTATTTTTTTCTTACAATTCTTACAATAGCTTTTAAAGAAAGGAGAAATAAATGAAACAGAAAAACGGAGAAAAAATGTGCCTTACTTGGTGGAAAAGTGATAAACACTATTCTCTCGATTCATACGACTACGGTGAAGACGATGTCAGAGAAATTATTGGAGAAGTAACCTTAACTAGCGACGCAAACAATCTTATCACAGCGTTAATTCTATTAACAGGTATTACAGACGCAGATTGCCAAGAACTTACAGACCCTATCAACGAAATCATTACCAAATACATCAAGCTAGTCTTAGAAAAACAACATCAGCCTGCTTTTTAAAATCTATTTCGTCACCATCTCGGCACCGGCTCAACGCAGTCGGTGCTTCTCTTTTTTTATTCTAAATTTTTAAAGAGTTTTTACCCCCTCACTTCCAACAATGTCCCTTTTCTGCCCGGCACCGCGCCTTTGATGGCCAGTAAATTATTTTCTTTATTCACCTTGATTATTTTCAGACCTTTAATAGTCACTCTGTCGCTCCCCATTCTTCCGGCCATTTTTTTGCCCTTCCAGACCCTTTCCGGAAAAGACGAACCAATTGAGCCGGGCGCCCGCAAAGTATGCTTTGTTCCGTGGCTGGCTGGCCCGCCTTTAAACCCATGCCGTTTAACCACCCCCTGAAATCCTTTGCCCTTGGAAATTCCGCTTACTTTTACCTCGTCCCCCTCTTTAAAAACATCAACCGTAATCTCGTCGCCTAATTTTAATTCCGGCTTCTCTATTCTAAACTCTCTTAAATATCTTGTTCCTGAATTTTGAGATTTGAGATTTGAGATTTGAGATTTTTCAAGATGGCCCTTTAAGGACTTGCTAATATTCTTAAGTTTCTTTTTTCCAAACCCGACCTGAATTGCTTCGTATCCGTCTTTTTCTTTGGTCTTAATTTGAGTGATAAAGCACGGCCCGGCTTCAACAAGCGTCACTGGAATCACCCGACCATTTTCATCAAAAACCTGCGACATGCCTAATTTTTTTCCAAGGATAAATTTCATTTTACCAATCAAAAAGTCGGGATTAGCCCGACTTTTTGGCTAAATAATAAATTGTAACCCTCAATTCAAAAATATGCTTTTAACTTTGAATTGTAATTTTTCATTTTTAATTTTGAATTTTTAATTTAGAAATTAAAATCACATTTTAATTTCAATATCCACGCCAGCCGGTAAATTCAAATTCGTCAGAGAATCAATTACTTTTGAATTCGGGTTTAAAATATCAATCATCCGCTTATGAACCCGCATCTCGTACTGCTCTCTTGAATCCTTATGGACAAAAGTGGAACGGTTAACAGTGTATTTATGAATCTGGGTCGGCAAAGGAATCGGCCCGCTGATTAAAGCGCCGTAACGAGTGGCTGTCTCAATAATCTGCTTAACCGACTGATCAATCACTTTATGGTCGTAAGCCCGAATCTTAATTCTAATCCTTTGTTTAATTTCTTCTTCTTTCTTTTTAGTTGCTGCCATTGTAAAAGAATTATTGTCAAATCAAATTATTTCTCTATTTTTGTCACTACCCCGGCTCCCACGGTCTTGCCGCCTTCTCTTATGGCGAATCTCTGTTTTTCTTCCAAAGCAACCGGAGAAATCAGTTTTACCTTTAGATTAACCGTGTCCCCGGGCATAACCATTTCCGTGCCTTCAGGCAAAGTAACCTCGCCGGTTACATCAGTGGTCCGGATATAGAATTGCGGTTTATAACCTTTAAAGAAAGGAGTATGCCGGCCGCCTTCTTCTTTGGTTAAGATATAAATTTCGCCCTCAAATTCATTATGCGGAGTCACGCTCGCGGGCTTGGCTAAAACTTGTCCTCTTTCAATATCCTCTTTCTTTATTCCCCGCAATAAAACCCCGGCATTGTCCCCGGCCCGACCTTCATCTAAAGACTTGTTAAACATTTCAATGCCGGTAACCACTGTCTTTTGAGTGTCTTTTAATCCGATAATCTCGACCTCTTCATTAGTTTTAACTATTCCTCGTTCAATTCGGCCGGTAACCACCGTGCCCCGACCTTCAATGGAAAAGATATCCTCAATCGGCATTAAGAATGGTTTTTCCACATCGCGAACCGGCTCTGGAATATTTTCATCCACTGCTTTAATTAAATCTAAAATTGGTTTGCACTTCGGGCAATCCTCTTTTGCATCAGTACACTCTAACGCCTGAAGAGCTGAACCGCGAATAATGGGAGTTTTATCTCCGTCAAATTCGTATTTATTCAAAAGTTCGCGAATCTCCTGCTCCACCAAATCAACTAATTCCGGGTCGTCTGCCTGATCAACTTTGTTTAAAAAAACGACTAAAGACGGCAACCCCACCTGACGGGCCAAAAGAATATGCTCTCTTGTCTGTGGCATGGGGCCGTCCGGCGCTGAAACCACTAAAATAGCGCCATCCATCTGGGCCGCGCCGGTAATCATATTTTTAATGTAGTCGGCGTGTCCCGGGCAATCAATGTGGGCGTAATGGCGGTTGGCGCTCTCGTATTCAACATGAGAGACTGAAATAGTTAATCCCCGCGCTTTTTCCTCCGGGGCTTTGTCAATGTCGTCAACCCCTTTTTCTTGAGACTTAAAACCAGCCGCTTTTAAGCATTTTAAAATAGCGGCGGTCAAAGTCGTTTTGCCGTGGTCAACATGACCAATGGTCCCCACATTAATATGGGGCTTAGTGCGTTCAAATTTTTCTGCCATTTTTCTCTTGAAACCCGAAACATAAAACTTGAAACTTTATTTCAAGTTTTATTTTTCAAGCTCAAACATTAAGTTAATTATCGGTTTAATGTTTTAAACTTATCAAAAAAGCCCTCGTTTGTCAACCTCTTTCTTAAATTTCTGTCTTTGGGATTTAATTTTTATCTCTAAAACGGCAAGTCCTCAACCTTGACTTCGTCTTCGGGAACTATTTCTTCCAAATTATTTTCGTTTGGATTTTTGAGTCCGGCAATATCCTGATTAACTTTTTCTATTTCCGTGCTTTCGGACGGATTATCTTTTTCTAACAAATTCTCGTAATCTTTCATTTTCATCACCACATACATCGGTTTATCGTTCTCTATTATAATACACTTTCCGCTGTCTTTTTGCAATATATTTTTAATAGTTTTCCACATATTACTTCTTTCCTCCGCTAATTACTTCCTCCGCCACATTCTTTGGCACTTCCTCATAACGGCTGAACTCCATAGTGAATGTGGCCCGACCTTGAGTCATAGAACGCAAACGGGTGGCATAGCCAAACATTTGAACCAAAGGCACTTTGGCGTCTATCACTTTCATCCGACTGATTCCTTCTCCTCTATCCTGCATCTCTTCAATTCTGCCTCTTTTGGAATTAATATCGCCAATAACATCGCCCATAAAATGCTCCGGAGTCACTGCTTCAAGCTTCATAGTCGGCTCTAATAAAATTAAGTTGGCTCTTTTTACCGCGGCTTGAAGAGCCATTGAGCCGGCAATTTTAAAAGCCGCTTCCGAGGAATCCACATCGTGATAAGAACCGTCATAAAGAGTCGCTTTCAAATCCACTAAAGGATAACCGGCCAAAACGCCTTTGTCCATAGCTTCTTTAATTCCTTTTTGAACAGCCGGAATAAATTCATGGGGAATAATCCCGCCTTTAATCGCGTCAACAAATTCAAATCCCTTACCCTGCTCCTGCGGCTCAACCCTTAACCAAACATGGCCATATTGACCCCGGCCGCCGGTCTGGCGAATATATTTCCCTTCCGCTTCGGCCGTTCCTTTTATTGTTTCTTTATAAGCCACTTGAGGCGCGCCGACATTAGCCCCCACTTTAAATTCCCTCAACATTCTATCAACAATTATCTCCAAATGCAATTCACCCATGCCGGAAATAATGGTCTGACCGGTTTCAATGTCGCCTTTAATGCGAAAAGTCGGATCTTCTTCGGAAAGCCGCCTTAGGGCAATACCCATTCTTTCCTGATCGGCTTTTGTTTTTGGCTCAATAGCTATTGAAATAACCGGTTCCGGGAAAATGATTTTTTCCAAAATTATCGGGTGGTCCGGGTCACAAAGAGTGTCGCCGGTTGTGGTCGCTTTTAAACCAACCGCGGCCCCGATGCCGCCGGCGTAAATCTCTTTCACCTCTTCCCGCTTATCAGCATGCATTCTTAAGATGCGGCCGATTCTTTCTTTCTGACCGGAACTGGAATTTAAAATATAAGAACTGCTGTTTAAAATACCGGAATAAACCCTAAAAAAGGTCAGCTGACCCACAAAAGGATCTGTGGCCACTTTAAAGGCCAAAGCCGAAAACGGCGCTTCGTCTTTTGACTCGCGAATCATCTTCTTTTTTTCGTCTTTTGGATCAAAACCCTCAATCGGCGGCAAATCTATTGGCGAAGGCAAATAATCTATTATCCCGTCTAAAAGCAATTGAACGGCTTTATTTTTAAGGGCTGAACCGCAAAAAACCGGCACTAATTGATAGTTGATAACGGCTTGCCTCAAAACTCTTCTTAAATCTTCCTCGTTAATTTCCCGTCCTTCCAAATATTTTTCCAATAATTGTTCATCCTGTTCGGATATTTTTTCCACCAATTCTTTTCTTATTTCCATAACGCCCGCTTTTAATTCGTCTGGAATTTCTTCTTCAAACACATTCTCTCCGAAATCACCCTGAAATTTATAGGCCTTTATTCTGATTAAATCTATCACTCCCTCGTGCTTATCCTCCAAACCAATCGGAATCTGAACGGCTATTGCGTTAGGAGTCAGTCTTTCCAAAATAGACTGAAAACTTTTTTCAAAACTGGCGCCGGTCCGATCCAGTTTATTAATAAAGCAAATACGGGGCACTTTGAATTTATCCGCCTGACGCCAAACCGTCTCTGATTGCGGCTCTACCCCGGCCACGCCGTCAAAAACAACCACGGCGCCGTCTAAAACTCTTAAAGAGCGCTGGACTTCCACGGTAAAATCAATATGGCCGGGCGTGTCAATGATGTTAATCTGATATTCTTCCTTTTTTTCTTTATTACCGGATAAATATTTTCGCGGCGTCCAAAAGCAGGTCGTGGCCGCTGAAGTGATAGTGATGCCTCTTTCTCTTTCCTGCGCCATCCAGTCCATAATCGCTTCGCCCTCGTGAACCTCGCCGATTTTATGGGAAACGCCCGTATAAAAAAGCACCCGTTCACTAACGGTCGTTTTCCCGGCATCAATATGAGCGATGATGCCAATGTCCCTAATTTTCTCAATCGGATACTGCCGCGGCATAAACCCAATCTACCAAATTAAAATAAATTTATCAACCCCGCGCCTTTTAAGGATAAGCAAATTCACAAAGTGAATTTGTTTTTTAATAAAAATCCTCAATAGGTGCGGGGTCAAGCCTAAAAATAAAAAACCAGGTCGGCTGAAAAAACCGCCTCGTTCTTTTAAAAGTGAAATTACAGAATTTTAACCACGCCTTCTCGAATAATTATCAATTTGTCCTCTAATTTCTTCAATTTAAACTTCTTTAGAAAAGGAATTAAATAACGAATAACATTCTGCGGAGATTGATCTCTTAATCTTAATAAAATAACGCCTCTGTGTTTCTGATGAAATTGATGGATAAGATTTCCAAAATCTTTATCATGAGTAATAATAATCCGTTTTTGTTTCTCGGCCAATTTCAAAATTTCTTCGTCATTCATAGCGTAAAATTTATTCTCTCCGATACCCAAAACATCAAAACCTTTGTCTCTTAGGGTTTTAATAACTATCGGAGCGATATTTTCGTCAGCTATAAAACCCTTCATAAAATCAAGCAAAAACTAATTCTTCACGCTTGACTGTCTTGGCCGCGTAATCAATGGCCGCTAAAACATCGGCTTTTTTAAGACGGGGATATTCCTCGACGATTTCTTCAACGGTCATTCCAGAAGCCAAAAGCTCCAATATAAACTCAACGGAAATGCGAGTTCCTTTTATAATCGGTTTGCCGCCAAATATTTTTTTATTGTAAGTAATGCGGTTCATATATTTAATTCTACCAAATCAAAATAAATTGATCAATTACCAGGCAAAGTGGGCAAAAGCGCGGTTGGCTTCTGCCATGCGGTGCGTGTCTTGTTTCTTTTTAATGGCCGCGCCTTGATTTTGCGAGGCCTCAATGAGTTCAGCGGCTAATTTAATAGACATGGGCTTGCCTTTTTTACTTTTGGCCGCTTGAATAATCCAGCGAAAAGCTAAAGCAATCCGGCGCTCTCCCCGCACTTCCCTCGGCACCTGATAATGCGCGCCGCCAATCCGCCGGGACTTCACCTCTAAAATAGGAGAAGCGTTTTTAACGGCTTGGTCAAAAATTTCTAAAGGATCTTTTTTAATTTGTTTTTCAATATTTTCAAAAGCGCCGTAAACCACCCGCTGGGCCGTGGATTTTTTTCCTTCTTTCATAATATGGTTAATAAATTTTGCCACCAAAGTATTATTATATTTGGGATCTGATTGAATCTGTCTTTTGATTTTTCTTTTTCTTCTCATAAATTATTATTTTGCTTTTTTGGTCCCGTACCGGCTTCTTTTTTGCTTTCTTCCCTCCACTCCTCCTGTGTCTAAAATTCCTCTGACCACATGATAACGAACGCCGGGCAAATCTTTAACCCGGCCGCCGCGAATTA
>MHNE01000008.1:77550-89080 GCA_001819605.1 Candidatus Portnoybacteria bacterium RIFCSPLOWO2_01_FULL_43_11
AAAACCACTGAATGCTCCTGAAGATTATGACCTTCGCCCGGGATATAAGCGGTTACTTCCATGCCATTGGTCAATCTGACTCTCGCCACTTTTCTTAAAGCGGAGTTTGGCTTTTTCGGCGTAACTGTTTTTACCTGAACGCAGACTCCCCGCTTAAAAGGAGAAGGAGTTTTTTTGGGCTTGTTTTTTAGCAAATTAAAACTCCGCCAGAGGGCCGGCGCGGTTGGTTGTTTTTTAATTGTTTTTCTCGGTCTTTTGATTAATTGATGAATCGTGGGCATAAAAGGTTTACTCTGTAAATAAAAAACCGCTTCTAATTCTAAAACTAACAAATTAGAGGCGAAGTGTCAAATAATCTGATTATAAATTGGGTGGCTAGAGGGAATCGAACCCTCGATACCGCTTCCACAGAGCGGAGTTTTACCATTAAACTATAGCCACCACACGCGCCCTCGGCAGGACTTTCACCCCGCACCATTTAACGCCCCCACCAGGAGTCGAACCTGGACTCATAGCTTAGAAGGCTACTGCTCTATCCATTGAGCTATGGGGGCAACAAATGGTGCGGGGCGGGCCTGCACTCTTGACCTTAGAAGGGTCCTGCTTTATCCAGTTAAGCTACGAGGGCTCGCTTCTTTTTTATAATACATAAAAAAATAGAAAAAGCAAACCAATTATTTAAAGGGGTCAGAGTATTGTTTTTTTAAAACTCGAGACAAGGTTTCTTCTCTTTCTTCTATATCATCCAAGATTTTTCCCAATATCTCTTGATTGATTTCCATCTTATCGGTTTTTAATTCCGGTTGTTTGTTGACCGCCAAATAAATATATTGATAAACAATTAAAACGTTAAAGCAAAGCAGTAAAAGAAAAATTGCGCCCAAAATCCACCGTTCGTAAGTCCTTAGAAAAATATATATTTTTTTAAAATTAAACGGAGGAATTTTAATCATCGGGTATAGATTTTAATATTAAAATTACTCTGAACTTCTCCTGCTTTTAACTTCTTTATAGTCAGGTCTTCCAAACTTATTAAGCGGTAAGGCGGGTATGGGCTGTTTTCTAAATGAGCTATAAACTTCAATAAATTATTAAAACTCCCTTCTAAAGAAATGCGGAAATTAAGGGAGGGAAATTCTTCTCTTTCTTTTTTAACCAGCGGCTCGGCCGTCTGAATTTCGAATTTATTTTCGGTTCGAACGGCGATATTCTCCAAATTGGAAATAAAGCCGACCGTCTTTTCTGGAGCGAGAAAAACCTCTTTGATTTTGGCCAAGTCGGTTTCTTTTTCCTGATAAGACTTTCTAAGGCTCGTAATAATCATTCCTCTTTTTTCCAGCTTCAAAAGAGCTTCTTGGTTGGACAAATATTTTTGGGAAGCGGTTTTAATTTTATTAACCAAGGGCAAAATCAAAAAATAGACAATAATCGCCAAAATAATTATCCCGACAAGAAAAAATAAAGGGGGTCGTTTTAGGTTAAGAAATCTCATTGAGTAATTTTAAAACTTAAAACAAAATCCACGTCTTTTTGCTTGAGTAAATTGGAAATAGGCGAATCAATGTCCGTAAAATCGGGACTTTCTTCTATTTTTTTCTGAAAAATAAGGAATTGCTCCCTTAAAAGAGCGCGGCCATTAAGCTCAATCCGGGAAAAACTCTTCTCGTAAGAAAAATCAGTCAGAGAAACTCCTTCGGGCGCCAGCCCGACTAATTCTTCTAAAACCGGCGTCAAGCTCTTTAATCCTTTTTGAAGGCCGTAAACTTGGCTGACGCTTTGGTTGGCTTCCTGAATTTGTTTTTCAAACTGCGCCGATTCTTGAGTTTTGTTATGGCGCTCTTGGGCTTCCATTAAATCGTTTTGAGCCCTGACTAAAATAGAAAGATAAAAATAAACGCTCAAGCAGAGCAAAATAAAAATAATCAAAAAAAAGAAAAGCCAGCCGCCGAAAAGAATAAACCATTGATTCATTTCGGCTGTTTTTAATTCTTTTTTTTCTTGAGAGGGCAGAAGATTAAGCTTAAGCATAAAAATTATATAAACTCCCTAAGAGCCAAACCGAGCGCCGTGGTGTAAATTATGGATTCTTTATGGGATAAACCTAAGATATTTTTAGGCGGAGTTATAAAAATATTAATCCACGGGTTGCCTAATTTAACCGGCAAATTTAATTTTTTAGAAAGAAAGGACGGCAAATCGCCCACAAGAGATTTCCCGCCGCAAAGTAAAATTTGGCCGATCGCTCCGTCTGTTCCATGAATATGACTATTATGTTCACGATAAAAACTTATATAGTCCTGAATTTGTTTAACAAAATCGTTATTGTTTTCCAAAATAGGAATATGAGAAGTAAAACGAATAGCCGAAGCTGAAAAAATAACGAAATTAGTTCCGGTTTCCCCCAAATCAATAACCATTGCCGGGGCAAGAGGTTTATCTTCTTTGATTAAACTTCTTATCATAGCCATTGATTCCGGCTCTAAGGCCAGCGGTTTAAGGCCTGTTTTTTTTAAAACAGACAAATAACCGTCAATTAAAGTTTTTGGCGACGCGGCTATTAAAACGTCAAAATGGTCTAAATGATTCTTAAGCGGTTCAATAATCTGCCAATCTAAATAAACTTCATCAATAGTCAAAGGAATCTGGGCCTCGGTTTCCCATTTAATGGCCTGCTCAACTTCTTCCTCCTTCATCTTGGGCAGCTGGATAATTCTTATAAAAACCTTTTCTTCCGGCAGATTGCAAACAACCCGTCTGGTCTCTAAGCCATTTTTTCTGCCCTCCTGAAGAGCTTGTTTTAAAATGGTAATTAACTCTTCTTCTTTTTTAATTTCCCCTCCTTGAATTACGCCGGCCGGAATATCTTTTCTGATAAAACCCGTAAAATTTATTCCTTTTTTATCCCCTTTTAACTGAATAATTTTTAGAGAAAAATCGCTTATGTCCAAACCCAGGACTGATTTTTTTGAAAAATCAAACATATATTGTCATTTTATCACTTTTTTCTTAATCAGCCAAGCGGATAAAAAAACTCCCAAGCTATCAATGCCTACATCCTTTAAAGAAGGCACGCGGCCGGAAATAAAACCCTGATGCCACTCGTCAAAAAAAGCGAAAAGGACGGAAAAAATTATTGCCGCGATTAAAGCCCGGTTATTATTTTGATTGAGGGCCTGTCTCGTACCGAACTTGTTTCGGTACGGGGCGCGAAAAAACAACCAAGCCAAAATGGCAAATTCAAAAAAATGAGCTAATTTGCGGAAAATAAAATCCCAGGCGCCGGGCAAGTCTGATTTTAAATCCGGCTGATGAGAAAGAAAAGAAATAAAACCCAGCCAGAGAAAAACTAAAAGCCAATTCTTCATAAAAAATTCTCCAATAACTTCTCAACTGGTTGAGTGTTCAGAATGTCTTTTTTCTCGGCCCAACCGCGCCGGGCTTGAGCGATTCCCAGTTCCATATAATGAAACTGGTTTTGATGATGCGAGTCAGTGTTAATCACTAATTTAATTCCAGCTTCAACGGCTTGCCTTATGTCAGTATCCTTTAAATCCAATCTGTCCGGAAAAGCGTTAATTTCAAGGGCTGTTTTGGTTCTTTTAGCCGCTTTTAAAATTTCTTCAAAATCCAATTGATATGGCCCCCGCCGGAAAAGAACCCGGCCGGTCGGATGAACAATAACATCAACATTGGGATTTTCCATGGCTTTTATCATTCTTTTGGTCATTGAATCTTTATCCGTTTTAAAACCGGAATGAACAGCGGCCAAAACTATATCCAATTTGGCTAAAATCTCATCCGGCATATCCAGACTGCCGTCCTTTCTGATGTTAACCTCGCAACCTTTTAAAATTTTTAAATTTTTAAATTTTTTATTTATTTTATCAATTTCCTCCATTTGTTTTAATAACCTTTCCTCATCCAGTCCCCCGGCTATTTTAAGATCGCCGGTATGATCAGTAATGGCTATGTATTGGTAGCCCATTTTTTTTGCGGCCTCGGCTATTCCTTCAATAGTATCAGAACCGTCGCTCCATTTAGTATGAACTTGAAGATCCCCTAAAATATCATTATAGCTGATAATTTTCGGCAAATGCCCCTTTAACGCCGCTTCAATCTCCCCGGTATTTGTTCTTAGTTCCGGTTCAATGTAAGGCAGGCCTATAGCTTGATAAACTTCTTTTTCCGTCCGGCCGGCGATTCTTTTTTTACCCCTAAACACTCCGTATTCGTTTAACTTTAACCCCTTATTCATAGCCAGACGGCGAGTGAGAATATTATGGTCTTTATTGCCGGTAAAATACTGAAGAGCCGCTCCAAAGCTCTCTTTTTTAATCACCCGCAAATCGCAGTCTAATCCTTCCCTTAGCCGAACTGAAGACTTAGTCGGCCCTTTGGCCCAAACTTTTTCCACTCCCGAACGGTTCACAAAAAAATCCATTACTTTTTCCGGATTTTTTGAAATAGCCAAAATATCAATATCGCCAATAGTTTCTTTCATTCGTCTGATTGAGCCGGCCGGGCTTATTTCCTGAACTTCTTTTAACTCTTTCAATTCCCTGATAATTTTTCCGACCAAAGGCAAAACAAAACCAAGTGAAAATCTCCCCTTGCCTTTTTTTAAAAAAGCAATGCCCTGTAAAATATTTTTTTCGCTTTTTTCTCCGAATTTCTCCAGTTTTCTGATTTTTCCGTCTTTAGCCGCTTTTTCCAAATCTTTTAAGTTTCTGATTTTTAATTTCTGATAAAGAACTTTAATCATTTTGGGGCCCAAACCCTCAACGGCGGTCAGGGCTTCCATGTCAACCGGGCATTTTTTCTTTAGTTTTTCATACTCTTTTATCCGACCGGTTTTAATAAACTCCTCAATTTTTAAAGCAATGTGTTTGCCCACGCCGGGAATGTCTTCCAAGGCCTTTAATCCCCCATCTTTATAAATTTCTCCCGCGTCTTTTTCCAAAGTTCCTAAAACCCGAGCCGCCTTTTCATAAGCCCGGGGCTTAAATTCAACTTCCCGTATCTCTAAAAAATCAGCGATTTCGTAAAATATCTTGGCTAATTCAAAATTGCGCATACAAAAGAATTATACTAAAATTTTTTAAATCGCGAAATAGCGATATTCAAATTAAAACCCAAAAAACAAAATCCCCTGTAATTAAAACTCTCGTTACAAAAAAGACGCGCGACTCCGAAAAGCCGCGCGCCAACAAAATAGTTTCTAACACTTTAAACCGTTTATTCCAAGAATTTTTTCTCTTGGAATCTTAAGATCTTCAACCACCGCGAGAAGAGCGGCGTAAGCAATTTGCAGACGACTCCCCTTGTCTCCTATCTTCTCAATAGAGTACTTCCTTTGAAGCTTCTGCGATAGTCCGCCGTAAACTGCCGGATGAGGAATTTCATAAATCCGAGCATCGGGTTTTATATTCCAAATACGCAGCAAAATTTCCATAGGCACTCCGTAACGGGGAATGATTATATCGCCGGCAATCTTCTTTATGTCGCCAAACTGAAATCCCATATACCCACTGCGCGCGTCCGTTATGCTCCAGCCGGTAATCTTCTTAATAATTTCAGTAAAAATCATATTAAGAAGAATTCTATCAATCGGCGTATAGGATTGATCGGACAAAGGATGAAATCTCGAACAAATTACTACATCCGCGCCTTTTTCCAGATTAGCGGCTACTTGAGGCAAAAAATGCAATGAATGTTGTCCGTCGCCGTCAAGTTTAATCACAAATCTATACCCTCCTTTCTTAGCGATATATTCAAATCCTTTTCTTGTTGCCATCCCAACGCCCCCATTCTTGTTTGACTCAATAACATGCGGAGTGAACTTTTTGGCAATTTCCGCGCTATTGTCGCCTGACTTATCGTCAACGACAACTATTTCCGTTGAGTAAGATAATATCTTAGGCGGAATCTGTTTCAAGATCTCGCCCAGTGTTTCTGCTTCATTATAAACAGGAATAAAAATTGCTATTTTACCCATCTTCTCTCCTCCTATCTTAATTTTAGGTTATAGCTATTAAGACCTTAAAGAACTTTTCGCCGTCCTTAATTGTTCCGGAGTATTTACTCCGAGTCCCTCCAAAGAATTTCGTATTACCATAGAATTAACCTTTTCTCCTTGCTTAACCGCTATTTTTACCATATCCGTCAAATAATACTCTTTAGCCTTATTGTTATTCTTTAATTTATCTATGTTGCCCCACAACCAATCCGCTTTAAAACAATAATAACTGACATTAACCTCTTTAATCTGTCTTTGTTTTTCATCAGCGTCTTTTAGCTCTATAATGCCTTCTATCTCTTGGTTTTGATTTCTGATAATCCTTCCGCAATCATAAAAACCGCTATTCAATCCTTCAAAACTATCAACCTTAATAACAGCCGCGGAAATAACCGCATTTCGTCTAATATGCGATTTAATTAAATGATTAATAGTTTTAGCGCTTAAAAATGGGTGGTCTCCCGGCACAACGATAATATTCTCTGCTTTTCCGTTTTTCATTTCTTCTTTGACGCGCATTAAAGCGTGTCCCGTTCCCAATTGTTTTTTCTGCCAGACATAACGATATTTATTCCCGGTTTCTTTAATTACTTCCTCTCCTTTATACCCAACCACTATCACCGGTTTTTCGCACACTGAAACAACATTCTTCAGCAAATGATTTACTATGGCGGTGTCTTTTATTTTCGTCAAAACCTTGGGCCGATCGGATTTCATTCTGGTTCCCTTGCCGCCGGCCAAGATTATTATTTGGTTTTTCATAAAATATATTTTTTCATTTTATTTTTCTAACAAATTAAGGTAATCTTCTTCGTCGGAGTTCTTTCGCGATATGCGATAAACAATTAAATCACCGTAAGACAATTTATTTACACGGAATATTTCAGTCAAAATAACTCCGTATTTTTCGGATTCATCCTGAGTAATTTGAGGTTCCTTAAATTTAGTAAAAACAAGACTATAAAGATCTTTCTTAAAATGTATACGAATATCTTTTTCGAATGTATCAATATCATTAACTATTAATATATTACATTTAGAATACCAAGAAGCTGTTGGACGAAAAGGAATCAACCATAAAGCGCATCCATTTTCACTAGAACTATCTTTACGGATAACTTTTAATGCCTCAATATAGGCAATACTAGTCTTATTTACTTCCCTTTCGTTAAAAAATGAATTGACATTCTGATAATGAATAAGTGCAAAATAGAATGTGACAAATAAAAAAATTACCATAAGTAAATTGGCAACTATTACTGATCGATTTCTTAATAAATAGTACATACTCGCAATACCTACACTAGAGAGAAAAACCATAGAGAAAAAGACATATCTCGCTTCTGCATGTACTAACAATCCTGTTGCAAAAAAACTTAAAAGACCAATACTACCAATCCAGAATAAACTAACATAATTTTGCCGCAAAGTTTTCCTAAAAATAATAATAATTGTCGCGATAATACCTATAATCGCAGTAATACCAAGAACCCAACCTCCAATTTCGTTTGGCAACCATTTTATATAATTTACTAGTCCTTCTCCAAGATATTGACGCTGTGCAGCTTTACCACTAAGCCTTAAAATACCTAAAGGGTCTTTCATTATGATATACGATTCCAAAAAATGCGGGGTAAATAATAAAATACTAATAATAAGCGTGGTTTGCAGTTTTGAGTAACTTACATTTTCTTTCTGCCTAAACTTTGGTAATAATATAAAAAACGATAATACTACAATAACACCAAGTGTAGTTGCCACACCATAACGAATATAAAAGGCAAGTGCGACTAATGGTCCTACAAAATAAATTGATTTACTTCTGCCTGCACTTTCATAATGGATATAAAACAAATAAAGAACCCCAATTAAAAAGCCGGAGGATGGAATATCATTAAAAAACCGTGAGGCTTGTTGTAGAAATAATGATGATGTTCCTACGACACCGGTAACACCTAATGCGACCGGAACACCAAACGTCCGTTTAAAAAACAAATAGATAAAAAGAATGGCCAGTGCTCCAAAAATAACGCCGAAGATACGTACTACTTTTTCGGAATCACTAAAATGAAGAAAAATCCAACCAAAACTAACCATTCCAATTGGTCTATAGATTACAAATTGATCGGCCGGTGCGCCCTCCATCCAGGAGCGAGCTTTTGTTAAATATACGGATTCATCATGGTCAAATGGCTGCGAGCTCACAAGAGACCAAAGAATGAATATAGTACCAAGAAATATAAAAGCCGGGATTAAAAAATATAATAATTTTATTAAAACCTTTTTCTTATTTTGACCTATACTTAATATCATATTGTTTTCTTACTTTATTTCTTTAATAGAAACCTCTTTAATAATCATTTCGCTGTTATTAAATTGCGGATCCCATATTTTAAAACCAATACCGCCAAAATCTAAAAGCGGGTCCAAATTATAGCTTCCTAAACTTGTTATGGTTATTTCATTGTCTAAATAGTTATCTAAATAACAATTTACCGCACCGCCTTTAAGAGCTATTCCTGCATTATAAACCCCTCCAATAAGTTGAAAGTCTCCCTGTTGTTCGGCTATAATTTTTTTGTTACCATTGAGAACTTGTTCTATCTTAATGGACTTATTAGAAAATACACAAGCAACAAAATTATCGTCATTTAAAAATCGCCCAAGGATACTAAAGGTTTCTCCTTTATTAAAATAAATTTTTGAGTTAAAGAGATAATTTGACCAATCGTAAGAACCCTCTAATATAGTGACAGCGCCTGTTGAATCTTCTAAAGACATTATTTTTAATCCGTTATCATCAAATAATATCCTTCCCCATTTCTTTACCCAGCCATTATAATCGCCAAAATTATCAAAATAAGGAAGACTTTTCGCTTTTGCGGTGTCTAATACTTTCAGTAAATTATCGGAACTCCAATAAGACCTAACTTCAATCCTTTTGATTAGAAATTGATTTTCTTTCGGATAATTAAAGCTAAAATCTTTCCCCGGCCAAACTTGATAAAACGCCGTTGAGTAAATTGATTTTGCTAAATCTGAAATAATCGGCTCCGCTTCCGGAAAATTTACGGAATCTTGCCCAAAATCTCCAAAAGGAAACGCAAAGCTTATTACTTCCACGCCAAGCCCCTGTTCTATATCACTTTTGGCGGAAATAAAATCTGATTTTATTCTATTAACAAATTCCTCCTCGGTTTCAAGACGGTTTTTATCATCAAGCCATAATTTATTGCTGTAATAGTGACCCTGCTTTCCATCTTGAGAAATTTTATAAATATCGTGTCCTTCTCGCGTATGCGCCTCAATTTCCCATCTGCCGCTTTTCGCCATTTGTTTTAATTCTTTTTTTGATAAATAAAAATTGCCACTTTTATCTTCTAATGAATATTTGGTAATAACAAAAATCACCGCGTTATAATCCAGAGCATTTAAAATAGGATCAACCGGATAATAACTGTCTTTTCTACCATCATCAAAAGTCAAAAGAAACGATTTGTCAGGCAATTCTTTTTTGTCTCGCATAAAAGCGTAAAAATCATCAAGAGTTATCGTCTCCCAACCAGCTTTTTTCAAAGCGAACATTTGGTCCTTAAAATCTTCCAATAAAATATTTGAGCCGTCCGCATTTTCAATTATTCCGTGATAGAGCAATACAGGAATTGATTTTGCGTATTGACTATCTCCAGAAAAAATATTCTCGGAGTAAACAGTATTAAAATTGAAAACAGAAGCTACGCTCACTAAATAATTACCTGTCTTTAATTTTAAATTGTTTAACGATTGGATATAGGAAGGTAAATAAACTTTAGTTAAATACGAAGTTTTGAAATTAAAAATTAAACCCTCGTTGATATAAAACGCATATAGAAAAAAACCCTGAATGCCAAGAATAGCTGACATTACCAATATCTTTTTTAAAAAAATTGATTTCATAATTTACCGCGTTCCCCATTTGGGATCGCGCAAATTTAAAATCGCCCACGGTAATTGCCAAATTAAAATAATCGTATAAAAAACGGCGAATAACACACCGTACACCCATTTTTTATCTTTGGTATAAATGAAATAATATAAACCATAAACAATCGCCATTAAGAGCAAACCCAAAAGATAAAACCATGGTGTTTTACCGGTTGCGTATGGATACCAGATTAAGGCGCGGACAATAATAACCGGCGCAAACAAAGGCAAGATCACGCCCAAATAGAAAGAAATACTCATAATAGGATTTTTCTTCCACATAAATAATCCCGCCTTCAAACTTTCTCTTACCCATGATTTTTTCCAACGCAACTGTTGTCTCATAAACTTTTTAAATGTATCGGGGACAAAAGTATACGCTTTAGCTTCGGGCGCAAATAAAGATTTATAACCTTTTAATAAAAGGAAATTCGTTAAACTCCTATCATCACCATAAGTGCAACGCACTCCCAAAAACGATTGATAAAGCCACGCATCCATCACTTCAAGAACATATTTTTTTCTATAAGCGGAACAACAACCGGAACAACAAGTTACCGTGCCAAAAAGCGCTTCAGCCGATTTATAAGCCTTAAAAGCCACAAAATAACGAACATCCTGCATTTTCGTAAGTGTATTAGTATCGGCATTTGCCACATAGCCGTGTCCTGCCACTGCGGCTATTTTAGAATCTATAAAATATTTAACAATCTCTTTTGCCAAATCCGGCTCCACAAAACTATCAGAGTCAATAAAAATAATAATTTCATTTTTAGATTTCCTCACACATTCAGCCATTCCTTCCCGTTTGCCCTTATTCACTTTCCAGTCAACTACCTCAACTTTTACGCCCCCCCCCATAGCAATTTTTTTGGCTTTCCTCATTTCTCCCAAGGTATTATCCGTAGAGCCGTCATTTACCGCGATAATATCAAATTTATCTTTTGGATAATCAGTTTGAGCGATTTTAAGAATCGTTTCTCTGATATTTTTTTCTTCATTTTTTGAAGGTACAGCAAAAGAAACAGACGGCTGATAATTTTTACCAAATTTAGCAGATTCCGGTTCGTAAAAATAAGCGATAGCAAAACGGCTTAAAATATAAAAAGAAACAGCAAGGCTATAAACAGCAAAAAAAACACTGTTATTAATTTCTTGAATTGTTATCAATTTAATAACAAAGATAATATAAACTAACAAAAAGAAAATCAGCCAGCTATTAATTTGTCTATTTTTTACGAATGTTGAAGTTTTTCTAAATAAATAAACCATATAATACTTATTTCCCTATTCCTTTATAAATAATCCCAGCCTCAACAAATTTCTCTTTCGACGGGCAGACATAATTACCTATAATAACTTTTAAGAATCATATTTTTTACTGTTGGCGCAAGCGGTTTTTCCCAATAAAAAAATGAAGAAATCTTATTCCCCCATTTTAGGATGATAAATGATATTTAGAAATTTGTCAAGTCATAGCGGACATTCAAATTAAAACCCAAAAACAAAATCCCCTGTGAATAAGGGATTTTATCAATCTGCTTCCTTCTT
>MHNE01000009.1 GCA_001819605.1 Candidatus Portnoybacteria bacterium RIFCSPLOWO2_01_FULL_43_11
AATAAGTTTTTTGATCTCGTCTAAAAAATCTGATAACTTAAAAAAATAATTCGTTTCTGAAATTTTTTCCGGTTCTTTTTGATGGTCCGGGCATTTACCGTCCACTAATTCTTTTTTTGTAATAAATTTCTCACAGCCAACACAATAAAGCCCCTCATATTTATCTTGATAAATTTTTCCGCTTTTTTTAAGCTCTAATAAAAATTTATTGACTCCTTTTTTGTGTCTTTCCTCGCTGGTTCTTATAAAATCATCGTAAGAAATATTAAGCGCTTGCCAAACTTTTTTAAAAGATTTAACTATCTCATCAACAAATTCCTGCGGCGATTTACCGGCTTTTTCCGCAGTTTGGGCAATTTTTTCACCATGCTCATCTGTGCCGGTTAAAAAAAATACTTCTTTGCCTTTCAAACGATAATAGCGAGCTAAAACATCGGCCGCGATGGTCGTATAAGCGCTCCCTACATGCGGCGGGTCATTAGTATAATAAATAGGAGTTGTGATATAAAATTTTTTTGTCATATTATAGACTCTTCATTTTCTCCCGACGATCACTACAAACTCTCCTCTGATTTTATCCTCTTTAAGCTGATTGATTGTTTCTTTAATATCGCCCCGATAAATTATTTCAAATTTTTTGGTCAATTCGCGACAGAGAACAAGCTGTTTTCTAAGGGATTCTTCGCTGACATTCAGAATGACATTGAACTCTTCTAGGGTTTTTAGAATTCGGTGGGGGGATTCGTAGAAAACGACTGTATATTTAGAGTTAACTACTTCTTCAAAAAATTTATTTCTTTTCTTTTTAGAGGGCGGAAAACCGAGAAAAAGAAACTTATCAGCCGGAAAGCCAGAAATACTTAGAGCCGTTGTAATGGCAGAAGGGCCGGGAATGGGAATAATTTCCACCTGATTACCCAATTTTTTAACCGCTTCTTCAATCAATTTACTCCCGGGATCGGAAATTCCCGGAGTGCCGGCGTCTGAAACCAAGGCCAAGTTTTTTCCCCGCTTAAGCTGGCTTAAAATATAACTAACTTTAGACAAACGGCTATACTGATGATAACTAACGGTTGGCTTTGAAATATTATAACGCTCTAACAATTTTTTGGTTATTCTTGTGTCTTCAGAAAGTATTAAATCTGCTTCTTTTAAAATTCGTAAAGCCCTTAAGCTGATATCTAGAAGATTGCCAATTGGGGTGGCGACTACATATAATTTAGCCATAGAGCTATGATAGCTTATCCCAAACTAAAAATCCAGTCATTAAACTGGGTTTTTAGTTAATCTTACGTCTTTTACTCTTGCGTCATCTTACATCGTTCAACTCTTACGTCATTCAATGATGTAAGTATATGACGTAAGTAATAAATTTCTCCCAATGACTATCTTACCACAGGAATTACTATTTTTCTTCTTGCTGCCATCGCTTTATATTTTCTCTAGTTTTATCAGCAGCAGCCTGATTCAATTCCGATTTTCTATTTTCTACTATCTGTCTTTGTTCTGGTGTCATATTCTGCTTCGCAACATCTTCGTTAATCATATCTGCGCGAGCTCCCAATTCTCTTGCCGCATCCTTCATTCTTTTTATAAGGTCTCTATTAGGAATTTGACCTTCCAATGCTTGTCTTACAAATTCTTCGCGAATTTCCCTATATTTTTTTTCCTGTTCATTTTCCCTAAATTCAGGTTTTATTTGTTCAAATTCTCCTGATTTTTCTGACATAATTTTTTATTTTATCCTCTGTTTATTAAGCTCGACCTTTTACCCCATGATATCACATTGCTCTTTCTTTTTCTATCCTTACAACTCCATGACACTTCTTATATTTCTATTTCTTTCCTCCTTACATCTCTCAAAAACTCGGCAATGGCGGCGGTTATCGGCACAGCCAAGATAATACCAAGAATACCGGCTAATTTAGCGCCGATAAGCATAACAATAATCGTAACAATCGGATTAAGACCGACTGCTTTTTTCATTACTTGAGGAGAAATAACATTATTTTCCAGTTGCTGGATAACGATATACAAAATAAGAACCAATAAAGCCAAAAATGGTGATTGAAAAAAAGCCAAAATGACAGCGGGGATAGCCGCTAAAATCGGGCCAATATAGGGAATTAACTCCAAAATCCCGGCCACTAAAGCCAAAACTAAAGCGTATTTAACTCCCAGAAAAAAGAGGCCGATATAAGTTAAAACTCCGATAATAACGGCCAAAAAAAGCTGACCCCTTAACCAGCCGCCCATCTTAGCCTGAATGCGGCCAACCAAATCCGAGACATAGAGCTGATGCTCGGCCGGCGTAATGGACATTAAAAATTTCTTAATGCCTTTTTCCTGAACCGCCAGGTAAAATGAAATAACCAAAATAATCAGGGCGGAAAACAAGCCGCCGAAAATGCTGACTGTCGTCGCGAAAATACTTGAGGCGGCCCCGCTTAATTTACCGCTCAACTGGCCTAAAAGATTTCCTAAATTATTTCCTTCCATTTTATATCTTCCCCACCACTCCTCGAAAATAACGCTCATCTTTTCAATGTAGTCAGGAAAAACAGCGGCTAAACCCCCGATCTCCATGGCCAAAGGCGGCAGAATCAATAAAATCATCAAAGCAAAAACGGAAATAAAAACAAGATAAATAAATATCACTCCTAAAATTCTCGGCACTTTATGTCTCTGGAGCCAGGTAGCCGGACCATTGACCGCCGCGGCAATAACAATAGCCAAAAAAACTATCACCAAAACATCGCGAATCAAATAAAGAAAAACCAGCCCCAATAAAATCAAAATAATCCGCAAAATGGTGGATGTTGAAATATTGATAGTTTGAGACTGGTTCATATTAAAGAATTAATAATTTATCAAATCTCTCTTTGTCCTTAAACGGCCCGATTAATGCCAGATTCAATTTTTCCGGCTTAAATATGTCTTTAGCTACTCTTTGGACATCGCCGACCGTTACGCTTTCAATCTTAGCGAATTTTTGCTCCAAGGTCAAAATTTTATTGGTTAAAATCTCCTGACCCGCGTAAAAAGAAGCCTGCGCGTCGGAAGATTCCATTTCCAACAAAGTTCCGCCTTTAATATTATCTTTGGCTTTTTTAAGTTCATCTTCGCTGACTTTTTTTTCTCTGATTCTTTTATATTCATCTAAAATGAGTTTAATCGCTCTGTCAACTCGCTTGTTGTCAATGCCGGCCCGGGTGGCCAAATAGCCGCTGTCCGTATCAGTTTCAGCTCCGGTTCTTATGTAATAACCCAAACCCTCTCTTTCTCTAACTCTAATCCAAAGACGGGAGCTCATATAGCCGCCCAAAATAGTGGCCAAAATGCCTAAAGCGTATTTATCCGGATGAAACAAATCATAAGCCCTAACGCCTAAATACAAGTGAGTCTGGTCGGTTTTTTTATAATGAATTAAAGTCTTTGGCCGGGTCTGTTTTTCTTTGACTTTTAATTTGGTTTTTGGCTGGCCAGCTTGAATTTTAGAAAAATATTTTTCAATTTTTTTAATCGTGTCGTTTGAATTAATTTTACCGGCTGCGGTAATTAAGGTGTTTTGGGTTAAATAATGTTTTTTAAAATAATCAATAAATTGGGAACGTTTAACTGATTTTATCGTTTCTTTGGTGCCAATAACCCGCCAGCCGGCCGGCTGGTCGCCGTATAAAAGGTCGGTCCATAAATCACTAACATACTTAATCGGCGTGTCTAAATACATATTTAATTCTTCTAAAATCACGCCTCTCTCTTTTTCTATTTCTTTTTCTTTTAGTTTGGAATTTAGAAAAATATCAGAAACCCAATCAAGAGCCAAGTCCAAATGTCCGGCGTCAACCTTGGCCCAATAACCGGTTATTTCCTGCGAAGTAAAAGCATTATACTCGCCGCCCACTCTGTCCAAGGTTTCGGCAATGGCCAAAGTGTTGGGCCGCTTTTTAGTCCCTTTAAAAAATAAATGCTCTAAGAAATGAGAAAGGCCGTTGATGTCTTTTGTTTCGTATTTAGAGCCGGTGCCGACCAAAACTAAAACCGTCACGGTTTCCGTCCCGTTCATCGGCGCCGTAATAATCCTTAAACCGTTTTTAAGCGTGGTTTTTTGATGCATGGAAAGAATTTATTTCTTCAGGAATTGGCTCTCTATGATCCGCTAAACTCTCCAAATAAACCTCGATAGCTTCTTTGATGTTTTTTTCCGCTTCTTCAAGAGTTTCGCCTTGACTATGACAGCCGGGTAAAGCTGGCGCAAAAACTACGTAGCCGCCCTCGAGAACTGCTTCGTAAAAAACAGAATAAGAATAAATTTTTTTGTTTGTTTTCCTCATGTTAATAGTTTATTTTATATAACGATAATTGTCAAATATCATTTTATTATACTTTTCCAATGAAAAATGGCAACAGCTTTTGTTGAGCTGCTGCCATTCAAATCCACCTCCTTTACCAAATAATTACTTGCTTGTTTGTCTTTACGCTAAAGGTTATTTCCTCAATCCTATTCCAAGTCATGGGGTAATAAATCTTATCAAATCCATAATGACTCGTTTCCTCCGGGTGAAAACTTCTTACCCAGATCCCTCTATGAAAAACATAACTCGATGGACCTACCCCCAAATGTCTAAGATTCTTAGGCTGATTATACATATCTCTCTGGGCTATATTTCTCTCCTTATCATTAAGCTCGATAAAAATATGTTCCGCGTCAACTAATTCAGCGACTCCGTGACATAAAACCTCCGGTAGGTTTTCACAAATAATATAATATAGTCGTTCTTGATTCTCTTGATAAATTTTCGCCGCCGCATCTCGAGTGCCTAAAAAGAGAAAAGGACACAGATAACTCTGCTGGGTAGTCTCTGTATTCGCATCTGTGCGCAATCCCCACCCCTTACCTCGACCTTCGAAATAATCAATTGCCCTGAGGATTTCTTCATAATTCTTACAAAAAATGTATTCTATTACAAAACCTGACCCAAAAACTTTTTCGATCCACTGAAGACGCTCAATCTTTTTCATTGAAGAAAACACCTCCTTTCTATTTCTTATACTTTTCCAATCCTATTTTAGCAAAGAACAAAAATAATCAACTAATTTTTCAATTTTAACCCTCTCCTGTCTCATACTATCCCTATCGCGAATAGTCAAGTCGTCTTGTTTTAGACTATCAAAATCAATAGTGATGGCAAAGGGGGTGCCTATTTCGTCTTGTCTTCTGTAGCGCCGGCCGATAGTACCGGCTTCGTCATACTGGCTCATAAAATGCGGCTTAATTAAATTATAAACCTCTCTGGCTTTTTTAACCAGCTCTTTTTTGTTTTTAAGCAAAGGTAGGACCGCAATTTTTATCGACGCCAAATCTTTATGAAATTTTAAAACCACTTCTGTTTCTTTTGCCGCTTCCGTGGTTTTAGTCCGACCGCCCTCAACTTCTTCATAAGCATCGCATAAAAAAGCCAGAAAATTCCTTTCAACGCCACCCGAGGTTTCAATAATATGAGGGATAAATTTCTTTCTTTCGCCAGATGGCGAATCGTCAAAGTAACTCAAATCTTTGCCGCTGTGTTTAGAATGATTGGATAAATCCCAATCGCCCCGGTCGTGAATGCCCTCAATCTCCCCCCAGCCCCAAGGAAACTTATATTCAATATCAACTGCTTTCTTGGCGTAATGAGCCAACTCGTCTTTTTCGTGTTCTTTAAAACGCAGATTTTCTTTTTTAATTCCCAAGCTTAAATACCAGTTCATTCTTTCTTCTTTCCAAAATTCAAACCATTTGTCTTTTTCTTTTTCCTCCGGCGAGACAAAATACTGCATTTCCATTTGTTCAAACTCGCGGGTTTTAAAAATAAAATAACGGGGCGTGATTTCGTTTCTAAAGGCCTTGCCGACTTGAGCAATGCCAAAAGGAATTTTAAGCCGCATTGAGTCTTTTATAAACTCATAGTTCATATAAATTCCCTGGCAAGTCTCGGCCCGAAGATAGGTGACGGCCGCTTCGTCTTCCACCGGCCCGATAAAAGTTTTCATCATTAAATTAAATTTTTTCTCTTCGGTTAATTCTCCGCCGCAATCAGGGCATTTGTTTTCTTTTAAATAATCTTTTCTAAAACGATGATGGCATTTTTTGCATTCCACCAAAGGATCGGCAAAGCCGGCCGTCAAATGCCCGCTGGCTTGCCAGATTTTTGGCGACATTAAAATTGCCGAATCCAAACCGACAATATTCTCTTTTAACTGAACCATACTCTTCCACCACGCTTTTTTAACATTGTTTTTCAATTCCGCGCCTAAAAAACCATAATCGTAGGAACTTTCAAAACCGCCGTACATTTCCGATGACGGCCCGATAAAACCGCGGCGCTTGGCAAAAGAAACAATTTTTTCTAAAGTCGTCATAGATTTTATTCTACCACTGTGCCATCTCGGCTTTTAATAGTCAAGTCGTCAGGCAGGTCTGTATCAATTGGTTTATCAGAGCTTTCTAATTCCAAACCAATAAAAGAATCTTGACCAGTGGCCCGCGACTGGCCTATTAATTCCACCAACTTGCCAAGATGGGCCAAACCCGGCGTAATAGATACCTGAAAAGCGGCCTGTTTGACCGGCGAAAGAATACCGGTAGCAGAAGGCAAATCTCCCACGAACCAAACTAACTGGCCGGTTTGAGAATTATATTTTAAATCAAAGCCGGCCGGTTCAATCTTATTCATCCATTGAACATGAGGAGGGAGATATGCTATCACTTTAACGTTTTTTAAATCATTAGAAGTGTTTGATAGTTGCCACTTGATTGTATAGGTTGTTGTCTGGCCGATTTTAGGAGGAAGGGGTCCGCTGTTTTGAATCAAATCATCCCTGAAAAATCCTTTAGCCCGAATGGCGAGTTCGCTGGCTATTTTTACCACAAGCTCGCTCTCGCCTTTTATTTGAATATTTATCAAAGGAAGAGGGGGCTTAAAAGAATCAATTTTTACAGTATTTGTGATTATAAAATTCTTATCATTATATGTTTTAATAGGCAGGGGTTTTTTGATTTTAACTGAAAACCCGATTTCTCCTTCCTTATATGGCTCCAAAAGACCCAGTTCGGGCAGATTGCCGGCGTTCCAGGTAATTAACTGATTAACGCCGTCAAAAGAGCCTTTTTCCAAGTTCAGACTAGATAAGTCCAAAGCTTGTCCTTCTAAGTGAGCGGTAATAATAATTTCATTAATGCTCATATCCGTGGTGTTTTTGTATTTAATCTTATACTTTAAAATTTCTCCGGCTTTCCCAATATAATTAGCAACATCGTTAACGGTTTGAGAGACAAACAAAGGAGAAACAGAAATCTGAAGCGCTTCAATTATTTCAGCGTAAGAAACAAATTGATTGTCTTTTAAAACGCCTAATTTGGCTTGGAACGATTTTCTTTCTCCTTCCTGTCCTTCAATGGTCCCATTAAGGAAAATTTTTCCTTTGGCGCCGGACATTAAATCTCCGATTGACCAGATATTATCTCTTTCAACGGGTAACGGCTCGGCTGACTTAAGATTAAAACCGGCCGGATATTCCAATTCAAGCCTAAGGTCTTTAAAATCAACTTGGGCTTGGTTATGATACTCCAAAGTAAAACTAAAAGACTGGCCGCTGGTTAATCTGTCAGGCAAGTCAAAATCAAGAACCAAAGGCACGGAAAATATTTCAGTTGAAAACTCTGTTTCATTTTCAAAATGGGAATTAATTGTACTCGGCCGATAACTTAACTTGGCCTTGGCTGTTTTTTTACTGTCTTTAAGCCCGATAATTCTCGCTTTTAACTCAACCTTATTTTCCTCGCCGGCTCCCAAATTATCCAAATCAACAGTTTGAATTAAATCTCCGGTTCCTTGGAGCTGGGATTCAGAAGGATAATAAAAAATAAGTTTGACTTCTTTTAAGACAATCTTTGTATTATTTTTATACTTAATCGTATAAACGGCCTCATCGCCGCTCACCAGTCTTTCCGGCCCTAAAATTTCCAAGCTCACTTTATTTTTGTCAAAAGAAGTCAGACCGCGCCAAATTGTTAAACCAATAATAATCAAAAAAACAACTCCCAGGCCAATGCCCAAACGGAATAAATAGGTCTTTCGTTTAGGGGTAAAAAATGTTTTTTTCTTTTCTGTTTTCTGCCATTGTTCCAGTTTAATTTTTTCTTTTTCCCGGCCCGGCTTAAAAATCTCCGGTTCTTTTAACCGCTCTTCAAATTCTGCCCCGGGCTTATAAAGTTTTCTTTTTAATTCTTCTAATTCCATGCTTTTTATTTTATCATAAAAGCGGTTTTTTTCAAAAAGTCGCCTGAATTTATCTTCTCTCCAATAAGAGACTGAATAAAAGACAAAGGGTCTTTTGAGGATGATTGGCCGGATAAATCATAGCCCAAAAATTCTAAAAGCTTATTCTCAAAAATTTGTATGTGGGAAGCTAATCTTCCCACATCAAAAATTCCCACATCAATGTTTAGCTGCTGAAAACTTGATAAAATCAAATCCCAAATTCTTTGGTCCTTTTCCTGACCTGCGATAAGCTTATCAATAAGTTCGGCGAGATAATAAGCGCTGGCCAAAGCAGACAAATCCTGATGAAGATTAGGAAAGCCCTCAATGGTCTCGGCGCTCGTTATAATATCCATATTTCTGCCTTGAGCCAGCATTAAATGGCTATGAAGAAAAAGCTCTAAGTGCCCCTTAAGTTTTGCCTGTGTTTTTTTAACTGCCCTGGCTTTTACCAAAATCTTGCCCAAATCTTTGGTATAAATAGTCAAAAGCCGGTCTGCCTCGGTCAAATCAGTTTTTTTAATAATAATCCCTTGGGTTTTGTAGATCATTTTACCTTTTCAATCCCAATCCAAATTTTTTCGTTTTGTATTTGAAGTTCTTTATTTTCTTGAGTTCCTCTTTTCTCTCTTTTAATCTGCGTGGCAATTACCGCCTTTTTTAATTCATTCTCAAAATTCTTTATGACTGATAAAATCAGCTTGGAATCTGTTTCAAAATAAAGCGAGATATTGTCTTTAATAATCAGGCCGGCTTTTTTTCGCAAATCATTTATCTGACGAACCAATTCGCGATAAATACCTTGTTTTTTAAGTTTTTCTGTTATTTTGGTATCCAGCTCTACTTGAAGCTCTTTTTTTTGCTTCTTAAATTCTACTTTTTTGATGTTTACTTCGTCTTTGATAAGGCCGACAAAATCACTTGTTAATTTTAGACCATAAATAGTAAGCAAATTCAGGGGCTGTCTTACCGCAATACCAGCGCTGACTCTTTTTTCCAAGGCCAAACTGACAATTTCTCTGGTTAGTTTCATGTTGTCCAAAATTGCCGAATCAATAATTTTCTCATCATATTTTGGCCAATCTTCTAAATGAACGCTTTGTTTTTCGCCGCCTGTTTCTTTGTACAAGTGTTCAGCCATAAAAGGCATTATTGGCGCCATAATCTTAGAAAGCCCTAAAAGCGCGCAGCGTAAAACAGCTAATGCCTGTTTTTGAGCTTCTTTATCGTCTCCCTTAATCCGTTCTCTGCTCCTCCTTAAATACCAAGTGGACAAATCCTGAATAAATTCGCCAATCGGTCTGGTGGCGGAAACCACATTATATTTATCCATACTCTCCGTAACTTTTTTAATCAGCTCGTTCAGCCGCGCTAAAATCCATTTATCAAGAATGTTTTCGTAAAACAAGGTATGCCTTCGACTTCGCTCAGGCAATAACTTATTTTCTGCCCCTTGTTCAAACATTTTATAGAAAGACAAAACATTGGAAATAATCAGCATTACTTTTTTATAAACCTCATCCACTTCTTTCTCTCTAAAAAATAAATCATCCGCTTTCATCAACGCAGAGCTCATTAGATAATAGCGCAAAGCGTCCACTCCGTATTTTTCTATAAGTTCCCAAGGGTCGGGAAAATTCCTTTTTGATTTGGAAAGTTTTTCGCCTTTTTCGCTTAAAATAGTGCCGGTGGCAACCACATTCTCAAAAGGGGCTTTATCAAAAATAATTGTGGAAACAACATGCATCACATAAAACCAGGCCCGGGTCTGGGAAGTATATTCAGCCACAAATTGAGCCGGGAAGCGTTTTTCAAATAATTCTTTATTCGCAAAAGGGTAATGAAGCTCGGCAAAGGGCATTGAGCCGGACTCAACCCAGCAATCTATGACCTCCTGAATCCTTGACATCGCCTTGCCGCATTTTTCGCATTTTAATTTAATCGCGTCAATGTAGGGCTTATGTAAATCAACTTCTTCCAGTTTTTCCGATTGATAGACCTGTTTATAATTTACGGCTTTTTCTCTTAGCTCTTTAAAGCTCCCTAAACAAATTTTCTCTTTGCAATTTTGGTTATCACACCGCCAAATCGGGAGAGCCGTGGCCCAGTAGCGATTGCGGGAAATGTTCCAGTCCGGCGCGCTCTCAATGCCTTTTTTAAACCGGCCGTATTTTAAGTGCGCCGGATACCAGTTGATTTTTTCATTTAATTCCAAAAGCCGGCGCTTAATTTTTTGAATGTTTATAAACCAAGCCGGGATGGCGTTATAGAGAAGCTTGGTTTCGCAGCGCCAGCATAAAGGATAGGAATGAGCCATCTCTTCTTTTTTATAAAGCAGACCTCTTTTTTCTAAATCTTTTTTAATCGACTCCTCGGCTTCTTCAAAATATTTTCCCTGAATAAATTTGGGCGCTTTCTGGTTAAAAATACCCTGTTCGTTGAGTAGGGGAACGACCGGTAAATCTGATTTAAGGCCCAGATTATAATCATCTTCGCCATAGACCGGCGCAATATGAACAAGACCGGTTCCTTCTTCAGTTGTGACAAAATCAGCCGCGGACACATAGTGGGATTTCTTGCTGGTCTTTTTTATGCTTTCAATTTCAAAAAGCGGCTTATATTCAAGACTGATTAAATCTCTGCCTTTTATTTTCTTAATAATCTTATAGTCTTTATCAAGAATATCCTTACGCGCTTCAGCTAAAATATAATTCTCTTCGCCTTGTTTAACAACAAGATAATCAATATTTTCGCCAACAGCCAAAGCAACATTACCGGGTAATGTCCAAGGCGTAGTTGTCCAAGCCAAAAGATAAGTGTTTTTTGGCAAACCCCGCACCAAACTTGTTTTGGTGCGGGGTGAATTATATTTCTCCGGATTTTTAGCTTTGAATTTAACCGTAACCGTTTCCTCTTTTAAATCGCGGTAGCTCTGGTCCATCGCCACTTCAAAATTAGAAATCGGGGTCTCGCAGCGGGGGCAGTAAAGTAAAACTCTTCTTCCTTGATAAATCAATCCTTTGTCCCAGATTTGTTTAATCGCCCACCAGACAGATTCCATATAGCTACTCTCCATGGTTTTATAGGAATTCTCAAATTCTATCCAGCGGCCGATTCGTTTAACCATTTTACCCCATTGGTCAGCGTATTTTAAAACCGTTTCCCGGCAAGCTTTATTAAAAACATCTACGCCGATTTTTTCTATTTGTTTTTTGCCGGAAATTTTTAAATTCTTTTCAATAATATTTTCAATGGGCAGACCGTGGCAGTCCCAGCCCCAGCGCCGGCGCGCGTAATAACCCCTCATAGTAAAATATCTGGGAATCACGTCTTTAATCGTTGAAGCCAGGATATGGCCGTAGTGCGGCAAACCAGTGGCAAAAGGCGGGCCGTCGTAAAAAACATAGGGCTTGTTTTTGTCCCTTATTTCAAGAGACTTTTCAAAAATTTTATTTTTCTCCCAAACTTCCAGTATTTTTTCTTCTGTTTTAGAAATTTCCTGCATATAAATTTAATCTACATTTTTTCCGGGGCGCTAATTCCCATTACATCCAAAGCATTCTTTAAAACAATTTGCGCGGCCATAACTAAAGCTAAACGCGCTTGGGTTAATGTTTTATTATCGTAAATAACCCGACAATCTTTATAGAATTTATGAAAAGCAGCGGCTAAATCTATGACATAGTAAGGCAGACGCTGGACTTGGCAATCTTTACTTGTCTTCTCAATAATCTCCGGGAATTTAATTAACTGACGAATTAGATTCAATTCGCTCGGGTGAGTCAATGTTTTGTATCTTGTATTTTGTATCTTGTATCTTGTACTTCGGATTTTCCGAAGGATACTGCATATTCTCGCATGCGCGTACTGGACATAATAAACCGGGTTTTTTTCTGATTGCTCTTTAGCCAAAGACAGATCAAAATTCAAATGCGTGTCAGCTGATTTCTGAAGGAAAAAAAATCTGACCGCGTCAACGCCGACTTTGTCCAATAATTCGTCCATCGTCACATAAACCCCGGCTCTTTTTGACATTTTCAATTCTTCTCCCTTTTCCAGTAAAGTCACGAATTGTAAAAATATTATTTCCAGCTTGTCTTTGTGACTAAAAGCTTCCATGGCTCCTTTTAATCTTTTCATGTCCCCATAATGGTCAGCGCCCCAGACATTAATAACCTTATCAAATTTTTTATCTTCAAATTTATAAAGATGGTGAGCGATATCGCCGGCTAAATAAGTTTTAAAGCCATTTGCTTTTATTACCACTCTGTCTTTTTCATCGCTAAATTTTTTTGATTTAAACCACAAAGCTCCTTCTTTTTCATAAATTAAATTTTTCTTTTTTAGGGTTATTAGGGCTTTCTCAACTTGACCTGAATCGTAAAGCGTTTGCTCGCTAAACCACTCGTCAAATTTAATGCCTAAACGAACAGCGGTTTTTTTAATCATTTCTTCCAAAATAATCTCGGCTGCTTTTCTGCCCGCTTTTTCCGGGTCTTTTTCTTTAATTCTTTTACTCAATTCGTCAATATACGCGCCTTTATATTTACTTTCTTTATCCTTTAAAACCGAGTGCCCCAGAGCTAAAATCTGCGCCCCGTAATCATTCACGTAATAAGCTTTTTCCGCTTTAAAGCCGGCTTTTTTAAAAATAT
>MHNE01000010.1 GCA_001819605.1 Candidatus Portnoybacteria bacterium RIFCSPLOWO2_01_FULL_43_11
CAAAACCTACTACTTGTTTATTCGTATCGTCAAGCTTGGTTAATTTTTCAGTCACATCGCGGATAATCTTGGCGCTTTCCTGAAATTGAATCCGCATGCTTTTGTTTGATTTGGACAATTTGCTGTCCAATACCTGATTAACCTGATTTATTTGCTGTTGAAGCATTGTTAACGAATCATTTACTTCGGTCGGTTTTTTTCTTAATGACAAAAAAATCACCACAGCTAAACCCAAAATAACCAAGATTAAAAGTATTGTTGTCAGTTGTTCCATGGGAGTATAATATTATAAATTTAAGAATTTTACAAATCTACTTCACTAAAATCTCGGCTGTTAAAAACAAGCCGTAAATAATTAAAAGAATTATTCCTTCTCGGTAAGAAAGTCGCTCTTTGGTTCTTAAGAAAATATTAAAAACAATTAAAGAAAGAGCCAAGAACAGAGCGCTTATAAGCAATAAAGAAAAATCATTAACTTGGATGGGATAAATTACAGCGACGAGACCCAAAACAAAAAGCGAATTAAAAGAAACACTGCCAATAAAATTACCCAAAGTCATTTCTTCGTGTTTTAATAGAACCGAACGGAACCCAAAGCTTATTTCCGGCAAGGTTGTGCCTATGGCCACCAAAACTAAACCGATAAAAATTAGAGAAAGATTTAAGTCTTTTGCGACTAAAGAAGCGGTTAGAACTAGACCCCAGGCCGCGCCTAAAAGAAGAATAAGGCCGATAACAAATAACCCCGTATCTTTGATAAAGGCCTTGAATTGAGAAATATTATATTTTAAAGAGTTTAAAGTTTTACTAAACTTTTCTTTTTGTTTAAGAAGGCGTGAGATGTACCAAAAGAAAAATAAAAGCAAAACAAGGCCGTCAAGCCGTGAGAGCTGGCTGTCAAAAACTAATAAAATTGGCAAAAGAGCCAAGAAAAAAATAATCCAGCCGTCTTTTTTAGCTGTTTGATTAGTGATATTAATTCCTTTAGCCGCTAAAATGACCAAACCAAGAGCCAGAGTTAAATTAATAATATTAGCGCCGATTATATTACCCAACGAAATTGCCGGTGTTTTATTAAAAGCGGAACTTAGACCAATAAAAAGTTCCGGCACCGAAGTGGCAAAAGCCATCAAAATAAATGCAATCGCGTATTTGGAAAGTCCCAGATAGTGGGATATATTAACTAATGTCTTTACTAAAAGAGCGCCGCTTTTGATAATAATAAAAAGACAAAGAGAAAAAATGACTAAATAAATAAGAATCATTGTTTTTTCGCGATAAACCGCCACTTTACAATTTCAATAGCCGCGATATTTAGAAGGCCGATAGCCAAAAGAATCAGCCAGTCTTTCATTCCTAATGAAACTGTTCTTAATAAAGTCTGAAAAAGAGGCAAATAAAGAGCCATGCCCATCATAATAAAACCGATAAAGACGCTCGCGATTAAGTATTTGTTGGAAAACGGATTAATCCGCCAAATGGGCCGCTCCAGACTCTTACAGGAAAAAACATAAAACAAAGAATCAATTCCTAAGGCGACAAAAAGCATTGTGCGGATATAAGTCAAGTCATTGGTATTTTTAAAAAGCCAGAGAAATAAACTAAAGAGAATTAAGGATGTAACTCCCCCCACGATTAAAATCAGGGCTTTGACTTTTTTATCCAAAAGAGCTGTTTTTGTTTGGGGTCGACGTTTCATTACATCTTTTTCTTTTTTTTCAAAAGCTAAAGCCATGTTGGGCAGGCTGTCAGCGATCAGATTAACCCATAAGATTTGGACCGGGATTAAAGGCAAGGGAAGTCCCAATATTAAACTGCCTCCGATAAGAACCACTTCACTTAAGCTGTCAGAAAGCAAATAAACGATAATTTTTTTCAAATTATCCAAAATCACCCGGCCTTCTTCAATGGCCGCCACAATAATACTGAAATTATTATTAAGCAGGATTAAATCCGAGGCTTCTTTGGCCACATCAGTGCCTGAACCTAAAGCCACTCCGATATCGGCTTTTTTAAGGGCCGGCGCGTCGTTGACTCCGTCTCCGGTCATAGCCACTACTTCTCCCCGTTTTTGCCAGGCCTCAATAATTCGCATTTTATGTTTGGGGTCAACGCGGGCGTAAATTTCAATCTTTTCAACTTTTTTTTGGAGCTCTTTATCTTCCATAAGGTCTAATTGGTATCCCTCTAAAATATTTTCTTTTTTAGCCGGCAGATCCAACTCTTGGGCAATGGCCTGGGCGGTTAAGCGGTGGTCGCCGGTAACAATAATCGGTCTTAAACCAGCTTGCTTGCATAAGTTAATCGTTTCTTTTACTTCCGGCCTTAAAGGATCTTTTAAAGCGATAAATCCCGCGAAAACTATGTCTTGACAAAATTTTTCCATGTTGTCTTTGATTTTATCGTCTTGACTGTTGATTTTTTTATATCCCGCGGCCAGCACTCTTAATCCATTTTTAGTTAACTCTTCATGTTTTTCTTTTAATTTTTTAAACTCGCCGAGCGTAAGTTTTTCAAAATGACGGTCAGTTTCAAAATAGATAGATTTTTCTAAAATCCTTTCCGGAGCGCCGACAAAATAAAGAAAATAATTATCCGTTTCTTTATGGAGGGTGGCAATATATTTTCGTTCCGGCGTAAAGGGCAGGATTTCCAAGCGCGGCGCTTTGGCTTCTAATTCTTTTTTATTTAAGCCGAATGAAAGAGCGGCTAAAAGGAGCGCTCTGTCCGTTGGCCGGCCGCGAATTATCCATTTATCCATAGTTTGTTCCGGGTTTTCAATAAAGGCTTCGTTTGAGAGAGTAATAATCTTTAGAATCAGTTCTTTTTTAGGGGCGATTATCTCAATAACTTTCATTTTCCCCTCGGTCAAGCTGCCTGTTTTATCAGTGCAGATAATAGAAGTGTTTCCCAATGTTTCCACTCCTAAAAGAGTTTTTGTTAAGCCATTTCTTTTGAGAATTTTTTGCATGCCGATGGCTAAAACCACGGTCATGGCCGCCGGCAATCCTTCAGGGATGGCGGAGACGGCGATAGCCACTGAAGTCGTAAACATTTGTAAAAACGGATGACCGGCCAAAAGGCCGATAATTAAAATCAAAAAACTTATCAAGCCGATAACTAAGCCAATTACCCGGCCCAAATGAGCTATTTTTTTCTGAAAAGGAGTTTTTTCTTCTTTGGTTTTTTTGGTTAAAAACGCGATTTGCCCCAATTCGGTTTTTACGCCGGTGGCCGTGACAACTGCCTTGCCCCATCCTTCTTCCACTACCGTTCCCATAAAAACCATATTATCCCTGTCGGCTAATGGAGTTTTTTTGTCTAAAATTCCAATGCGTTTATCGGCCGTCAGCCATTCTCCGGTCAGGATAGATTCATTAATTTTTAAATTATCGGCTTCTATGAGCCGGCCGTCAGAAGGCGCTTTATCGCCCGGTTTTAAAACAATAATATCGCCGGGCGCTAAATTTTGAATATCAATTTCTTTTTGATTATTCTCTCTGATAACTATCGCTTTATCTCTGACCAGTGTTTTGAGTTTTAAAAGCACTTGGGAGGCCTTATTTTCCTGAATAAAACCAATGATGGTGTTTATCGCTACGACGCCGAAGATTACCGACATATCAACATAGTCTTTTATAAAAAGCGTAATAAGTCCGGCGAGAAGCAAAATATAAATCAGCGGGCTTTCAAATTGACGCAAAAAAAGCCTTAACCCTGAAGAAGGCTTTTCGTGAGGCAGTTTATTCAGGCCGAATTTCTGTAATCTTTTTTGAGCTTCTTCTTGAGTTAGTCCTTCTTTTTGCGTCTTTAATTCCTTGAATATTTTTTCAACGGAAAAACTATGCCACGGTTTTAGCATATAGGATATTATAGCATAAAAAACACCCCATTAGAAACGGGGGCCTTTTAGTAAAAATAATTAAAATACAATCTATAAAACAGGTTCAGCTTTAAGTTCTAATTCATAAATTCTTTCCTCATGATTTTCAATTTTTTTATCATGACGCTGGTAGAGTCTTAGAGACATTTTACTTTCCTGTTGAAGGTCGGTTAATTGTTTAGAAATTCTATCTTGACCATCTAAAACTTTATTGAATTTTTCTTTTATCTGGTCATCAACCCTATCAAATCTTTTTTCCATTTTAATAAATCTTTCATCAACCCTATCAAATCTTTTTTCCATTTTAATAAATCTTTCATCAACCCTATCAAATCTTCCGTCATTTTTTTTAAATCTCTCATCAATTTTATTAAATTTTTGATCTAAATAATTTATAAACTCCTTATTCATAATTATTCTCCTTTAGTTATTTCCATAAACCTGTCTTTAGTTTAGCATAAAAATATTTCTTGGCAAATAGGGTTATCCACAATAAGATTATTCCCAAAGAAACCCATTGGCTGGTGAATAAACCAAAATAACGAGGGTCGGCTAAGGGGGTGTCATTGGCGCGGGTGAAGTCTAAGAAAAAACGAGATAAACCATACCAGAGTAAAAAAATAATAAAAAGCCTGCCAGGTGTTTTAAATTTATTTTTTAGCAGCCATAAAACAAAGAACATAATTAGTCCGTTTATGGCCAAATATTCAGCTACTGGATGGCGAATTATTCCGTCCGGCCATAAAATACCCCAAGGCAGATTAGTGACGGCTCCTTGGTGTTCATTAACTAAAAAACAACCAATCCGACCGATGAAAATTCCCAAAGCCGCGGCTGGCGCGATTAAATCAGCAATAAGCCAAAAATCTAATTTAGTTTTTTTAAGATAAAGCCAACCCAAAAATAAAGCGCCGAAAATTCCTCCGTAAAGCATCAGTCCGCCGGCCCAAATTTGAAAAATTTCCAAAGGATTGGAAAAATAATATTTGGGAAACTGAAAAACATAACCCAGCCGACTGCCGATTAAAGCGCCTAAAAATATCAAAATAAATAAGTTAAACATTTTAGACGAATCAAGCTCCTTCTTTTTTGCTTGGTATAAAATCAGCCAAAAGCCGAGAAGAAAGCCCAAGCCAACAAAAAAACCCCAGGTATAAATAGTTAAGGGGCCTAAATTAATTTGGTTATAGACGAAATAAGGAAGCATAATTTAGAATCTAGAATCTAGAATTTTGCTAATTCAAAACAAGCCAAATTCCAAATTCTAAACTTCAAATTCAAATTTGGATTTATTATTCTACTATTTTATAAACTTGGTCGTTTTCTCTGACCGACTGTTCGGTTTTAAGGCCGATGGTTTGTCCGGCTTTGGCTTCTTCAACGTTTTCGTGTTCAATCTGCATTGATTCTATTTTTTGCTCAAAATCAGTGGTGGCTCCTTTAACATGAATAGAGTCTCCTACTTTTAAGATTTCTTCCGTAATTTCTATCACTCCTACTCCAATATTCGTAAAATAATGGGTGACTTTACCGATTAATTTTTCCTCCATATTTTATCACCTCCCTTCTGTCTTATGCAGCCCCACGGGGAGTCGAACCCCGGTTTTATGCTTGAGAAGCACATGTCCTAGGCCGCTAGACGATGGGGCCGTCTCTTTTCTAATTTAACACAAAAAAACTAAAAATCAAGCGTTCCCCTAATCTTCCAGTCCTGGCGAACTAATAATTTTTTTGCTTTTTCCGGTTCAGCCATAATTTCTTTAACTACTTTTTCCATCCGCATAGATTGCGAGCCCTTGACTAAGATAATATCACCCGGCTCTAATTTTTCCTGAAGAATCAGGCCGGCTTTTTCCGGCTCATTAAATTCAAATATTTTTTTATGAGATAAACCATGCTTTTTAGCTTCATCAGCGATAAATTGAGCTCTGGCGCCGACAATAAAAAGCAAATCAACCATTGAGGCCGCTTTCTTTCCAATTTCTCTGTGCGCTTCTTCTGCGTATTGACCAAGTTCCAGCATATCAGCCAAAACAGCGATTTTTCTTTTTTGTTTACCCGCCGTAGCTTTAGCGAAGGTGGGTTGGTCTTTTTCACTAACAGCCGCGCATTCGTTTAAAATTTCCAAAGCGGCGGAAACGGCGCTTGGCGAGGCGTTGTAGGTATCGTCAATAATCCAGGTATTTTTAATTCCTTTGATTAGATTAGTTCGGCCGGGCAGGGGTCTGTATTTTCTAAGAGCGGACGAAATGTCAACTAAGTTTAAACCGAAATTCAAGCCAACGGCTGCGGCCGCTCCGGCCGCTAAAACATGCTGCTTTCCCAAAGTTTTTCTGAGTCTTATCGGCACCAAACTGCCTTCGTATTCTGTTTTAAAGTTAACCCCAAAATCATTTTTTTCTAAATCCCTAATTTGCAGTTCATAATTAGAAATTTTTAAATTAGCCCCCTCGCCAAAGCCGTAAGTGATTAATTTGGTGTTTTTTGAGACCTTTTCCCGCATATCGCGGACGGATAAATCATCATAATTTAAAACAGCCAAGCCGTTTTTGGGGAGAGTTTCAATTAAAGCCGCTTTTTCTTCAATCAGTTTGTCTTTTTCCGGGAAAAATTCCAGATGAACCGGAAATTGTCCGATAGCGGTGACTACGGCTATTTTTATCGGCACAAAGCTGACTAAATATCTGATATCGCCCGGTTTGTCCGCTCCCATTTCTAAAACTAAAATTTCCGGGTAATCGGTTTTAAAAAGAATCATTGCCAAAGCCTTTAAAAAATTTTTAAGCCATTTTTTTATAGAACGTTCTCCTGTTTCAAGGTCAAGAATAGTTAAGGGAACGCCTATTTCGTTATTGTAATTTCTAAGATTGCGCCGCGCGTTAAAATGCGGCTTAAGAACCCTATAAATCGCTTCTTTGGCGCTGGTTTTTCCCACACTGCCGGTCACAGCCACAATTTCCGGTTTGTATTTCCATAAAACTATCTTTGATAAAATTTTGAGGAGATGTTGTAATATTTTTCTCATATTTAAGATTTAAAACATAGACACACAAGACAAAGAAATATATCTTTATAAACTTCATTCACTCGGCGGGATTTCAAAATAGTTAAACATATACTCGGCCAGCCGCCTGAAAACAGGCGTGATTGAATCAGAAGCAAAGTTGATGCCTTTGGGGTTGTCTATTTTAATTAAAACGATAAATTTCGGGTCAAAAGCAGGAGCGAATCCGACAAAAGTATGAATTGTTTTGTCCGAATAACCGCCGGAGTCCGGATCCGGCACTTGGGCTGTGCCGGTTTTTCCGGCCACATCATAGCCCTTGACCTGGGCTTTTCGGTCATAACTGTTTTCTATTGTGCTAATCATCATTCTTGTCAGTTGTTCGGTTGTTTCTTTAGAGATCGCTTCTTTAACTATTTGGGGCTCAATAATGATTTCTTCGTTATTTGGTTTAATAATTTTTTCAACCACAAACGGCCGCATCGCTTTTCCTTGATTAGCCACGGCCGCGAGCGCCGTAATCAGTTCTATGGGCGTAATCGCCACTCCTTGTCCAAAGGAAGCAGTGGCAAAATTGATGTCCCGGTTTTCTGATAAATTGGAAATATCGCCGCCAATCTCTCCGGTTAAGTCTATGCCAGTGGGCCGGTCAAAGCCAAAATCTTTTACATATCGGCGGAAAATTTCATGATTGATTTTTTGCTGGACAAAAACAGCG
>MHNE01000011.1 GCA_001819605.1 Candidatus Portnoybacteria bacterium RIFCSPLOWO2_01_FULL_43_11
TGACATATGTTTTGAACTTGATATACTATAATTATCACGAACGGAAAGGGTGCCCTGATGAGGTTTTGTCCTCATTGGGGTCTTTCTTTTTCTGTACTTTATTTTTAATATCGGCGACAAATCTAGTGTAGGGCAAGAAATCAGCTCGTTTTAGAAGCCCGGAATACCTTTTGTGGTTCGGCACCATAAGCGCAAGAAGTTTTTTCTGCTCTAGTAAGTATTCGACAAGACAATAAAAATCGCCGTCGCCGGTTATGATAAGCGCTTTATGGAAATCGTTTATATGAATCATCGCGTGTAAAACAAGTTCTGCGTCAACATTGCCTTTTACCTCTCCGTCAGGAAATTCCAATGTCGGCTTAAAAACGCAAATATAGCCGCTCTCCTGAAAATATTTATAAAGCCCCTCATTGCCTTTCACATAGCCAATACAAAGAAACGCTTTCGTGATATCATATTTATCTTTTAGATATACGCGAAAACGGGCGAAATCCAGCTCCCATCCTTGCGCGCGAACGCCAAGATTTAAATTCTGGCTGTCTATAAAAGCGTAGTTGTTTAACTCTTTTGTCATGCCCAAGATGATTTAATTTTTTTACCGCTTAAACTTCCCGGCTGAAACATCCTGAATAAAAGCGTCCGCCTGTTTGACATAATCACCCTCAAAGCTTTTTATTTTTTGGGCCGTCTCAACAGCCTTGTCTTTATCGCCTAAAAAAGCGTAAGACAAAGCTAAATTAATCCAATAATCCGGCTTTTCGGGAAAAAGCCGGGTTAGTTCCTGATAAAATTTTAAAGTCCACTCATAGTTCTCCGCTTTAATGGCTGAATTACCCATTCGGCTTAAATCGTCTTCCCGATGATAATTCAAACCCATTTCGTCCATTCTATCAAAATAAGATTGAACTTTATCGCTCTTTTGAACGGCCAAGAGCACCATTATCATATTGGTATACGATTCAACGACCCGGTCGTTTAAGTCAATGGCTTTTTGAAAATTAGCCAAAGATTCCTCATAATATTTTTTTGCTTTTTCTTTATCACCCTTCCCTTCAAAAACACGGCCCAAATAAAATTGGCTATAGCCGGCTTCGTAATAAATATGGGGCCTGGTCGGGCTGACTTGACTTACTTTTTTAAACAGCTCCAACGATTTGTTTAAACGATCTAAATTTAATCCGTAAGTCTTATTTAAAAACCTCATAACCATCAAATAATTTCTGGCGCTTTTGGGTCTCTCAGTAATTTGCTTGTCAAATTCCTGTTCGGCCCGAAGCGCTGACTGGGAAAGCCAATTCGCGTCAATGCCAGAAATCTCAACGGCGCCGGCGATAAACTCGCCGAAATGCTGGCGATATTCCTGATTGCCAAAAGTGTTTTTATCTACGGCCTCAATAAAATATTTATAACTTTCTTTATAATCTTTTACATTCTGATTCATCATAGCTCTAATTAAAGTTTTATTGGCCGAAGCGGGCTTGATGTTCACGATAAAAAGAACGGGTAAAAAAAGAATAAGGCCGACGGTCAGTAAAACTATATGCGGCTTATTGGAGCTTAAAAATTTATTTGGCCAAGCCGGACAAAATCGCGATAAAAAACCCAAAGATAAAAATAAAGGAATATAAGTAACCAAGGCTTCAAAAATGAACAAATTCTGAATGAAATAAGCGGCCATTAAAAGCGTAGCGATAACCGGAATTAAATACTGACCGTCCTGTTTTTTCTTTACGAAATATCTCCACAGATAAAAAATCGGCGCCAGTAAAAAAGATAAGTAAAGAATCAAGCCAGCGAGCCCGCCGGTAATCAGACGGTCAAAAATCATATTATGAGCCCGGTCATACCAAACGATAGAACCGGCGTCTTCGTAAATCCTGGGCGGAAAATATTTATCAAAAACTTGATAAAAATTTTCGTAGCCGTAGCCGAGAATCGGCTTTTCTTTAAAACCAAGATAAGAAGCCTGCCAAGTCATCAATCTGTTTTGAGCCGTGGTGGAACTGACGGATATGGCGCTAATCCTTGAAAAAACCGGGTTTTTGCGGACCCAGGGAGCCGTTTTATCGGCAAATATCAAAACAACGAGAATAATCATTAAAAGCGGTAAAACAATACCGCTGATTTTAGCCGATCTGTATCCCTTTAAATAGAAAAATGACAAATAAATAATCAGGGCAAAAGCGGAAAGACCGACCGATAAAATAGCGCCGCGCGTTTGGGTGTTTAAAATAACGAATAATTGGAGAAGAATAACCGAAAGATAATAAAACCGCAAATATCCGTTGTCTTTCCTTTGAAAAAAAAGAATTAAGCCGAAAAAGACGTTAAAAAGCAGATAACCGCCGACATAACCGGCATTGCCGATGGTAGAAGTCAGTCTGGTGCCGCCGCTTGATTCCAAAATCCAGCTGACATTTAAATATTGGGCTAAAGCAACCAAGCTGACCAATAAACCGCCGAGAAAAGAAGCCTCAAAGACTAAGAGCCATTCTTTGAAATCTTTGAGAAAAGCGCTTAAAACTATCAAAAAGAGGAATAAATGAAGCAATAAAAGCAGGCCTTCACTTCTTTCATTATTTGACCAGAAACTGAAATAAAAACTGCCGCCTAAAATTGAGGACAAAAAAATGGAAATAAGATATAAGAAAAATAAAACTAAAACTAAATTCAGCTTTGGCCTGTATTCCTTTTTAATCACCGCCAGCCCCAGGTAAGCCAAAAAAATCACCTCTATAATAATTCTAAAAGCAAGAGTTTTGGGCACGATATAAGGAAAGTAATAATTGCTCTTAACTAAAAGAGGAATAAGAGAAACAGCCGCTAAGCCGGCCCAAATGATGTATTTTAATGTTTTTTCCATTTTAATAAAATTCTAATTTATTATCTGTTATTTTATAGATTTTAAAAGATATTGAGCCGTCGGGCGCGTTTATTATATCCGGCTCTAAATCCGGTTTTTGCTCTAAAATCTGTTTTTTAAAAAAATCGAAATCGCCGCTGGCGTATTTATCTTTAGATTCCAAATTCTCCAAACTGATAAAATAAAATTCTCTAAAATTACTTACGTTTGAAAGAACTTCTTCTCCTCCCTGAATCGTCTGAGCCAAAGCGCCGGCGTGAAAAACCGGCAGATTATTATAAATTCTCAATTTATCAAAAACCCAAAGCGTCTCAAACCAATCCATTTTATCGTCGTAGACGATAAGGGATTGATCGTTAATTTGGCATTTTCCTTTACTAAATTTTTTAATAATATTTATTTCGACTGGCCCCCTTATCCAAGCGCGGCTCGAGCATTGATTAGAAAATTTATCTTGAAAATATCCGTCCAATTGATTATAACCGATCCAGGCGGGCCGGACAGCCAGCTCAAATTTCTTGGAAAAAGAAATAGGCAAAATATTAGTATTGATAGTATACAACAAATCAACTGACAAAAAAAGAGCGAGGATAAAGATAAAAATAAAATTTAATGCTTTCCGACGATGAAATAACTTTAATAGGGCGGACAGAAAAAAACCGGCAATTAAGGCCCAATGGACCGAAATCACCGAAAGGTATCTATTGTTCGCGCCCAAAAAGGCCGCGCCGATTAAAGACAAAACAAAAAGGCTGATAATAAAAAATTTATGCCGGTTTTCTTTCTGATAGACGAAAAAAGAAAAAGCAAGAATAAAAAGCAATAAAGAAATCGGCGAATAAACCGTGCTTAAAACATTAAAAATATCTTTAAATATTCCTTTAAAATTAAAATCAGCGGCTGTTTGCACTAACGGCCAGTCGTTTTTGCTTTGACCAAATAAAGCCGAGAACTGAACGTCAAAATGACCTCTCTCATAAAACATCGTTAGATTATAAAAAATTACCGGCGAAAAAATTAGGATGATTAAAATCAAACTTAACCAGAAATTCTTTTCTTTTAACCAAGGCCTCTTTTTAAACAAAATAAAAATAAAATAAACCGGAATCAGATAAAAAGTGGTATACTTGCTAAGAAAGGCCAAACCCAAGGCAACGGCCCAAAGAAATAGATATTTCGTTTTTGACCACGCTTTGATAAAAAAATAAATTGAAAGAACAATAAAAAATATCGCGACCGCTTCCAATAAAGCGGTCCTTGAAATCCAAATCAGATAATTTGAAACTGTTAAAACAAGAGCCGACCACAAACCAACCTGCTTTGAATATAATTCCCGACCGATTAAGTAAATAAAAAAGATAGTTAAAAAACCGGCCAAAGCCGACGGCAGTCGGGCGGAAAAAGCGGAAACGCCAAATATTTTTATTGAAAAGTGCTGGAAAATGAAAACTAACGGCGGATGGTCGTGAAAAGACAGCTTAGACCACCAGGGAATTTCATCAAACCATTGAAGCGGCGTTGTCTGCTTATCGGAACCCAAATAATCCATATAGCCGATTGAGCGAAAAGCGTAAGCGCTTTGGTCTCCTTCCATATCCGGCTTTCCCAAATTGAAAAATAAAAGAACAAAAGCCAAAAATAAAATTAAAATGATGTATTTGTTATTACGAATAAAATCCATTTTAAAACATATCTCTTTAAGAAATCGTCTCTGTGAAATATTTTTTAAAAATCAGCTTAAGGGGGGTAAAAATTCCTTCCCGAATAATGCCGTTTGATATTTTAGACTCTCCGCCGCGGCGCTCCTTAAAAAAAATGGGGACTTCTTTATGTTCGGCCCCGGCTTTTATAAGCAGATATTTTAAACTGATGATAAAGGCGTAGCCGGAGAATTTTAATTGTTCAAAATTGATTTTTTTAAGAAAGCGGATTTGGATGCAGTTAAAACCGCCTGTCCAGTCTTTAATTTTTTTCCGCAGTATTATCCGGCAGTAAAGGTTCGCACCCCGGCTTAAAATTTTTCGCCAAAATTCCCATTGGCTGGTTAGGCCGCCGCCTTTTACATACCGCGAGCCGATAATCAGTCCGTATTTTTCTTTTTCGCTTAAGAGCCGCGGCAGATATTCCGGCTGATGAGAAAAATCAGCGTCCATCATTACCGCAAAGTCAAATTCATTATCTTTTATTATTTTTTTAAAACCTTCTATATAGGCGTTTCCCAAACCGCTCTTTTTCGAATTTGTCAATAAGAAAAGATTGGGGTGTTTCTCCTGTAATTTTTTTACTTGCTCGCCGGTTCTGTCAGGCGAAGTGTCATCAACCACTAAAATATGGATTTCGGGAAGGATTTTAAAAATTTCTTTTAGCAGAAGAGAAATATTTTCTTTTTCATTATAAGTAGGGATAACGATAATGGTTTTGGCCATTTTCTGTTTCGCTGATTATTTTAGAACTTTGGCAGTTGGTCCCGAAGATTAGGATTAATCTCTAAGGTTTTTTGGGTATAATATCTGGCTTTTTCCTGATTATCGCCGCCGCTGTTAGACGGGCCGTCGTAAAAATAACCGGCCAGATACATATAATAACCGTCCGCCTCGGCCGGATTGATTTTAGCTCCGTCAAGCATCAAATTCTCAATTAAATTTGATTTCTCGGTCATATTGTAGCGATAAAGAGAGGCCAATCCGTAATAATAATTAAAATGATTGGGATTCATAGTTAAAACCTTTTTGTAATATTCCTCGGCTTTCTGGTATTCGCTTAAATCAAACAAATATAAGTCCGCTAAATTCCCAAAGGCCAAAGATTGGTCCGGATTGTATTTAACAGCGTCTAACCATGCTTTTTCCGCGCCTTTGTAATCTTCCAATCTCTTCTTTAAAATACCGATATTAATCCAGCGGATATAAACATGGTCGTCTTCTTTTATTTTTTGGTACTGATTATTTAGATCTTCCAGGGAAAGTCTTAAGGTCTCTTCGCTCATTTTTTCCAAGGCATGGGGAAAATCAGCGGCCGTATATATCTTCTCTTCTTTTGGGATAAAATAAAATTTGGTTAAATAAAAATATCCGGCCAGCCCGGCCAATAAGATTATAAAACCAATTAAGAAATAAGATTTTTTAAGCATAATGCCATACTACATTATAATCAACAAAAAATCAACGCAAAAATATACGGAGCAGATCTAAAAGACCTGCTCTGCGTAATAATATAAAAGTCTTCGGATATTTAACTATTACTGCTTAGCCGCGTAGCCGCCCGCGTCTCCGCTATAGCACCAGCCAGTCGCGCCGTTAGCTGTAATCTTATACCAGCCGTTTTGTTCCTCAAGTAAATTATAGACTTCTCCTTGGCTGACTTGAGTCAAAACTTCTCCGTCCAAAGAAGGCAGACTGCGAACTCTTAAAGTAGAAACTTTAATGATAATAGTATTTAAGATAGGACTCGCTCCTGAAGCTGTGATATCTAAACCAGCGGTATAAGCGTCGCGGTCAGTCGCGTTAATGTTGTAGATGGAATCAGCGTCATACCCCTTGACTGAAAAATCATTAGCGCTCATATTCAGCCATTGCTTGGCGCCGGTGTCTCCATCGGCTGTCAGCTTATAAACTCTCGTGTCATTTACTTCCCGAATTAAATCAGAAGTGGTATAAGAATCCATTGTTGCCTGATTAATATCTGTCACATCGTTCCAGCCTTTATCGCCGTCGCCGTTCTTGTCAAAATGTCCGTAGCTTTCAAAAACATGCGGGGAGAGAATTAATCTCTTAAATTTTTTACTGCCAACCAATTTGACAATGTAAATGTCAAATTGAGCCAAGCCCGAAGCATTGGGATTTTTAATGAGGTCGCCGTCGCTAATAACCACCTCTTCGGCTGGAGTCTCGGTTGGTACTTCCTCTTCAATCGCGTCAGGCACCGCGCCCAAAACGGCAAAATAAGTAAAATGAGTAGTTTCAGCGGTTAAAGTATTATTTGCCGCGTTAACAGTGGTCGTCAAAGCAACCCATTGAGAATCGCTTTCTCTCCAATAAAAAACTTTAAGAGTGGATTCGTCAAAGGCGCTGATTTGAGCGTCCGTATAAGTAAAAGTCAGAGTAGCCGCTTTACTAAAATTACTGACCGTTTGGCTGTTAGCCGTGGCCGTGTAATCATAAATGTAATTACCCACAAGACTTCTGCCGTTGGGGAGCGGCCGGGAACCCGTTACCGTTCCTTCCGTTGAAGTAGCTATTTTAATTATTATGGAAGCGCTCACCGCGTTAGCCGGCAACTCCGCGCTGGCTTTAGTACTCTCGTCCGTGGTTAAAGTTGTTTTACCGCCCTCGGAAACAGTAACGGTCACTTCGCCGGTACTTGTCGTAGGGACTGTTGGAGAAGGAGGCGTTGGTGTTCCGCCGCCTCCACTAGAAGGAGTACTGCCGCCGCCGGTTGTCCCGGTACAAGTGCCGCTTGGCGATATTACCAAGCTTGAACCGGAACTATTGCCTGAAACAGTTACCTGGGAATAAGAATCGCCGCAAAGTATGTCCAAGCTTAAATTGTTAACTAAATTAGCTCTGGTGGTGGAACGAATAATTAAGCTTGAATTGGCTGAAAGAGTAAAAGTTACATTAGTGGCGCCGACAACCATTTGGTCAGCCACGCCGCCGCCGGAAATCGTCAAAGCGTAGCCGCCGATGGAAATATTCGTATCTTGAGCAAAAGAAACTTCGTCAGCCGCCAAAACGGTTATGGGCAGAAACAGTAAAGCTAAGATAAAAACAATAATTTTTTTCATAACAATCTTTTAGCGGAATTGAAACTAAATAAACCGGGAAATTTTATGGTTAGTTAATTTCTGGTCCCGCTAAAACAAGCTTTACCTTATTGCCTGCCAATAAAACGTATGGCCGCCAGTGGCTAAAGTCGCGCCATTCCAGCCTAAATAATATAATCTTATATTGATTTTACCGGCCGCGGTTGAGGAAGCGGCTTGAATAACAAAGGAATCAGGCAAGGAACTGGTGGCTGTGACAAAAACCTTATCTCCGGCCGCTACGCTAGTAGCGTTCTGACAATCAGTATAAGCGCTTGAAGAAGCGGTAATAGTCACGGTATCAATATCGCAAGTGCCGAAAAGTAATTTACGGATATTACTGCCTGAACCAATGGATAAAGTATCACTAGTCGTGGCTGAATTCAAAGAAGTAGCGCCTGAAACAATTAAATCTCCGTTTTTAAAGTCCCAGCCGGTTGGTTCAGTAATGTCAGAGCCAACATACAAATAATCAGTGGTCGTAGCTGAAGTGGAAGTGGCCCAGCCGGAAACGGTTAAATTCCCGCCGGTATTAACATTGGTGCCGATAGTCGTAACGCCGTAGACAAAAAGAGTCACAAAAAACACGGAAATAAAAATACTTAAAATAACAGCGAAAAATCGCTCGTTTCTAAATAGATTTTTCATATACGATTTAATTCTTGAAACTTAAAACCTATAACTTGAAACTCAAAAAATATCTTACAAAAGAAATTTCGTAATTCTTGAGTTGTGAGTTATGAGTTATGAGTTTAAGACTTAAAGATTTTTTCGACCTTTTTTAATTAAGTGGAAATTATCCACAAACAGATTTATTATACCACAAATAAATCCCAAAAAAAATAAACAGCCTGTGGATAACTTCCATTTTTATCCAAAATAAAAAACCCTCGCAAGGAACGAGGGTTTTTTGTTTTTTCGTTACAAACTATTCAGATCAACTACTATTCAGATTAACTAGTACCCAACCACATAGACCGTGGTTGAAACCGCGTTTTCCAATCCCGGAACCAAATGACCGTTATACCACTGATTAGCCGTTGTCGCGTTATTACCGCCAGTGCCTTCAATATTCTTTTGCTTATAGTTGTCAGACCAAACAAAGTTGCCTACTTCAGAAGCAAAGTTATAATCGGGCGTGCCAAATTGAGTGGCGTAATTGCTGGTATTAACCTCATTGGAAGTAGAAGCCGTATCGCCAACCAAGAAAGTGGAAATAGCGTCGCCGGTTGAAGCATTGGTCACAGTGCCGTAAACCGTAAAGGTTCTGCTTTCACCGGCCGGAACCTTAATCGCTTCTGTGCTCGGCACGGTCGTATCCACTGTAAAGTCTGGGTTGTCAAAAGTAGCCGTATAGTAGTATTGAGGACTGGCCGGGTTGGCCACAGTCGGATTAACCGCGGCTTTAATTGTACTGCCATTCTGGTCTTTAATCAAAACGCTGGCTAAATCTACTCCGGTCGTGGCAAAGACAAAAGTGGTTCTGTAAAGCAGAACATCGCCGCCAGAAGCGTCAGCCGTTACTTTAAAGGCATAGAGGCCTATATTACCGCCTCCAGCCAAGGACGAAGCCGCGCCTAAACGAGCACTGGCAGTTGGTAAAGCAACTGTTGGCTTACTGCTCCTTAAAACCATGGCCGAGCTCGTGGAATTATTGTAAGTTTCATAAGTGGTCGTGCTGATTTCCGTGTTAGAAGATTTGCCTGTTGTCTTAACGCCGTTGGCGCCGCCAAAGCCAATCTTTAAGTCAGCCGAGTTAGTACCCGGGGCATTATCAGTATTCGGATCAATAGTGGACATATCCGCTTTTATCGTAACTGTCTTGGCATTACCGGTGCCCTTAAGAATAGTCAGGGTATCAGCGTCAAAGTTAAAGGTGTATTCACCGGTTGACGGAATAGACGCGTTGCCTAATTTCGTGGTGCCGACATAAAGCGCCACATTGGTCACATCCCGATACTCGCCGGTCAAACCGCTGAACGCGTAGCCGCCGTCAGCCAAAAGAACTCTTAACTGGTCTAATCTTAAATCTTCGTCTTGAGCCGTGAGCTTGACATTGGAAAAGACATTGCCCGTTGAACCAGCTAAAAGAATGGCTGAAGAAGGATTATTGGAAGTTTCAATCGTCAAAGTTCCATTAACTTTATTGGTTAAGGTCGGACCGTGGTCCGGAGTCAAAGTCTCGGTAACGGCGTTGCTGGTGCTTAAGCCATAAGCCGTGACATTTGCGCCGGCGCTGTCAGCCATACCCCAGTTCTCCGTGGCATCAGAAGCCACAGTAGTTTTATTGCCTTTTAATTCAATCTTGGCGCTAGTGCCTTTCTTAACAATAATCGGCGTTTCAAGGGAAAAAGTGGAAGTATTGGGCTGTGTGCTTATCGCGTCATTTATAGGCGATTGCTGAACTCCGTCAGCGTAAACGGTCAAGGAGCCGGTATTAGTGGCTGACTGACCCCGGCCGGCAAAAGCGATTTGCGTTATTCTAATGTCTTCGCCGGAGTTACTAGCGTCAAAATTCCATGAAGTCAAAGTTACGGCCTGCTGGTTAACAATAATATTTCCGTCAGCCGGAAGCGTGTTTCTCGTAACGGTCAAGGCAGCGGCTTTAACGGTCTGGGTATTGCCGGAAACTGAACTGCTCGGCGTGGCTGTAATGGTATTGCTGGTTACTCCGCCTCTGATGGTCATTGCTGAAGGAGTAAACTTGACATAAATGGTGTCATTGGTGCTCCAACCGCCGTTAGTGGCTAAATCAGCCCTGACTTTGTAAACCGTGTCGCCAATCGGCGCTGTAAAGGTGTCGGTCCAGGCAACAGTCACCGCGTTATTGGTAATATCAGTGGGCCCGGCCACAACATTGCCGTTCGGGTCAACTAATTCCACGCCGGTTAAAGCGTCTTCAATATTGCCGCTGGTGCTTGAAGTAATGGTAAGAGTTAAAGCTGAAACATCAACGGATTCGCCTTTAACCGTAAACTTGAAAGCGCCTAAATACTGGTTGTTAGCCACCGCGATATTTGTGGCTGTAATTTCATTGCTTCTCTGGACTTCCACTGTGCCGTTTGAAATGGTAAATTCCCTATCGCTTAAAACTGGATTGCCGGAGCTTGTGCCAGCGCCTGAATAAGTCGGCGTAATATTATAGTTGTAAGTGACGCCCTTGACTAACAAGTCAGTAGTCCTGTAAATGCCCAAATCAACTGTTCTCGCGGAGCCGCTTTCAACATCAGCTCTGACTTGGAACTGTTTGATTTGTCCTTTATCAAGAGTAATCTTGTCAAAATTAAAGGTTACATACTGGTTGCTTTTAACAACGCCATCAGCGATTTTAGTCGTCTCAGCTAAAAGCTCCATATTCTTTAAGTCTGTGCTTAAGCTGGCGCTTCCCTGCTGATAAATCTTTACTTGGCTGAATTCAACTTTTTCAGTTGAGCCGGCCTGCACCTGGAAAGACATGAAAGTATAATCCTGCTTTCCAACCTGAATACTTGAAGAAGTGGCGTTTTGGTAAGCACCTGGCCCAACCGTGGCTGAACCAATAGTAATGGTGCTGTTATTAGTCATGGCATTGCCGGTAATCGGCAAAGTGCCGTTAAGCGCGGCCGTGCCTTTTAAGGTGATGCTCGTCAAAGAAAGAGCTGGCGTTTCGCCGGCGTAATTAGTCAAACTGGCAGCCATATTAGCCGATAAAATAATTGGCTTAGTCGTGCCATTAGCTACCTTAATATCGTCATTAAAAGTAGCTTCGTGGACGGAATTCAAGGTTTTGGCTGTTTCATTGATGGAAAGATTTGTATCTCCGTCAATTACGTCCAAACCGGCAAGAGCTGCATCTTGAGCCAAACCGACTCTTTTTACCGTCAATGAATCAACAGTAACATCACCGTTGCTGGCTGTTAGATTAATCTTAGTAAAAGGTACTCTGGCCGCGTTCGGAACCGTACTTCCAGCCGCCGGAGTGTCAGCCGCTAAAGCAACAGTTAATGTGCCTTCGCTGGTCTCTGCTGAAGGCGGGAAAGCCGCGTTCGGGTCGGTAACATTAGCGCCGGCCGTATAGCCCGCTGAATCAGTGCCGTTGATGGTATAAATTGACTCGGCGTCAAAGACAGGGGTAAATGTTTCCGCCGTCATATTGAGCCAATATTTACTACCGGTATCAGCGCCTTCTTCAGCGTGAAGCCGGTAAACCGGATCAGTGCTGATTTCTCTGACTAAATCAGAAGTGACATAGCCGTCCATAACTGCCTGACTAACGTCCATTACGTCATTCCAGTTATTGCCGTCGCCATTCTTGTCAAAATGTTTATAGCTTTCAAAAACATGCGGACTTAAAATAAGCCGCTTGAATTTTTTGGCGCCGGCCAATTTGACGATGTAAATGTCAAATTGAGCCATACCCGCGGCGCTGGGATTTCTAATCAAATCGCCGTCCACGACATCAACCGCCAAAGCGCTCATCGGCGCGAGCATAGCCAAACCGGAAAGCCAAAGCGTGGTAGTAACTGAAGTTAAAATCGAAATCGGTTTTTGTAATTTTTTACTCATTTTAATTTTTTATTAATCTTAATCTCTGAGATTAGCTAATTCATATGCTATTAGACAATCTCATTCGACCTTATTTTTTCTTTCAGCCGTATCGACCCATAGAGGTCATTTCAAAACTCTCCTTTCTGCTGTAATTTTTTAATTTTGGCTGCGGCTTCGTCAGTCCTCCTCGTCGTATATTAGTCATATACGACTTCGTCGTCCTTCCTTGCCTCGCCTAAAATTAAAAAATTTCGCTGCGAAAAAGAGTTTTGAAATGACCTCTTATTACAGCCGAATCCTTATTATCTAACTAAACCCGCTTAGAGGTCAAGAGTCACCCCTTTATTTAAAGGTGTTCGACCTTACTCTTGTCCTTCCAAGTTTTCCAAATTTTTAATTATTTCATCAGTGGTGGTAATTGTTTTAAAGCTGTTTTCTTCAAGAAAAATCAAAACTTCTTTGTCAGTGGTGCTGGCCGTGTTCTTATCGTCATCTTTACCGTCTTTAATTAGAGTGGTTAAAATCTGGTAATTAATTTCTTCCATTATTTTTTCCGCTTCTAGCACTTTTCCCTGAACAACTTCGGATAAAGAGGGGATTTCTTCTCTGGTTTTAATCAGGTTTTCTTTTATTCTTTGGGTTTTCTTGGCCATAGCCATTACCTTTTCTCTTGGAGTGTTTTTAACATAAAGACTCGCCCCGGCTAAATTATCTTTAAAATCATTGATTACTTCTTCCACTTTTTCTACTTTCTTTTCCGGCGATAATGAATCTTCGGTAATTTTATTTAATTCTTCCAAGCGTCTCTCGGCAAATTCCACCTGAAGCTGGGCCTTGCTTTCTTCTGAAGCTAGACCAGCCCGAATTTTCTCGGTTGCCTGCTTTACGGGATAAAGCGTCTCCCCGGGCAGACTGGCCTGCGATGCCATAGAAACCAACCAAGGCCCGCCGCCTAAAATCAAAATCAAACAAATAGTTAGAGCAATTGGCTGAAAAGGCCTTAACCAATTAAAAAAGTCAATCCGAGGAGCTGGCTCAAGAGAAGCGGGCTTAAGAAAAGCAGACTTTATTGACTCAAAAGTGATTTGCTTAATTAAATTTTGCCGCATTAAATCCAACCGTTCCTCTGAAGGTTTAATTTCTTTTAGCCGCTTAATTTTTTGAATTAGTTCTTCTTGAAGCATTTTTTACGGAAAATACCTATATTACGCCTATATTAAAGAAGACGAATTAAAACCAATTCTATTACACCATTCAACCGTTATTAAAGCTCCTTTTTTAAGGACTTTAAAGCCCGATGCAGTTGAACCCGAACCGCGGATTCCGGCTTTTCCAAAACTTGAGCTATTTCTTTTACTGAAAAGTCGTCTATGTAGTGCCAAAGAATCAAATCCTGATAATCATGATTAAGCTTAGTCAATGCTTTTCTGATTTGGACTAAATCCGATTTTAGAGCCAAATTTTCCTCCGGGCCAGCCCCGGGATTAGGAATATTCTTTAAGGCCATTTCTTTTTCATCGTCAATAATCAGCTCTTTTTTTGGTTTTTTTCTGTAATAATCAATAACCAAATTTCTGGCTATCTGATAAATTACGGCCCGGGGATTTAAAAGACTGGAACCGGAACTGACGCTTTTCCAGCACCTTAAAAAAACTTCTGAAGTCAAGTCTTCAGAATCGTGAGAGGAATTAGTCTTTAAATAAATAAACCGATAAAGCTGGGGCGCGTATTGGTCGTAAAGCTGAATAAATGCTTCGTTATCCCCTTTTTCTATTTTTTTCTGAAGAATATTTTCTTCTTGTTTTTTTAAGAAATTGCTCATTTTTCGTCTTCTTGGCTATAAAATTATTGGCCTCTAATAAGGAATCAAAAGTACCAGCGTCAATCCATCTCCCTTTTATTTTTTGATAAGTTAAAGTCCCCTCTTTTAAATAAAGATTATTCAAATCAAGAATTTCATATTCGCCCCGTTTAGAGGGTTTTAACTTCCTAATCATATCAAAAACTCGGTTGTCATACAAATAAAACCCGGTTTGAATCCAGTTGCTTGGCGGGTTTTTGGGCTTTTCAAAACAAGCGATGATTTTATCGCCATTAAACTTCATCACCCCAAATCTCTCCGGATCAGGCACTTGTTTAATAATAATCTTGGCTCCTTTTTCTTGTTTTTGAAAATCGTGAACTGCTTTAGCTAAACTATCTTCATAGATATTATCACCTAAGATTAAAGCAACTTTATCATTGTCAGTAAAATCTTCAGCCACGGCTAAACCGTGAGCAATTCCCTTGGGTTCTTCCTGAATATCATAACTCAAATTAACCCCTAAATGCCTGCCCGAACCTAATAAATCCAAAAACTGACCCGCGTGTTCTCTTCCGGAAACAATTAAAATATTCGTTATTCCGGCGTCCCTTAAAGTGAAAATAGGGTAATAAATCAACGGCTTATCGTAGACCGGCAAAATGCTTTTATTAATTATTTTTGTTAGAGGCCTCAAACGAGTGCCTAAACCGCCGGCTAAAATAATTCCTTTCATAAAGATTTAAGATTTAAGATAATAGGGTAATAATAAGGTATTATTAGGGCAATAAATATACTTAATTTATACCCTATTATTTGCCTTATTTATCCAGCGCCTTTCCAGAATAATCCTTTCAGTGGGGTCTAATGCCTCTGAAGGGTGCGGGATTAATTTTGTAGAAACTGCTCCTTCCTCTTCCTTGCTGGAATAAAATTTTTCTCTTTGCCATTTCGTTTAAATCTTTTCTGATCGTCCTCGGGCTTGAGCTTGGAAAAAGAACGGATAATTCTTTTAACTGGACAAAATCTTTATCTTTAACGTAAGAAAGAATTTTTTCCTGTCTTTTGTTCAGTGAATTTACTTTTGCGGTTGGCTTTGGAACGGCTGATTTTTCACTTCCTAATAATTTTATCTCTTCCGCCAGCCGCTGATATTCTCTGGTTAATACAACAAAATTAATTGACTTTATCCAGCTCTGGGCCCGGGCGATTCTAAAATAATTTAAAAGAATTTCAATCTGCTTAACGGATTCTTTCTTGTTTTCTAAAACTAATTCGTTAATGAGCTGATTAGCTGTTTTTCTTATCTGACCAATTAAAACCTCACCCCCGGGAAATAAATTAGTTACTCCGTACACGGCCAAAGCCAATTCTACGGCCTTTTGCTTTATGTCTTTCATCTCGGAAAATGATAATCTATTTCTTTATTTTAGGCAAGAAATCCCGGCAATTTAGCGTCTTTCTAAAAAAAATCTGTATTATCGAGGTTCAACCCCGATAAGGCTTTAATAGCTATTATCTTAACTCTTTATAAGCTTCCATAATTTCTTTAAGCCGGTTTTCGTCTAAAGCCGGCATTTTTAGGCCCATGGACTTAGCTTTTTCATTACTTAAAACGCAGTTACTTCTTTTCGCCTTGACAATGCCGTCTTTGCCCTCTAATTCTTCCAATGTGATTAAAGTATAATCATGGTTCGGCTCAATAACTTTCTTATGGGCCTCAATAATTTGACTATGTTCAACATAGCCGTCGTTGGTTAAATTTAAAATGCCGGTTGGCTTAATTTCAGCTAATTTCTCAAGGGCTGGAAAAAGGTCTTCAATCAAAGTCACGGAATTGGGAAGAGAAATTATTTTTTTATAGGAAATAATTTTATTGATTAAATTGCGCGGATGCGGTTCGGTTGAAATAGGCATTCTGATTCTTGTTTGCAAAACCGGCAATTCTTTTAGGGCCGCTTGCATAACGATTCTCATTCGGGAATAAAAACTACCAAAAAAATTTGGCTCGTTTTCTTCGGTAAAGGACGTCTCCGGCCCGCCGGAATAAATACAGCCGGATGAAATCTGGATTGGATAAGCTCCGGCTTCTAAAGCGGCCAGCATCGCGTTAATGGCGCCAGCCACATTAATTAAAACAGTCGTTTCTTTATTGTCTTCACACCAATCAATATTCGGATAAGTCCGCGCCCCGGCGAAATTTATCACCGCATCGGGTTTGCTTTTTTTAAAATTTTCAACTAAAAGCGGGTAATTGGTTATCTCCAGCCGCCCGACTAAAACATTATGACCTTTGTTTTTCAAATATTTAGCGCAGCGGCTGCCCAAAAAGCCGGTTGATCCCAAAAGATAAAATTTCATAAAAATTAGATATTCGGTGTTTTAATATTTAAAATTATTTCCCATACTGCTCCCTATAATATTCCAGATACTCGCCTGATTTTATTTTCTGCCACCAATCCGGATTCTCTTTATACCACTGAATAGTTTTAACCATAGCTTCGGAAAAATCATATCTGGGCCGCCAGCCCAAATTATATAATTTATCAAAACTTAACGAATAACGTCTGTCATGGCCCGGCCGGTCTTTAACGTATTCAATATAACTTTCATTCTTTCCCAGATGAGTAAGAATAATTTTCGTGATATCTAAATTCGTTTTTTCGGTATTGCCGCTGATATTGTAAATCTCGCCAATCTGGCCGTTGTGCAAAACATAATCAATGCCGGAGCAATTATCTAAAACATAAACCCAATCTCTGACCTGCTCTCCGTCGCCGTAAACCGGCACTTTTTTGTCCTCCAAAAGATTGGTGATAAAAAGAGGAATCAGTTTTTCCGGATATTGAAAAGGGCCGAAATTATTTGAGGAGCGAGTAATCAAGGTCGGTACGGCAAAAGTTTTTTGATAAGCCCGAACCATCAGATCGGCTCCGGCCTTAGAAGCGGAATAGGGGCTGTTCGGCCTTAAGGGGCTTTCTTCAACAAAAGAACCGTTTAAAATACTGCCGTAAACCTCATCCGTTGAAATCTGAATAAAAATATCTGTTCTGTATTTTTTAGCCGCTTCCAATAAAGTATGAGTACCTAAAATATCCGTCTTTATAAAATCTTGGGGAGCGAGAATTGAACGATCCACATGGGTCTCGGCCGCGAAGTTCAAAATAGCGTCCGGTCTTTTAGAAACTAAAAAATTTACGAGCTTTCTGTCGCAAATATCGCCCCTGACAAAACCATAACGAGGATTATTTTCAATGTCTCGCAAATTAGAAAGATTGCCGGCGTAAGTCAATTTATCAAGGTTAATAATTTTATAACCCGGATATTTATTGAGAATATGGCGGATAAAATTAGAACCGATAAAACCGGCTCCACCGGTTATTAATAAATTCATATAATCTATATTTTAATGAATTCTTTAATTATATTAACGGGCGCTGTTTTAGTCAATCCGTTCTGATTGACTAAATTCAAACCAACTACCTCTCCTTTTGTGTTAATCAAGGGCCCGCCATTGGCCAAAGGATCTTCCTCGCTTAAGTTAAGCGAGATTGTTTCTTCTTTGATACCCCTGATGGTTCCAAGGTTTATAAAACGATAAAAATTATCTTTTGGGACTTGCCCCGCATCTTTTTCTAAAAGGTGCGGGGTCTGAACGCCCATTAAAATAATTCTTTCGCCTAAGGCCAGTTCGTTAAGATCAGCCAAAGGAACAACCGGCAAATTGGTCTTTTCTATTTTTAAGAGAGCTAGATTGTTTTTCCCGTCTCTTTTAATGACTTGAGCCGTTGAAGAACTGTTTTCTTGAAAGACCAAATATTGGCCGGCTTTTTCAGGAACCAAATCAGCCGCGGTTATAATTAAACCGTCGGAAAAAACAATAAAGCCGGTTCCTTCGCGGATAATTTGTTTATTTTTGGATAAAGTCTGAACAGCCGTTATTGAAGGATTTATCCGTCTGATTGCTTCTTCGGCGGCAGTATTTTCCGCGATAGTGATTCTTTCAGTTTTATTTATAATAGTCGTTCCGTCTTTAGCCCGCTCAATGAATTCTATTTGAGAAAAAAAGGGAGCATCGGCCAAAAACGGCAGAAGAAACTGGTCAGCCAAAACGCCGCCCAGTCCGCCAATTATTAAAATAAGGATAAGCTTAAATATTTTTTGCTTCATTGGTTTTCTAAAACAAAATAAACCAATTAAACACTTTAGTCAACCCCGCACCTATTGAACTTTGTCTAAAAAAGATTTTTACTTTTTTAACATTCCTAGAATTTTGCTAATTATTTTTAAGGAAATACATGATTTAATTTATGTTAATTAAGTTCAATAGGTGCGGGGTCAAACTTTCACCAAATAACATCATAAAAACAGCCGCTCCGGCCAAAAACGGGCCAAACGGAATTTGAGACTTCAGAGTCTTTTTTTTAAAAGCGATTAAAACTAAACCAATAACCGCTCCGCTCATAAAAGCTAAAAACAAAGCCCATAAAACATTAGGCCAACCCAAAACCAAACCCATTAAAACGGCTAATTTAACATCGCCCATTCCCATCCATTTGCCTTTGGAAACAAGAACTAAAAATAAAAAAAATCCGCTCGCTACTAGTGCTGAAAGGAGACCGTCCTTTAGGGCGAGACCCGGATCTCTGCCTAAGGGCAGGACTCCATTAAAAATTAACCAGATGCCAGCCGCTATTATGGCCGGGTAAATAATTCTATCCGGAATAATATAGTGCTTTAGATCGTAGACGAAAATGATAATCAAAATACTGATAATATAAAACCAGTAAATAAGCAGTAATAAATTTCTAATTTCTATCCCGTATTTAATACGGGACAAATCCCAAATCCCAAATCTAAAATCTAAAACTTTAAAAGATATTAATAAAAATAGAATTCCAGCGGCTAATTCAACTAATGGGTATTGCCAAGAGATTCTATTGTAACAATATCGACACCGGCCTTTTTGAAGAACAAAGCTAAAAAGAGGAATCAAATCATACCACCTTAAAACAACCCGGCATTTTGGACAATGAGAGCGAGTCATTAACCCCGCACCTTTTGAAGATAGACTTCGTCTTTTGAAAAAAATCTTCAAAAGGTGCGGGGTAAAAATTGACTCTTTGGTTTTTAAGCGATAAATAACAACATTTAAAAAACTGCCGATAATAAGGCCGAAAAGAAAAATCAAAACGCTAAACATAATAAAATTTTAACACAAAAACAGCCCCTAAACAATAAAGGGCTGTTTTGTATTCTAAGCAGAATAATAAAGTAAGTAAAAAGTCCAAATATTAGTTACACTTAATGTTGGTTGCCAAACAACCAGCAGTAGAGCCCGAATAACCAGTGCTATCCACGCACCACTCTCCGCCGCCCCTCAAAGTACTTTCCACGCAATAAGCTATCGCGCTATCAAAACAAGGAGGAATAGCGCCGGTCCCATTATGGCTATCTATACTACCCTCTACTCTTGCTATTTCAGTTCCGTAAATTGCATGAGCCCCATCTAAAGTATTATCAGCCGCACATAGAGACGCATAACTAAGAGGGACATCATAAACCATTTCAGCTAAACTTCTTACTCCTGTTAACTCTGACTTAACCGCAGCATCTTGGGCTTTATCTCTCGCGCTCTGCAAACTCACCAATACAATGGTCGCTAAAATGCCGATAATCGCGATAACCACTAAAAGTTCAATCAAGGTAAAACCTTTTTGCTTTTTGCTTAAATATTTTAACATTTTATTTCACCTCCTTTCGTTTAAGATAAATTAAACAATAATAACATATTTTGTCTTCGACCTTTTGTACTAGACCTCTTGCATAATAACCTTTCTACTGCAATTTCCATATTTTGGCTGCGGCTTTGCAAAAATCTTTCAACATATACGCCGTATATGCTTCAAGATTTTTGCTTCGCCTCGCCTAAAATCTTAAAATTTCGTTGCGAAAATTATTACGCAAGAGGTCTATTATATCAAAATTCAAATTATTAAAACTCCTTAGATACTGCTGGCTATATTATATATCGGCATTAGAATTGACGCAACCAAAATACCGACCATAATTCCCAAAACAACAATTAAAATTGGCTCAATTAGCTGACTTAAATTTGCCACGGTTCTATCCACTTCTTTTGAGTAAAAGCCGGCCAAGTTTTCTAAAATAAAATCCAATTTTCCGGTTTTTTCTCCTGTCTTTATCATCTGAACCGCCATAGCCGGAAACTGCTCAAATTTTTCCAAAACCGAACTCAAACTCTGACCAACCCTGATTTTATCTCTGGCCTCAAAAACCATTTCTTTAAAAACGGTGTTTCCCGCCACTTCGCCACAGATAGTCAGAGCTTCAATTATCGGCACCCCGCCTTTAATCAAAGTACTTAAACTCTCGGTAAAACGGGCAAGATAAGTTTCTTTAAAAACCTTGCCGAGAATCGGTAATTTTAATTTTAAATTATCCCAAACCCGGCGGCCAAAAGAAGTTTTAATGAAATAGCTGAAACCAAAGCCCAAAATAACCAGCGCCAAACCAAGAATCCAGCCCTTGGTTTTTAAAGAATTGCTTGTCCAGATAAGAGCTCTGGTCGTCCAGGGCAAATCCGAGGAAAATTCTTCCAAAAAACTTGTCAATTGAGGCACCACCATAATCATCATTAAAACTCCGATAATTAAAAAAACGGCTAAAATAAAAGCCGGATAAATCATCGCGCCCCGGATTTTTGAAATAAGGTAATATTCTTTTTCCAGATAATTGGCCAGATATTCCAAAGATTCCTGAAGCCGGCCGCTTACCTCGCCGGACTTAATCAGGTTAACGAAAAAAAGAGAAAATATCCTTGGGTGCTTGGCCAGGGCTTGAGAAAAAAGCATGCCGCCGTCAACACCAGAGGCGATTTCAAAAAGAGTTTCCTGAAAATGATAATTTTCCGTCTGTTCTCCCAAGGCCTTAAGAGACTGAACCAAGGGAACCTCGGCGCCGACCAAAGTGGATAACTGACGACAAAAAAGCATAACTTCTTTTCTGTTAACGCGCTCAAAAATATTAATTCTTTTCGGCAGAAAAGAAATCTTTCTGACCGCCTTTAGCCGGATAACCACTAAATCATAACCCTGAAGCGTCTTTATCGCCGCTGATTCGCTGGCCGCTTCAACACTGCCTATCTGCGTTTCTCCTTTTTGGGTCCGGGCGAGATATTTGTATTTCATAAATCGCGAATATAGTCTCTAATTTTATCTCTAATAATCACGGATATAAAAATGGTTATTAGAGATAATTCGAGATAGAATTCGGACTTGATTAGTGATTTACTTTTTTAACAGCATTCTCAACTCTGAAATATTAGTTGAGTAAAGCTCAGCGTTCTCTATGGAAATTATACCAAAATTAACCAAATCAGCCAAAGAACGATTCAGAGAAATCATCCCCTCTTCAGAGCTGGTTTCAATAACCATATCTATCTGATGAGTTTTTCCTTCCCGGATTAAATTCCTGACAGCGGAATTAACCAGCATCAATTCAACCGCGTTAATTACCCCTTTACCGATTTTTGGAACAAGCCGCCTGGAAAGTATGCCTAAAAGCGTGGAAGCCAACTGCTGACGAATCTGATTTTGTTGATAAGGCGGGAAGCTGTCAATAATCCGGTCAATGGTTTGGGCCGCGGTATTTGTATGAAGCGTGGCAAAAACCAAGTGCCCTGTTTCAGCGGCCGTGACCGCGCTTGAAATTGTTTCAGGGTCGCGCATTTCGCCTATCATAATCACATCCGGATCTTGACGAAAAACTTCCCTTAGGCCGCGATGAAAATCCAGAACATCTTCACCAACCTCTCTTTGGTCAATAACGCATTTATCGTCTTTAAACAGATATTCTATCGGGTCTTCAATGGTGACAATATGGTCAAAGCGAGTATGGTTTACTTCATCAATTAAGGCGGCCAAGGCCGTGGTTTTGCCTTGGCCCGAAGGGCCGACCACCAAAAAAAATCCTTGGGAAAACTTGGTAATTTTATGGCAATATTCCGGCAGATTTAATTCCTTGATAGTTTTGATTTTGGTCGGGATATACCGCAAGGCAACATTTACTTGCCCCAACTGATGATAAATATTAATTCTGAATCTGGCTTTATCCTGATAATTGAAAGATAAATCAATGTCTCTTTTAGAAAGAAAACTTTTCTTTCTTTCTTCGGAAAGAAGAGAAAAGGCAATATTTTGAGTGTCGTCATTGGTCAAAATCCGTCTCTTGGTTATGGGGCTCAACTGGCCGTCAACGCGCAAAATCGGCGGCTGGCCGGGAGTCAGATGAACATCAGAAGCGCTTTTCTGAACCGCTATCCCCAAAATTTCCTCCAATTGTTTTTGATAGTCATTATTCACGAATATAATCTCTAATTTTATCTCGAATATTCACGAATATTTTTATGTTTTATTCGTGAGAATTCGCGATAGAATTGAGAATTGATTAGCGATTTACTTTTGCCAATATTTCTTTCACTTTAGCCACCACGGCGCTCGGAGTAAAATGAGCTTTTATAATATATTCGCGAGCGCCCATTTTTAAGCCTTTCTCAACGTCGTCTTTTTGGCCAAGATTGGTCAATAAAATTACCGGAATTTTTTCTAATTCCTCGTTCTTTTTTATTTTTTCCAGAACATCAAAACCGTCCGCTTTCGGCAAAACAATATCCAAGAGAATCAAGTCGGGCCTTTCTTTTTCAATCTTTTCCAGTCCTTCTTGACCGTCAGCGGCCACCCCGACCTCAAAACCGGCCTGATTGAATTTTGCCGCATACATTTCGCTTAAAAACGGGTCATCTTCAATAATAAGAATTTTTTGCATGCTTTTAATCCTCCACCGCTTTCACCATCTCTTCAAAAGAAATAACGCCTTCCAAAACTTTTAAGACGCCGTCCTGCTTCATTGTCGTCATGCCCTGCCTCTGCGCTTCTTTTTCAATGGCGCTTTCAGTCGGATTTTTAATGATGATTTCTTCCATTTCCGACGTTATTTTTATCATCTCAAAAAGAGCGATTCTTCCCTTGGTTCCTCTCTGGCCGCAGAATTTGCATCCCTGGGCCTGATAGATTTTATAGGGCTTTTTCCGTTCCGCCCTTTCCTCTTTTTTCAAACTTAATTTATTTAATTCTTGTTCAATAATGTCAGCCACTTGAGGAGAAGCGCTCACTTGCTTTTTACACTGCTCGCACAATCTTTTAACCAAGCGCTGGGCAATGGCCAAGTTAAGAGACGGAGGCAGAAGAAAAGAACTAACGCCCATATCAATTAAACGGGGGATTACTCCGACAGCGTTATTAGTGTGAAGAGTGGAAAGAACAATATGTCCGGTCAGAGCCGCGTGTATAGCCAAGCCGGCTGTTTCTTCATCCCTTATCTCTCCGACCATAATCACATCGGGGTCCTGCCGCAGAATATGACGAAGGCCTGAAGCGAAAGTGTATCCAATTTCCGGCCTGATCTGGGACTGATTAATTCCTTCAATATAATACTCAATCGGATCTTCCAAACTGATGATATTAACCCCTTCTTTATTCAACGCGTTAAGTATAGCATAAAGAGTGGTGGTCTTACCAGAACCAGTCGGCCCGGTTATCAACACCATGCCAAAGGGCTTCTCAATTCCTTTTTCAAGAGTCTTTAAATTATAACCGTAAAGACCCAAATCTGAAAAGCCACCCAAACCGATACTCGGGTCTAAAACTCTCAAAGCCACCTTTTCTCCGGTAGTGGTCGGCAAAGTGGAAACCCTAAAATCTATTTTTTTCTTATCAATAAAAGTATGAAAGCGGCCGTCCTGGGGAATCCTTGTCTCGTCAATTTTTAAATTGGAAAGAATTTTAATCCGCGAAATAATGGCTGAATGAACGTCTTTGGGCAAAAAAAGACTGGTGTGTAAAACTCCGTCCACTCTGAAACGAACCTTTACTTTATCTTCAGTCGGCTCAATGTGAATATCCGAAGCCCGGCCTTCAACGGCGTTTCTTAGAATAACCGCGACTATTTTAGTTACCGGCGCCTCGGCCGCCACTCTCTCTATCACTTCTTCCGGTTTAATTCTGGCCGTCGGCCCCGCTTCTTCTGTTTTTAACTCTTCCTCTAATTCTTCCAGAGCTTTTTTAACTTCGCCCCGAAGGGCCTTATACTGCCTAAGAATATTTTTAAAATCGCTGGGGGTGATAATAAAAATACTTGGCTCCAACTGACTGCGAAAAGCGATAAATCTTAGGGCTTCTCTGGCTTTTAAATCATCGGGGCTGACCATGCCCACTTCCAAAACCCCGTCCCGCTTTTCAATCGGAACGAATTCGTAAAAAGCGGCCGCTTCTTCGGGAATACTTTTCAAAACATCGGCTGAAACTTCTTTCAAACTCAAATCAATAAAAGGAACATTTATTTTTTTTCCCCTTTCCTTAACTTCTTCCGCTTCTTTTGGATAGTCTTTTTGAACAGCCATTTTTATATTTTTTTTATTTTTTACTGGTAATAGACTTCAACTTTTAAATCAAAATCCAAAAAATCTGAATCCGCGGCCGTAATTAATTCGCGGCTGATAAAATCAATAGAGTTGACATTCATTGAGCGGATATTTTCCTCCAAAGCGCGCAAATAATTTTTAAAAGCGTTGTAAGTGCCGCTGACGGTTAATTCCACCTCCCGACTCTTTAATAATTTCTCCGTTTCTTTTTTATCCCCTCTTTTAGTTTCATCGTCTATCTCGCCAAAGTCTATTGATTCCAGAATAAGACCATTGGCTGTGGATAAAGACTCAAAATAGACCAACAAATTAGGTATGTCTTTTTCCTTGGGAAGAGCCAAATAAACTTCTTCCAGTTCTTTTCCGATGTCTCTCCCTTGTTTTTTTATTTCATTAACCCTAACAATCAAATCCTCTATACCGGCCAATTCCGTTCTTTTTTCCTTGATTCCAATTCTGATATTTGTCAAGTCTTTTAAAATAGGAACGACCAAAAAGATCGTTGCTCCAAAAACAGCGATAAAAAGCCCTATAATAAGAATAATTTTTTTATTGATTTTTATTTTTATCTTCATTTTTTAAAAGAATCGGGTCAAATTCCAAATTCATGTTAAAATTCACTCCGCCGGCTGAAAGACCGATTCCCGAAGTTTCCACTTTTTTAATTCTTGGATCTTTTTCCAAGACGGTAATCTCTTCGGCTAAAATATTATAATTAGCCGCCTGGCCATTTAAATCTATTTTGTTTTTACCTAAATCAGCGTCAAATTTTTCCCAGCGAACATCGGCTAAAGTAAGCTCTTCAAGCGCCTTAAAAAGCCGGGAAGAAAAAATATGTATTTCCGAAAATTTATTTAAGTTTTTTGTTCCTTTTTCCAATTCCGTTATGTGTTTTTCCAATTCTAAATCTCTTTCCGAGCTTTTATCTCCCATCTGAATCTCTAAGGCAATCCTTTCCTTATTAAGCGAGTCTTTGTAGAAAACCAAACCAAAATAGCCCAAAACAATAATAACTAAAAAACCAATGGCTGCCCAAAGCCACAAATTCTGGTTAAAGAGTTCGACCTTCGGAGCAAGAAACGACAACTTAAACCCGCGAGAGATCGTCGGTTTTTGGTTATATTCTTTTGGCATTAGTTTTATGTCCATTATTCTCTCATCGCCAGTCCAACGGCCACGGCCAAAGGAGGACCCAGCTCCTTTACGGCCGGCTCAAGAACGGGCGAATAAATAATTCTCGCGAAAGGATTACCCAGAGAAACTTCCAAGCCAAGCTTATTGGTAAATTCGTCAATCAGTCCCGCGGCAGCCAGTCCGCTGCCGGCTAAAATGCATTTCTCTATCCGGCGATTATATTTCAACTGATAATGATTGACGATTCTTTTTGTTTCAGAAACAACGGCTTCCAAAAAAGACTGAACTGTTTCTCTCGCCGTAAACTCTTTTCCTTGGCTGTTGGCGGAGGTCAGCTCCGATTTTTTTATTTCTTCGGCTTTTTCAAAATCAATCTGCATTTTCTGACCCAAATTTTTAGTCAGCTGGGCGCCGCCCATTTCCAAATTATGAGTAACCCGAATATATCCTCCATCCACAACACTGATATTTGTGGAACGGGCTCCGGTGTCCACTATAACAATAGAACTTTTATCATTGCCTACGAGAGAACGAGTTAAGCTGAAAGTTTCCGCTTCAAGCGCTTTAAGCTCCAAGCCGGCCATTTGAATAATGCGGGCGTATTTCGCGGCTACTTCTTTTGGCACGGCTACCAACAAAACCTGGATGCCTTCAGAACCTCCCGCTTTTTCTTCGGGTTTTATCATTGGGTCTTGCGGTTTTTGCCCGCTGTCAAGACTTGGCTCCTGCTGTCTGGTTATAACACGGCTGTCTTTTGAAATTTCATTTCCGAGTGGGGGCGGCAAAGGCGCGCTTTTAGTCTTTTCAATAATGCTCCAATCCAAAATAACTTCTGAAATAGGCACGGGCACATATTTTTTGGCCTCAAAAGGAATAGCCGTGGCAATCTCTTTTTCGGGCATAAAGGGTAAATCAATCAAAGTAGAAAAACTGGAATACACGGGCACGGAAAGGCAAACTTTTTCACTTTTAATTCCCGCTTCTTTTATGGCCAGTTTAATCATTGAAGACATTTCCTGCTCCCGCATTTTTAAAGACTCTGTCCGGATCTTCTGTTCCAGACGTTCCGGATATTCAACAATGGGAAAAATAGCGTAATTTTCCAGCTTAAATCTTTCATTCTCCTTGCTTAATTCCACGAGCTTAATGGCCGAGGTTCCAATGTCTAAACCTAAATGCGTTTTGGGTTTTCTCCCAAAGAAAAACATAAGTTTGTTTTTTTAGTATACCATATTATAAAAACTACTCCAAAAACTTATCCACAAGCCATAATCTCATAACTTGAAACTTAAAACTTAAAACCTTAAAATAATAATATGTTTCAAGTTTTGCGCCGTCGCCAAAGCGGCTATGGCGCGTCGGCGACAGATTTTAAGTTTCAAGGATGGATTCTTGATTTGCTTTTTCCTATCCAATGTTTAAGCTGTAGTCAAGAAGGAGAATTTATTTGCTCAAATTGCCTTGGAAAAATATCGCTTAATCATTCAATTTTCTATCCTAAAAATTCTTCTTTATCCGGCCTTCTTGTTGTCGGCTCCTACAGAGACCCTCTTTTGAAAGAAGCCATTCATAAATATAAATATGATTTTATTAAAGATTTAGCCGAACCTTTGGCCGGCTTAATGATAAAAAAAATAAACGATTGTCCCTGGTTTAAAGAAAATAACGCTCTTCTTGTCCCCGTACCTCTTCATAAAAAACGGCTTCGCTGGCGGGGATTTAATCAAAGCGAACTTCTGTGCTTAGAAATCAATAAATCGCTGAACATCCCTCTGATTAATAATTTTTTAATCAGAACGAAACATAATTTAGCGCAGGTTAAAATCAAAAATACGGAACAAAGAAAAACCAATATTAAAAACACCTTTCAGATTAATCTTAAAAACCAAATTGAATTTAAAAATAAAATTATTATTTTAATTGACGATGTTTTAACCACCGGCGCCACTTTAGAAGAATGCGCCAAGACTCTTAAAAAAGCCGGCTTAAAGGAAATCTGGGGATTGGTTTTGGCGCGGGGGTAAAATGATTGACCCAAATAAAGCAAGATGATAAAGTAAAAATAAGGAGGAGTGCGGCGAATGGCAAGCCAGCAGTTTGCTAAACTGTAGTCGTGTAAAAAGCGACTTGTGGGTTCGAGTCCCACCTCCTCCGTCATCCTTCGCTAAAGCTACGGAATGACGGCCTATACATTATATTATGAATAAAGAAAACAATAACAATGGAATTGATTTAAGTAATTATTTTAAAAATTCGGCTGAAAAATCTCCAAGCGGGCAACGGTCTTCCGGACCCTATGTTTCTCCTTTTGCTCCGAAAATCATTCAGTGGCTAATTAAATATTCTGGCGGCTTGATAAAAAATGAAAACCAGGCAGCGTATGTTTTGAGTGGATTTGTGGTGCTGACGATTATTATTTCGCTGTTTTTGATTTTGGGCAGGGAAGGCGAAAGGAAAAGAGGAAAAAGTTTCACTCCTCCCGCAGAAGCGCCAACGGAGGAAGTCATTCCTCCCGCTTAATTTTAGAATTATGCATTTGAGATACCACAAAGGATTTACACTTATTGAACTTCTAGTGGTCATTGCAATTATCGGACTTTTATCTACTATTGTTTTAGTGGGCTTACAAGGCGTAAGGAAAAAAGCAAGAGACGCTAAAAGACTTCATGATATGAGACAAATTGTCATCGCCCTTCAATCTTATTACAATATATATGAAAGATATCCTTCTATCTCAGCCGATGTTTGTTGTGATGGTTGGGATCAGGGCCCTTGTGGTGTAGATCCGTTTATTGGTTCTTTAGTGACAGAAGACTTAATCCAAACTCCTACTGACCCAAGCGGTGGCTCAGGAACAGGTTGTTATGGGTATAATTATTATCGTTATGGAGCCGGAGGATATGGTTGTAATGCCTCCCGTGGAGCCTACTTTGTGCTTGGTGTCAGAGATATGGAAAGTAGTGGAAGGCCGCACCCTTCAAGTCCGGGTTGGAGTTGTCCTTCCCGAAATTGGCAAAATGAATTTGATTGGGTGATTGGAGGATTTGAAAGGTAATTTTTATTTTTAATTTGCCGCCAAAGAAAAACTAAATTGTTAATGTTCGCGGCAAAGCCGCTCGGATTTCTGCCCGCCAGCCACGCCGCCTTCGGCGGCGAAATGCGTTCGAGCTATTTTCAGAATACACCGCCATGGAAAACTTATTCTGTATATCTTCGTCTTTAGCAAACCAAGAAAAAATAAATAAGGTGGGTTGCGCCGAATTGGCAAGGCACTAGTCTTGAAAACTAGCGGGCAGCAATGCCCTTAGAGGTTCGAGTCCTCTACCCACCGCACCCGCTTTAATGTCAAAACAATAATCATCAAAAAATAATAAAAAAGAAAGGAAAAAAAAATATGAGCGCGCAAAATTTTTCCAAAAAAGAAGCGATAAAATTCGGCTGGCAGACCATGAAAAGCAATCTTGGTTTTTTTATCGGCCTTTTATTATTGGTCTTTGTAATCAATATCGGCCCCGGTCTTCTCACGGCTTTAGTTTTGGGAAAAATTCCGCTTCTGTCATTTGTCTTCGCTGTCATCTCTTGGGTTTTACAAATAATAATAGGTATAGGCCTAATTAAAATCGCCTTAAAATTTTGCGGTAATGAAAAAGGCGAATTTTCCGATCTTTTTTCTTCTTATCCTTTGTTTTTTAAATATTTATTCGGCTCAATTCTTTACGGCTTAATTGTTTTTGGCGGACTAATTCTTTTAATTATTCCCGGGATTATCTGGTCAATTAAATATCAATTCTATCTTTATTTTATTGTTGATAAAGGACTTGGACCGATTGAATCTCTTAAAAAAAGCGGGGAAATTACCAAAGGAGTTAAATGGAATTTATTTCTCTTCGGTTTATTATTGGCCGGCATAAATATTTTAGGCGTTCTCGCTCTTTTAATCGGTATGTTCGCTGCTATACCAACCACTATGGTAGCCACGGCTTTTGTTTATCGCAAATTACTGACTCAAATAGAAAGCTCTCAACCGCCCGCTGAACCGTCGCTATGAATAATAAAAGAAATAGTCTATTCGCTAAAATAAAAAGAACCCTTTTTTCAATACTGCCTGTTTCTCAAAAACGGAAAGGAGAATGCGTTGATTGCGGAGAATGTTGTAAATTATTTAATGTCTGTCCTTTCCTTAAATATAAATCGGACAATAAATCTTATTGCGCTATTTATAAAATCCGTCCTTTAAATTGCAGAAAATATCCGAGGACCGCGTCTGAATTTGTCACCTCGGATACCTGCGGCTATAAATTTAAACTTTAATTATGGAACAAATAATCAATCTTAAAGAAAAAAATAAAATAACAGAAGCCCCAAAAGCCGAAATAACCAAAAGATCAAAGCCGGCCAAGAAAACAAAAGATGTTTTGGAATGGATGGCGCCGGAATTTCAGTATTACCCCAAAAACCAATCTTGGTTTACTGTAGGCGCCTTAATTACTTTGGGTCTGATTATCTGGGCCGCTTTCAGTAAAAATTTTCTTTTGATTCTTATGATTATTCTGGGGTATTTTTCTATTGTGGTTTTCGCTTTGAAAAAGCCGAGAAAAATCCGCTTGGCCGTTACTCCAAAAGGAATAATGATTGACGAATCCCTTTACGCTTATGATAATTTAAAGTCGTTCTGGATTTTTTACGACCCGCCGGAAATAAGCGAATTAAGCTTAAGAAGCAAAAAAACCGTTATGCCTTTCATTAAAATTCCTTTGGGTAATGAGAATCCGATTGAAGTCAGGAAAATATTATTAAAATACCTTCCTGAAAGAAAACAAGAAGAATCTGTCATTGATAATTTAGCGCGGGGTCTGCGCTTCTAATAAGCGCCCGTAGCTCAGCGGATAGAGCATCAGCTTGCGGAGCTGGGGGTCAGAGGTTCAAATCCTCTCGGGCGCGCTGAAAAATTTCATTGTGGATAATCAAGCGCTTGACAAGATTTTTGCGGCTATGCTATCTTAGGAATAGCTTTACGATTGAAAAAAAATGAATAACTTAACTTATCAAAAAAATATTATTAACATTATTTTGGTCGGTTTTTGCGAATCGACTGTTTGAGGTGTAAATTGATTAAATAAAGATTAGGCCTTAAATAGTCGGTTCACAAAACCGATTTTTTGTTTTTTGGGACGCTGCTTCTTAACCGAAAAAGAAAGAAAAAGGGTAAAACTTACCGCAAGTTTTACCCCGCGTCCCCTAATTGTTCCTTTAAAATTTTGTTCTTTTAGAGAGGAGGTGAAATTAGTGTTTTCTGTTTATGTAAGAAAACAAAACAACAATGAATGGTTCCGAGTGTTTTCTTCAGATTCAGACCAAGAAAGAGGGGAGACTGCTTTTGTTTTAGCTAATGAAGTTTTTGGAGAGGCGAGATTTATTAGATCTGAAGAATCATCCCCTGTAACAGTAGACAATAATTTTTTTGAAAAAGTAGAAATTACAGAAGGGAGGTAATGATGGTAGAAATTAATGGCGATGGAATCTTAGAAATTAGACTCCGAAATACCGAAAAAGAAATGGAGGCCATTGAAAAGAAAATAGACAACAAAAGAATTTCGGAAGGAAAAAAAGAAAAATTACTTTTTCGCTGGTATTATCTGAAAGAATATGTTAGGCCACGCCAAACAAAAACGCAATTTTAGTTTCACTACCTGGGAGAAGTTGGAAAATTCAGCTCCTCCCTTTTTTATTTAACAACCTTAAAATGAAAATGTGGATAACTTATTTTCTTGACAAATAATTTAAGGATGATAAGCTTATGTAGAATATGGATTTCAAGCAATTTGAATTAAATAAATTTAATCACCAAGCCCCAAATCAAGAGCTTTGTTTGGTTTTGTTGCTTTTAGTATTGTCCCACGGCTTGGTGGAAGATTTTGAAATAAGTTAAATATAAAATAATTTAAAGTAATTAAAAAACCAATCTTTCACCAAAAGATTGGTTTTTTGGTTTATTAGGAAGGATTTGTTCTTTTAAAATTTATGATTAACCATTTTTAAGAAAGGGAAGAAAAATGGGCAGAAGGTCAAAAAAAAGAAAAGCGAGAATTAAAGGATTTGAAAAAAAGAAACACATAGCATTACTACATTCAAACAATGAGGAAGTGGCTAGATTACAGGCCATAATTAACAAAATACAAGCGTGTCGTTTGTAAATAACTTAAAGGAGATGAAATAGTTGATAAAAGCAGAAGAAATAAAAAAGGCGAAAAAGTTTAAATGCACTAATCCGTCGTGTATCAGACACGACCACGATATAATCCCGGAAAACGGCCAAACAAAATGCAGAGATTGCGGATGGCCGTTAAGGGAAAGTAACGGTTGTATATTTTAAAAAGGAGATGCCTATGTAGCAAACCCATGGGAGAGCAAAGCTCTCCCTTTTTTATTTTAAAAAATACGGCTGTGGATAAGTTCTTCTTGACAAATATTTTTGAGCGGGCAGAATTGGACATTCTGCCCTATTTTATTTATGATTCTACTATGCTCCCCATCATTTCCTCAAACAGCCCAATTGAACATTTGAAAAAAGTCGGGCCCGCTTATTTAAAAGTCCTTCATAAAGTCGGCATTAAAACCATCAAGGACCTGCTTTTTTATTTTCCCCACCGCTACGATGATTTTAGCCAAATTGCGCTAATCAGTCAGCTTAAAATAGGCCAGACCGCCACGATTCAAGGAAAAATTTCGGAAATTAAAAATATAAGGACTTGGAAAAA
>MHNE01000012.1 GCA_001819605.1 Candidatus Portnoybacteria bacterium RIFCSPLOWO2_01_FULL_43_11
AAAGAAATTCAGTTATTGACCGAATTGTCTCCGGCTCTGGTGGATATAAAAAACTTAGACGAATTGGGCATCACTCATCTTTTGAGTCAAGGAACTTCTGATTTCAGCGGCTCGCCAAAAAACCGCGTCCATAATATTAAAATAGGCGCGGCTAAATTTGACGGAGCGCTTATAAAACCAGGAGAAGAATTTTCTTTTAATGAAATTTTGGGTGAAATCGGACCCCAACAAGGTTATTTGGCCGAATTAGTGATAAAAAAAGGAAAAACTATTCCTGAATACGGCGGCGGGCTTTGTCAAGTTTCAACCACCATGTTTCGGGCCGCGGTTAATGCGGGCTTAAAAATTACCGAACGGTTTCCTCATTCTTTCCCAGTTAGATATTACAATCCCCAAGGGTTTGACGCCACAATTTATCCGCCTCACCCGAATTTAAGATTTATCAATGATACGCCGAACAATATCCTAATTCAGTCAAAAATAGAAGGCAATCACCTTTCTTTTGAATTTTTCGGCACGGACGACGGCCGAAAAACAGAAATTTTGGGACCGTATGTTTTTGACAAAAAAGAAGACGGCTCAATGAAAGCCAGTTTAACCCAAAAAGTTTATAAAAACGGAGAGCTTCTCCGTGAAAAAACTTTTTATTCTAATTACAAATCCCCGGCTTTATATCCGGTGGAAAGAAATCCATTGGAGTAATCAACCGCCAGCCCCTAACCCCTCCGGTTTAATTATAATCCTTTCTCCTTTCTTTAATTCGCCTTTTAAAATCTTTTTAGCGATCTGGTTTTCAATTTTATCCTGAATCACCCGCCTCATGGGCCTGGCTCCGTAAACAGGATCATAGCCCAATTCCACTATTTTTTGCTTCAATTCTTGAGTGATAACCAAAACAGATTCATGCTCTTTCTCCAGCCGTTTGTTCAAACTCTCAAGCATTAATTGAGCGATACTTAAAAGATGTTCCTGACTCAGGGGTTTAAACAAAACCACGGCGTCAAAACGATTAAGAAATTCCGGCTTAAAAACGCCTTCGGACTGAAGCGCGTCTAAAATTTGAGCTTTAATCTGAAGCAGGTCTTTGCCTTCTTTAATTGAAGTCCTAATAAGTTCAGCGCCGGCGTTTGAAGTGGCAATAATAATCGTATTTCTAAAGCTGACCACTCGGCCAAGGGCGTCTCTCATTCTTCCTTCGTCCAATAATTCCAGAAATAAATTTAAAATGCTTTTTGAGCATTTTTCAATTTCGTCTAAAAGCACCACGGTGTAGGGTCTTTCACGAACCGCGCTGGTCAAAATACCCGGCTTTTCTTCTTTAAAAGAACCGATTAAATTAGAGATGGAAGCGTCTTCTTTGAATTCGGTCATATCAAGACGAATTATTCTTTCTTCTTTGCCAAAATAAATCTTACTCAAGGCCCGGACTAAAGAAGTCTTGCCCACGCCGGTCGGGCCGAGAAAAAGAAAAGCGCCGATGGGCCGGTCTTTTCCGGAAAGGCCGGTTCTCGCCCTTCTTAAGGCGTCGGCCACTACTTTTACCGCTTCGTCTTGGTTAATAATAACCCGATGAATTTCTTCTTCTAAATTCACCAGTTCCTTTTTTGCTTCTTCTGTTATTTTTCCCGTTGGAATGCCGGTTTTTAAAGAAACCAACTGATGAACATGAGCCGGCAAAACAATCTTATCCTTGGTTTTCGTGGCCGCATAGACAACCACTTCGTCTAAAAGGTCAACGGCTTTTTCCGGAAAAGGAGTGTCTTGAATGTAAAGTTCGGCTGAATCAATAATTTCTTTAAGAGCCTGATAAGTTACTAAAACCCCGGCTCTTTTTTCAATAAAAGAAACTATGTTTTCCAGAATAAAAAGAGTCTGGCTTTGACTTAGTTCGGGTATTTCTATTTTTTCAAAAAATTTTAAAAGGGCGCTGTTCGGTTCAATGTGTTTATGATAATTTCCATAATCGGTTAAACCAATAACCTGAAAATTTCTTGAGCCAAGATAAGACAGAACCGCGTCTAAAACACCGCTTAAAACGAGATTATGAAAATTATCAATAACAAGAATTATATTTCCAGCTTTCTCCACTTCATTAAAAACTCTTAAAATCCTTTCTTTTAAATCGCCCGGAGACTGAATCCCGGCTAAAAGCGAATTTAACTCAAGCTCAATCACTCTTTTATGCTCTAAAACCGGTAGAATCTTTCCGTGAGCCACCAAATAAGTGAAGCCCAAAACCGCTTCCCTTTTGCCGACCCCGGGCTCGCCGATTAATAAAGTGTTATTTTCTCCGGCCCGGGCTAAAATCTGTTCTATGGCTTCAATGGCTTTTCCATAAATAATCAGCTTATATTCTATGTTTTGACTGCTGACTGCGGCAGTTAAATTAAAAGAAAATCTGTCCAAAGTATTAGTAAAACCGTAAGCCCAGTCTTTAGCCAGGCCCGATATTCTCAAAAGATAATCCAAAGTCCAAAATCTTTTTTTCTCTTCTTGGGCTTCTGTTTCTCTTCTAATCCAAGCGCTAACATCTAAAACATCTTCAGGTTTAATGTCTTTTCCAAATCCGGCTTCACGGGATAAAGAAGAAAGAAAATCCGGCTCAAGAACGACAAAAGCGGAGAATAAATCGCCGGGACTAATTCTAATAGATTTCCCGGTTTTAGAAGTTAAATCAGTCCGGGCCAAAATCAAAGCGTTTTTTAATAAATCGTTTAAGCTTATCCTTGAATCAAGCTGAATCTTTGATTTTTCCAAACCAAGCCGGCTTATAATTTTTCCAACCTCTTCGGTTTTTAAAAGACCCTTAAATAATTTATCAGCCTGCTTTTCCAACAGCTCGCCTAAGGCCTCGTGAATAATTTTAGTGCTTTGGGCATCAAGCAGATAACCAAAGTTTTCTTCTTCGATTTTTAAAGATTTGATTGAGCCAAACAAAAGCCATGGGTTTTGTTTAAGATAAGATTTAAAAAAGATTCTTATTAGTAAAAGAACAATAATGAGAGAAATAACTATTCCTGAAAAACCGAATCTTATAAAGCCGATTAAAAATAAAGGCAGAAAAATCCAGATTAAAAGAAAAAGCGGCCCCAGAACTAAAACCGCTGATTCCACCAAGAGACCGAATAAAATAACCGCGCTTCTTAAAAGCGCGCCGAAAAATCTGGCTAAAAGATTAGCAAAGATTCTATCAGCGAATTCTTTGATGTCAAAACCAACCGCGCGTTTAACGAGCACCAGCCGACGCCAAGGAGAAAAAAAAGTCCGAAAGAGCAGACCAATAGAAAAAAAGTGCCAGAAAAATATCAAAAAATTGCGCCAGATTTTTAAAATCTCTTTTGGCGCGGCCAAGTAGTGCCAAAGAAAGTATTGAATGATAAGCATAAATTCAGCTTAACATTTTTTAAGAAAGAGAAGTAGTGCCGGCGAGAGGATTTGAACCCCTAAGCCTTGCGGCACATGGTCCTAAACCATGCGTGTTTGCCAATTTCACCACGCCGGCAATTAACATAAACAGATAAGTATTTATATACTAAATTCCTTTTAGCTAAAAAGCAAGCTAAAAAATTAGTCTCCAAAAAACTTGACATTTATATTGAAGGTGGTATAATATTGCCGTTCTTTGTAAAGTGAATATTTGGATATTAAAGAGGTTTTTGAGATTTTAACTTTTTATGTTGAGGAGGAATACCATGTTAGAGGTTTTTATAAGAATTATTGATTTTATTGGACGGCTGGCGGATTGGATTCATTCCTGGACGGGAATCTATTTCCCTTGGTGGATTAGAATGTTATTCGCCATATTTTGGGACCTAATAGATATCGCCCTTAGAATTGTCTTATGGTTTTTGCCTCTTATTTTTCCAATTATAGGAGACATCCCAGGAATGCTTCTTGATATGATTTTAGCGTTCTTCGGAGCAATGTTATGGGGAAGAATAGGAGTAGCGCAATTAGCGGAAGTTTTAATCGCGCCTATTCCTATAATTGGGTATCTATTAGACCTGATTCCGGTATTAACCATTGCGGGATTTATTTACAGAAAGAAATACCCGCAAATAGAAAAAGAAAGGAGATTTCAAATGAGACGAGTTGAGATGTCGGATAATTTCCGGAGGGTTGGAACCTTGATTATGACTGGACTTTTTTCTATAAGTGTAGGGACAACTATTTATTACTATATTCAGAATCCCGAATCTTATCGAAAAAAGGCATGGTTGGAAACAAAAAAAGAAGAAAGTATTATTGGAAGAAGCGGCAAAGTGGTTGATGAAACCATTGGTAAAGCCGGTGAAAAAAGTAAAAGAATAATCATTAAGGGCAAGGAATATTTCATGAAATCCCTGGAACAGTTTGATACAGGGGTGGAGCCCATTGGTGAGTTAAAGGATAAACTCGCCGGATTATTAGAAGAGAAAGAAAAAGAAGAAGAAAAAGAATTAACTCCAGAGCAAGAGAAAGAGATGGGGGCCTTGAAATTAGGTCCGATTGAAAGGTTTAGGTATTTCTCTGATTCTACTTTAGAGAAAGCCAAAGAGATAAAAAGCCGTAAATTTAGAAAATCTCTATTTGCTTTAATTTTTTTTGGAATAGTAGATATTTTCTTTTTTATGGGTAAGTTTCCTTGGTTTGGTAGAAACGGAAGAAATAGTAGTACCCATGGACTTGATATTGATGATCTAACTTAAAAGGAGGATTAAAAATGAGGTGTAAATGTGGATATGGATTAAGGTCGGATTGGAAACATTGTCCTGCTTGCGGGGCATCAACCGGCATAGTAGACGATAAAGTCGAAAGTCCTAGCGAGTGTGGATTGTGTAAAGCAAAATTGCCGAGCGGAACAACAAAATGTTCTAAGTGCGGCCGGATTGTCAAAGATTTCAAACGGTTATGTCCTTATTGTAAAAAAGTAATAGGACTAACCGATGATAGTTGCCGACACTGCGGCAAGCAATTTCCAATAACGATTGATAAATTACCTCAAATTGTTTGCGGAAGTTGCGGCCGGTCAGAAGAAATTGACGATTGGTTTGGGTTCAGGAATCTCCCTTTTTTATTTCAAACAGAAAGGGGAGTAAAGGTTGGATGTTTTAAAGATAAAGAAATCGCCTTAAAGAATTATAAACTTTTCTTTGAACATTCAAAAAGACCAGAAACTCATCGGGACGAAATGGATATTAGCGAAGACGAAAAACCTTGGTCTTTTCGAGATAAACAGACCGCTCAAATGTTCGTCAACGCTTTTCCTTGTCCTAGTCTTAATTGCGGCGGCAAAAACTGGAAACTCTCAATATTTAAGAGATTCTGGGGTGCGGCGCCAAGTGCTGAAAGAATTGGAAAAGGAGTAGGGACTGGTTTTTTGGGACTGGGAAAAATTTTAACTTCTGCCCGGAAAACAATAGAATTAGCTACTAAACCAAAACAAGAAACTAAATCAGAAAAACCAGAAAAAGGAGGTAAAAAATGAACATAGCGTTAGTAATTTTCGGATTGGTTTTATTGTATGCCGTCCTTCCATTGGGCGGCATCACTGTTAAAGAAACACTTACTTACGGTGCCATCGCGGGAGTAATTTATCTCATCTCTCCTCTTTTAAGAGGGCTATTTACCCGTGCTTTAGGCGAGGCGACTGCCGGTGCTGAAGGACTGGGCAAAATTATTGGCGCTTTTCTATTTCTATTATGGACGGCGCTGATTAGTTTACTTTTCATTGGTCCAATTCTTCTGTTGGACAGTGTGGTTCTCTTAGGACCTCTATCTAACTTTCTCTGGCGGCACCAACCAGCTATCGGAGTGGCGGTAGCGCTTTCTGCTATCGCCCTATCTTTACTTGGAGGGGTTACGCGAGAGACAGCGAAAAAACTACTTTCCTTTGCTATTATCTTAGGTATAGGGATAGTAGTAGGTTCGTATGTCGTTGATTGGTACACCGCTACTCACCGGTTTATTATAAAGGTGGAAAACGGCGGAGTATACCTTGACCCCTTTGACAGCGTGCAGTTAAAAGAAGGAGATAAGATAAGATTCGCCGCCAGTGGAAGATATAAAGGAGAAGTGATAGATCCCACTGGCAAAAAAACAGAAACCTTCAAGAAATCTCCAAAAGGGAATATCACTGACATAGGAGATTTCGTTGGTTTGGGCGAGTCAAGGCCCCGAGGAGAAATGTACTTCGAAATCAACGGCAATAAAATTGTCTTAAGAAATGGACAGACAAAGACCGTTGACTTTGAGGGAAGAGTTACTATTCCTGCGGGAGTTAACGGCAAATTGACCGTCAACTTTAATGACGACCCCTCTTTAATGAAAGAAGGAACAATGAGATTAAAGCTGTTAATCAATACCAAGGGGATAGGAGAACAATTAGGGGATGAAATTTCCGGTGACAGCGCTTGGGCAACAGGACTAAAAATGGGATGGGATATCCCCATAGCCATTGGTGGAATATTGTTGTTTTTCTTTATTGTTAATTTAGGAACGAGAACTTTGATAGGAGGTGGTAAGAAATGAAAAAAATCATCATCTGGGCACTTGTCTTTATGGCCCTTTTTCCTTTTTTTCGCTATGCCGCTAATGAAGTATATCTATTAACCATAGCGAAACGAACGATGCCAGCGACCACGGCCCAGCAAAAGCACATAGATGAGGCCGAGAAGGATTACTTAAGCGATTTCTCTTCTTCTAAAGAGAAGGAGATGCTAAAGTTCAAAAAAATCGCTCAAGATCCCAATAGACCCTTTCCCGAACGAAAGGCCGCCCTTAAGATAATGAAGGAAAAAGAGAAAGAAATTCAGAAAGAAACCGGGCTAATAAGGGCGAAAAAAACAGTGAGGGGATGGGTACAATCGATTCCGGGTTTTTTCTCTACTAGTTCACATGGAAAAGACACCCGCCCCCTTTCCGGCATCTATAAACTGCCGGCTGATGGGACGATAGTTTCTACAACTATCGATGGCCGGGAGTTAAATTTAAAAAAGGGCGATAGGTTTCAGCTGACCCAAATGGGTCAGGCTGATCGATATGCGTTCGTTAATCATAATATTCCTTCTTATGAGATTAATAAGAGGTCTATCACGATGCGAACGGTATCTGACGGAAAAATAGAGCTGATGTCAACTAGTAAAAAACTAACTATCCAAGCTCAAATCTTTCGTTAATGCCTATCCACCACATAAAAAACCAAAGCCAGACGAACAAAAACAAAACAGTTC
>MHNE01000013.1 GCA_001819605.1 Candidatus Portnoybacteria bacterium RIFCSPLOWO2_01_FULL_43_11
CCTAATAATTTTCTTAATTCATTGCTCTCAAGTTCGGCAACGCTTTTATACAAATTTTCATTTCTCTTACCAAAAGCCAAAACAACCCCTTTTGTTTTGGAATCTACCTTTTTATGGTCGGAAAAGTAAATTGCTTTGAAAAATTGGTTGCTTGGCATGCCTATATTATAGTATGATACCTATATAAAAACAAACATACTTATCCACAACAAGCGTATAAGTAGAATAACCGTCCAATTTAACTTTTTCGGCCCTTTTCTTAAAAAAGAGGAAATAGAGAAAATTTTGGATCCAAAGGTATCTGATTTAGCGTATCAGCACCAACGAGATTTATTTAAATGGTTTTTTGAATTACCTTTTAATTCTTTGTCAAAAGAAGTTATTGAAAGATATGCAGAAATAACGACAGAAGAATCTCATTGTAATATTGTTCCACACACAAAAGAAATATTTGAAAGACTATTAAAACCCTTAAAAAGTGCTAAGAAAAACTATTGTCTAAGTGATTATTCCACAACTATTGCTCTTTGCGGAACAGTTGGAGAAATGCTGGCCATACTTTTATGGAAAATTAACGAAGTAAGATTAAAAAATAATCTCATTACCGAGCAAGACGAAAAAGGACTTTTTGGTGAATCAATTGAAAAATTAGGCCAGGATAGACGATTGAAGATTTTAAAAACTTTTGGTCAAATTACAGAAAAACAATATCAGGAATTTATTGATGTAAAAAATAGCCGGAAGCCGTATTTACATTTGTGGTCTGCAGATTTATCAAGCGAAAAGGATGATGCCTTAAAAGTTTTTAAAAAGACTTTTAAACTTTTTAAAGATATCACAGGAATAGGATTAGCAGATGCAAGAAGCGTCAAAATTAATCCATTAATGTTGAAATTATTTAAAGATATAAAAATCAATAAATTTTAATCGCAAAATCTAGCACTTCAAGTCAATCCGGGTTTTGTTTGTATAATTTGCGCAATTCGCGGTTTTTTGGTTTAATTGAGGTAATTGATGATTTGAATTTACGGATATCCCCACCGCCGGATTTGAAATTCGACAAAAATTTATAGAGTTATGAAGGAAAAAATTAAAGGCAGAATTTATCAGGCGATTGAGGAAAAAGTTTTTCCGGCTTGCGCGGTGGGCGTCGTGAGAAAAAATGGAGAAAGAATAATTGTGCCGGCCGGCAGATTTACTTTTGACCATAGCGCGCCGGAAATAAATGAAAATTCCATTTTTGATACAGCTTCTATCACTAAATCAATCCCAACTTCGTCATTAGTGCTGAAATTAATTGATGAAGGGAAACTGAAAGCAGAGGATAAACTGATAAATTTTATTCCGGAATTTCGCAATTCTAACAGAGAGAATGTTCTAATTAAACATCTGCTCACTCAAATATTGGATTATGATTTTCGGCTGTCAGAATACAAAAACGAACCACCGGATAAAATTTTAAAAGTTATTTTCACAAAGGAATTTAAAAGCCGGCCCGGAGAAAAATATTTTTATACCAACGCTACAAGCATACTTTTAGGATTAGTGGTTGAAAGGATTTTTGGCGAATCGCTGGATAAACTTGGTGAAAAATATTTTTTTAAACCCCTGCAAATGAAGCGCACTTTATTCAAACCATTAAAAAAATTTCCAAAAAATGAAATTGTTCCCACGGAAATTCAAGAGTGGCGGGGCGGACTAATTCAGGGTGAAGTGCATGACGAAAGCGCTTTTGCCTTAGAAAAAAAGATGGTGGTGGGATCAGCCGGATTATTTTCCACCGCGCCGGACTTATTAAACTTTTTAGAGATGCTTTTAAACAACGGCTCTTTTAACGGTAAAAAATATTTTTCGCCAAAAATAATAAATCAAATACAAACCAACCAGCTTGTTGACATTGGACAATACGCCGGCTTGGGCTGGGAATTAAACCAACCTCGCTATATGGGGAAACATTGCAGAGAAAAAACTTTTGGAAAAACCGGCTTTACCGGTTGTGTTTGCGTTTGTGATATTGAAAGAGAAGTAAGTTTCGTAATCCTTTCAAATTTCACCTACCCCATTAGAAAACCAGACGCCGCGCTTATTAATAAATTCAGAAGCGACATAGCGGATATTGTTTTTGGAAACTTGTAAAGCTTTCAAGATATATGATAGAGTTAAGATTAAATCGGTATTACCAAAAAAACATTTCAATAAAATAAACCATTGAACTATTTCAGAAAGGAGGCAAAAATGCGCATTAAAAAAGAAATTTACGATATAAGCGTGCCGCTTCAGTCTAATTTAGTAAGCTGGCCCGGCGAAGAGGGTTTTACACGGAAAGAGAAAAGAGACGGCGGAATAACTATTTCAACAATACATTGCGGAAGTCATACAGGAACTCACGTTGACGCCCCAAAGCACTTTATAATAAATGGTAGTTCCGTTGATAAACTGCCGCTCTCTTCTCTAGTTGGCGAATGTTATGTCGCGGATATTAACCATAACGGTCCTACGATTACGGCCAGAGACATATTTCTTATACCCTTAAATATTGAACGGGTGCTCTTTAAAACAAAAAACACAGAAAGAGGGCTACTTTCAAAAATGGGTTTTACAACGGATTATATCTCGCTTGACAAAAGCGCCGTTCAGACGCTCATTAAACGCGGAATTAAACTTGTGGGAGTTGACTACCTTTCAGTTGAAGCAAAAAAGTCGCCCGGCTACCCGGTTCACAAAACCCTGCTTAACGCCGGCATTATTATCATTGAGGGCTGTAGCATGAAAGATATAAAACCCGGAAAATACGAGCTTATTGCCCTGCCGCTTCGCATTAAGGGTGGAGATGGCTCGCCCGCGCGGGTAATATTAAGAAAAACAAGTTAAATTCTTTTATTATTTTTAAAAAGAGGAACCATAACTATTGTTCCTCTTTTTTAATTTCTAACTTATTCTTATTTATACCAAAACAAATTCCGGCGGGGTTGTAAAAATCAGTATTTCTGATAGGATTAAAAGAGAATAAACCATGAATATCTTAACCGATAATCCAATCTTTATCCTTGTTCTAACAGCTATCACTCTCTTAGTACTCTGGAATATTTATCTCCATTTTCAATTTTGGCAGAATAAAAAGAAACTAAAGATATTTTTTGCCGGAAAAAGCGCTTCTGATTTGGAAGGAGTGCTGTTTGAAGAAATTAAAAGATTAAAAAAATCAGAGGACGAAATAAAAAAGATTCTCAAGTCTTTAAAGGGTTTAGAAAAAATGGCTTCCTTGAGCATTCAAAAAGTCGGGGTGGTCCGCTTTAATCCCTTTAAAGAAGTCGGCGGCGACCAAAGTTTCGCCATTGCCTTAGTTGATTCTTATAATAACGGCTTGGTTATTTCCAGTTTGTACACAAGAGAAGGAACCAGAATCTACGCCAAACCAGTGGAGGCCGGCCAATCAAAATATCCGTTATCCAAAGAAGAAAAAGAGGCCATGAAAAAAGCCGGAGTAAAATTATAGAACATGAAAAAAAATCCAGAAAAAAAACAGGATAATATGGAAATCAGACCGCCGGTGGTGGTTATTTTAGGTCATGTTGACCATGGGAAAACTTCAATTTTAGATTACATCCGAAAAGCTCACATAGCGGAAAAAGAAGCCGGCGGCATTACCCAACACATTGGCGCTTATCAGATTGAACATCAAGGTAAAATAATTACTTTCATTGACACCCCGGGCCACGAAGCGTTTTCCGCCATGCGTTCAAGAGGAGCCAAAGTGGCTGACATCGCGGTTTTGGTGGTAGCGGCTGAAGAAGGAATAAAGCCCCAAACCAAAGAAGCGATAAATCACATTAAGAAATCAGGACTGCCTTTAATTGTCGCTTTAAATAAAATTGATAAAAAAGAAGCCCAGCCGGAAAAAGTAAAAAGAGAATTAAAAGACGCCGAGATTGTAGTTGAGTCTTTGGGGGGACAAGTACCCTCAATAAACGTCTCGGCCAAAACAGGACAGAGCATAGACGAGCTTTTGGAAATGATCAACTTAGTCGCTGAAATGGAGGAATTAAAAAGCAATCCAGACAAACCGGCTTCCGGGGTAATTATTGAATCTCGTCTTGATTCTTTGCGCGGACCCACCGCCACTCTTTTGGTCAAAGACGGCACTTTAAAAAATATTGATATTATCGGCACTGGTTCAGCTTTTGGCCGAATTAAAACAATGGAAGATTTTCGGATTCAAGTAATCAAAGAAACAGGTCCTTCTGCGCCGGTCATTGTCACGGGTTTTAATCAAGTTCCTCAAATCGGAGAAAAATTTGATGTCTTTGAAAATTCGGAAGCGGCGCAAAAAAAAGTAGAGCAAAAAACGGCCAAAAGAAAAGAAGAAAAAGAAGTGTTCTTTATTCCTGTTGATAAAAAAGTTTTAAATATCTTATTAAAAGCCGATGTCCGGGGTTCATTAGAGGCCATCCGTGAATCGCTTCAGGCGATTCCCCAAGAAGAAATAGTGCTCCGCGTTCTTAAATCCGAAGTCGGCGAAATCAATGAAAATGACATTAAATTAGCCCAATCCGGCCAAGCCAAGATAATCGGGTTCCGGGTCAAAACCAGCTCAAAAATTCAGCAAATAGCCGAACAGCAAAAAGTAAAAATTTTAACCTTTGAAATTATTTATGAGCTAATTCAGAAAACGAGAGATTTATTGGCCGGTCTTTTGGCGCCGGAAATTATAAAAAATGTTTTGGGACAATTAAAAGTCTTGGCCATATTTCCGGCTAAAAAAGGCCGGCAGATTATCGGCGGCAAAGTAACAAACGGCCAAATAAAAAGAGGGGCTTTTATTGAAATAATCAGGGAAAATAAAAGAATCGGCAAGGGTAAATTGATTCAACTCCAGCATAATAAAAAAGATGTTGAAGAAGTGGCTAAAAATCAGGAATGCGGAATTATGTTTGAAGGAGGAGCAACTATTGAAGAAAGAGATATTATAGAAGTCTACGAAGAAGAAAAGAAAAAAAGGGAATTATAAAATACAATGACCAAACGGCTAGAGCGCGTCAACGAACTCATTTACAGAGAAATCAGTCAATTAATTTTACGTGAGCTTAATTTTTATAATGCTTTAGTCAGCATTACCAAAGTAGAAACTTCAACTGATTTAAGAGAAGCAAAAATTATGATAAGCGTGATGCCTTTGGAAAAATCTCAAACAGCCCTTCAAATTTTAGAAAAAAATATTTTTGACCTGCAACAACTTCTCAATAAAAAATTAAAAATGAGACCAGTGCCAAAAATCCGCTTTGAAATAGATCAATCAACTGCTAAGACGCAACATATTGAAGAACTACTCCAAAAAGCTAAAAAAGAAGGATAATTCTTGAATTTAATTAAGGGTTTATGATAATCTTAAAATAACGGCCGCGTGGCGGAGTGGTTACGCAACGGTCTGCAAAACCGTTTACACCGGTTCAATTCCGGTCGCGGCCTCAAAAACGCTGGGTATTTTCAGTCGTAATTTTTGTTATTTTGCCGCGGTGGCGGAACTGGTTTACGCGCACGACTTAAAATCGTGTGGGAGAAATCCCGTGTGGGTTCGAGTCCCACCCGCGGCATTGCCAAAAACAGGAGGAAGGTAATACAAATGCAAGAAATTTTATTAGCGACAAAAAACGCGGGAAAGATTTTAGAATACAAAGAGCTCTTTAAAAATTTACCTTATAAACTTCTAACTTTAACTGATTTTAAAATCAATGAATCGCCTAAAGAAGACGGAAAAACATTTACTGAAGACGCTCTTAAAAAAGCGGAATTTTACAGCCGACTTTCTAATCTTCCAACTTTTGCGGAAGACAGCGGTTTAGAAATTGATTATTTAAACGGAGAGCCGGGAGTTTTTTCCCGGCGCTGGCTGGGATATGAACGTAGCGACGAGGAATTGGTAAAAATAGCTTTTAAAAAGTTAATTCCAAAGATTCGTGAGTTGATTTAAACCAAAAGAGACCCTTGAGGTGGGTCTCTTTTTAATTTTGTAATATTTCTACTTTGAGCCGCTTGACTCCGAAGTTTATTGCTTCGCCGCGAGAAGAAAACCAAATATCCATTTTATGGCTGTTTTTAGGAGCCATACGGTCTTCAACCACGAAAATCTTTTCGCCGTAAATATCCGGGAATCTGACGCGAGTGCCGAATCTTAAAGAATTAGCGGCCACAATGCCGTCTCTAACATAACTGCCGGAGGCAGTAATAAACGGCGAAGAGTCGGTTTGGTCCGGAGTACTGGAATAAGCTGTCACAATCACTAAACGGGAAGACATAATAACCGGAACAGCCGGATCAGCCAGCTGAAGTAAGGCCTGACTTTGAAGAACGGCCAAATCACCCAGCTCCATAAACGCGTATTGGGGCTCTTGAATTAAGCTAAAATCAGCCCAGGCGTACTGGGGGAAAACAAAGTGATAAACTAAGCTAATCAAAGCCAAAAAAGCTAAAAATTTAGAGTTATTATACATAGTTTTGATGATTTGATTTATCCTCATAACTAACGGAAAACAAAAAACCCCTGCCTTAGGGATTTTCCGCATCTTAGCATATCCTAAAAGATATGTCAAGTTTTTTCTAAATTTTCAGCTTTTGGATGCTTTTAAGAATATAAAGCTATATCTTTGTCTATTTATTCTAATGGCTTTAGAGGGAAAACTAGACATCGCCCAAATAGAATGGGATGAAAGACCCGCTTTGTCCGTAGTAATGGCGTCAGACGGATATCCGGGATCTTATATCAAAGGATTCCCGATTTCCGGCATCAATGACGCTGAAAAGATTGGCGCTTTTATTTTTCATGCCGGAACAAAAAAAGATGAAAAAGGAAACACAATAACCGATGGCGGGAGAGTATTAGGGATAACAGCTTTAGGAAATTATTTAAAAGAAGCCAGAGAAATAGCTTATACCGCTGTAAAAAAGATTTCTTGGAAAGGATGTTTCCATAGAACCGACATCGGCTTAGAGGAATAATAGACAATAGATAAAAAAGTTTTCAAATTCACAACAAACAAAACAGCCCTTTAAAGGGCTGTTTTATCTTGAGTGTCTTTACGATTACGCTCGAACCTATTTTATCAAAAATTCCTAACCAATGAAAGCCGCCCCGCCGCCGCTCGCTAACGCTCGCCTCACCACAGAAAAGTTTTCTTCGCTTTTCCTGATTTGCGCGCGCCGGATTTTTTCTTCCAAAAGGAAAACAAAACTTTTCTTTGGTGTTCTACTCTGAACGAGCAGGCGGCGGGGCTGGCCTTTATTTTTGCTCGGACGGCGCGGGAGAAGAGTTGGGGGAGGAATCCCGCGCCGTCCTCGCCTTCAATTTTTTTGTGCGGCGAATTTCAAAATGTATGGGTAAACCTTTGCTATCTCACCCATTGTTGATTTGTAGAGATATTGCGATTCAATATCATTACTCCCGAGATTGAGATATTTGTATCCTAATAATTTGGCTCGAGCAGCTAAACTAAAAAATTGATATTGAATTAAACCCTCATATCCGATGTCGCAAAAACTTGCGTTGACTGCCAAGCAGTTTTGATTAATGGGATATGCTGAAGTAAATGCAACTGACTTGTTATTCAAAAATGTTAGATATGCAATGATATTTTTGTTATCAACCTTGCCTGCATATTCATCGATAAAGTGAGGATAATAAACATCGCTCATCCATTTTTTAATCTCTTTTACATCAGCGCCACTCTCAAACTGCTTGGCAGTCCGTTCTGCAATATTTGAACTCCATCGCTCTACCAAATCATAAAATGACTCTTGTAATTCTTTTGTTAGGTTTTTCTCTAATACTTCGTATTCTCCAAAAAATATTTTTTTCTTTATTTTCCTTATATGGTTTTTGAAGCTATCCATTTTCACGCTTGGAGTAAATCCGAATGTCGCTTTAATAATGTCATCAACACTACAAACAACTTCGGGATATTTATCGTCATCAAGTTTTTTAAAATCGGTGTTGCCGCTAGAGGGAACTTCTTGAAATCCATTTTTAAGTAAATACTCCTTATTCTCATCTCCATATACTTTTTTGACAAAAATTTCTTGCTCCAAAACTTTTGAAAGCTCTTGAGCTAAAAACGGCACACTCTGAACGGCGTTAATGCCAAGAGGTAAGAAAATATAGTTTGGAATTGTTCCTCCCCAATTTGGAGCGATGGTTATCAAGTGTTCTTTTTTCTTATCAAAATACTTGACTCCTAGACCTTGAGAAATTTGTTTAATAAAAACCCAACTTCTCGAGTAATGATAAGGATACTTTTTACCTTCTGACTTCAAAAACTCATCATACAACGGCTTGTCATCATCGGTAATCTGTGAACAGTTCGGAATCGAAGAAATAATTTTTTCTACAATAGTGCTCATAATATTTTGGAGCGGAGGGAAAGATTTGCACTTTCATCCCATGCGTGGAACGCACATGTGCTACTTTACACCACCTCCGCAAACACCTCTAATTTTATCATCTTTCTAACTCCTTTGAAATCAGGAAATTATGAATAACGAGATAATCCATCTTTGTCCTTTTAAAGGTTTTTACCGCATCTTCTGGCGAACATACAATCGGTTCATTCTCATTGAACGACGTATTAAGTATCATCGGTACACCCGTAAGTTTATTGAACTCGGAAATAAGTAAATGATATTTTGGGTTAATTTCTTTTCTGACGATTTGAATCCGGCTTGTTCCATCTACATGCGTTACTGCTGGAATAGATTTTCTCTTTTTAGTCTTTACTGGAAATGTGAACTCCATAAATTCTGTTGAGATTGAGGAACAACTTTTTTGAATCTCGAACCATTCTTTCGCATATTCCTCCAAAACACTTGGCGCAAACGGACGAAACGGCTCTCGTTTTTTGATTCGCAAATTTAAAATCTCTTTCATATTCTCATCTCGCGGATCAACCAAAAGAGAACGATGGCCAAGTGCTCTCGGCCCCCACTCCATTTTTCCCTGAAACCAACCCACGATTTTCCCGTCCGAAATTAATTTTGCCGTTGTTGCTTCGATGTTGTCTAGTTTTTTGTATAAAACTCCTTCACCAACTAATACTTTCTCTACCTCATTTTCAGGATAATCTAGTCCCCAGAAAGCATGCTCCATGACAAATTTTTTATCTTGGGAATATAAATCGTTCCAAATATGATATGCGGCTCCAAGCGCCGTACCTCCATCATGTGCGGCTGGCTGAATATAAATATTTTCAAAATATCCGTTACGCATGATTTCAAAATTTGATACGCAATTCAACGCAACTCCTCCAGCAAGGCAAAGATTTTTTGATTTGGTGTATTTCGATAAAAACTTCGCGAGATTAAGCACGGCTTTGTTAGTCATCGCTTGAAGCCCAGCCGCCACGTCTTCATGTTTTGACGTCCTTTCTTTAGGTGTATTTAATTTTCTGACCCCAAATAATTTTTCTAGAGGCTCATAATCATCGGTTCTGAAACGCAAGATATCGTTGTCAACCTTAAAGTCTCCGTTCAATCCAAGCGATACTAATTTTTGAAAGGTTGGAAGGAATTTTTCTTTATTGCCATACGAAGCAAGCCCCATTACCTTTGCCGCGTCATATTCGAAAAATCCAAGAAATTTTGAAATTTTTTCCCAAAGAAAACCAATTGAATTTGGGTAAGCGATTTCCTTTATAGCCGACATCTTGTTTCCTTTTCCAACACCAAGCCATGTTGTCATAATTTCACCAATTCCATCTATGGACAATATGGCCGATTCTTCAAATGGAGAAACATAGTATGCGCTTCCAGCATGAGAAATATGGTGAGGAACCCATATGATTTTATTAGCTAAATCAATTTCGGCATATTCACTTAAAAGTTTCGGCACATCCATTATTTTTTTATAAAAAAGTTCTTCGCCCAATTTGCTACCCCAACTACCTTCGATAAAATATTTATCAACGCCAATATTTTTTAATCGATCCTTCGGGCAAAATGAAATCCCAACCTGCGTTATATCATCGAAGGTAATTTGGCCCTCTTTCAAACAAAAATTTATTGCCTGTTTTGGCAATACATCAGGATTATCTACAAGTGCTGGCTTACCATGTTTTATTCGAGTAAAACGCTCCTCTTCTACGGCCGCAATTAAGAGACCATCTTTCAATAGACAGGCCGAAAGTTCATGATAAGTTGTGTTAATACCTAAAATATAGACTGATTTGCTCATTTAGTAGAATTTTAGCATGATTTTGAGCATTTTGAAATTCGCCGCATAAAAAAATTGAAGGCGAGGACGGCGCGGGATTCCTCCCCCCAACCCCCTCCTCCCGCGCCGTCCGAACAAAAATAGAGGCCGCACCCGCCGCCTGCTCGTTCAGAGTAGGACACCAAAGAAAAGTTTTGTTTTCCTTTTAGAAGAAAGATCGGACGCGCGCAAAATCAAAATCGCAAACAAAACTTTTCTTTGGTGAGGCGAGCGTTAGCGAGCGGCGGCGGGGCGGCTTTCATTGGTTAGGAATTTTTGATAAAATAGGTTCGAGCGTAATCGTAAAGACACTCAAGATAAAACAGCCCTTTAAAGGGCTGTTTTATCTTGAGCGGGTGAGCGGAGTCGAACCGCCGTCTTTGCCTTGGCAAGGCAATATAATAACCATTATACGACACCCGCATTTTGCGCGCTTTAGAAGAACAGGTTAAAACCTGTTTTATTGAAAAACTTTATACTGATAATCAGCGAGGAGTAAAGTCTCTAACTCATTCGAACACTCTTTAAGTTTTTCTTCATTTTCGCCGATATAGTGACAAATAATTTTAACCGGAACAAATCCAAGTCCCTCAAATATGCCGCCCTCTGTCTTACTATAAAAATAAGATGACAAGGCATACGCTCCCGCAGACTCACCCGCTACTATTTTACCATTCAAAAATTCTCTGAAATTTGGCCATTTCTTAAGCGCCTCAAGTAATTTTAATGTCTTCCCGCCGTGTAAATAAATAATGTCTGATTGCGCTATCTGTTGAGAGAAAGATTCCGTAGAAGCTATTTCAAAAGTAAGGTTTTTAGCGCCTTTGTTCTTTTCAAACTGCGAAATATCTTCTTCTTGTACTCTAGAAAAATCACTTTCATCCTCAGTAAAATAGACCAAGAGGATTTTTATGTTCTTAGGAGTATCCTTTAATATCTCTTTAAAAAAATCATCATTTGAGGGGTTTGACCTGCCCGCATATCCGCCGTGCAGTATAAACTTTGTTTTCATATAAAAGGCGAGACGACATTGACAATCCCTCGCTAGTGGAATTATACAACTCTGCTCGAACATTTTTTGAGCGGAACTGACCGCCTCCGCTTCGCTCCGGCGGAACGCTCGGGCGCGGGAGGCCAGAATTTTTTCGCCGCCAATTCTACTATTACTCAAGATAATATTGAATATCGCCGAAATCTCCAAGATTTTCTACAATCTTCTGTACTCCGCTTTTCGACATTATATACAAACCTCCACCCATAGTGAAAAATAATGTTTCTTGTTTAGGTGAAAGATGTAAATTCCAAACTGGAGTATCGCCAATATTTTTTAATAAAGCCAAATCTTCACTTGTGCTGCTCTGGTAATTGATTTTTTTCAAGGTAACACTAGCTTGTTTATACAGCCAGTCACCATCGCCAACGATAATGTACACATAATTTTCTTGCGTAAGGGACAAATCTTTACCATATTCCAGCAACCCTCTCTCTGCCTTGCCTGTATTCTCCAGTAAAACATATTCTTTAGCCTCCGCTCTGTCGTACATAGCAAGCACAAGATGAGATTTGTTTGCGTCAGCGAAGCGCGGATAAATTATTTTATTAAATCCATCACTAAAGTTAGCTCTCGGATAGGTTTCTTCATTCAAAATAGGTGACGGTTTGTCAGGCATAAGTTTTGTTATTTCACCACCCAATCCAATTTTTATTGCTGTAACGTGCTCCGATTTTAGTTGATAAGTATTTGTTGTGCCTCCAAGATGAGCAGAAAAAATTGTATAAACTCCAGTACTATCTGGTGCCCAGTGGAAAGCGGGCACCGGAGCAGGACCTCCACGATCTCCGCCAACATATGGGATTTTGAAAATCGTAGTAACTGATTTTGTTTTACGGTCAGCAACCTTTAATTCGTCGGTGGAAATAAAAAGAAGTTTATCGCCATCAGGCGACCATTGAGGTCTTCGTACTTCTTTTTCCTCAATGAACTTATCTGCTTTTTTATTTTCCAAATTAATAATCCAGATGTTTCCATCTCCCATATATCCCCAATCAAAGTATTGTTGAAGAGTTGCTGTCTCATACCACAATAAATTTGTTCCCGAAATCCATCCCCATTGTCCGACATTATTAAAAATTGATATAGAGTTAGTGCCCTTACTATCGGCAACCAGCAACTCATTTTTCTCTACTTCTATTTCATGTTTCGTTCCATCATATTCTGTTACAAGTTCGTTAATTTTCTTTCCCCGAGTATATGCAACATTATTTTTATTCGGAGATAATGCAACGCCATTAAGCGTATCTAAATCAATAAGCTTGGCGGCATTTTCTCCGTTAGCGTCAATTCTCCAAAGATCACCCTCCTTAATAAAATAAATTTGACCAGAAATTTTGCCGTTTGCTACCACATCACTAACGCTTTTCGTAGATTCCTCTACAATATCTATATTAACTGGTTTTGAGCTTTTGAAATAAAACGTTGCACCAACAGCAATCGCAACAACCAGAACGATTCCAAAAATAGTAGCAAATTTTGTAAAACTGCTTGGCGGTTTAGGTTCTAGAGGTATTTGTGGAGTTAAATTTTCGGTTTCCATAAATTTATTATAGCACAAATTTAATGATTATTTATTTCAATAACTCATCAACAGAAACATCAAGCGCATTGGCGAGCTTTTCTAAAACAGCAATAGTAACATTTACCTTGCCGCCCTCAATCGCGCTCATGTAGCTCCTGTCCATATCAATAGCTCGACAAATGTCGCCCTGCGACATACGCTTTTTCAAGCGTATGCGCTTGATGTTTTGTCCTAATGTTTTGGATATTTGAGCCATATCTATATTAACAGATTATCAGCTATTGCGCTGCTCCTCAATATGGAGGTATAATCCCATAT
>MHNE01000014.1 GCA_001819605.1 Candidatus Portnoybacteria bacterium RIFCSPLOWO2_01_FULL_43_11
GAATTAAAAGTTGTGTTTACAACTTGTTTACAACTTTTAATTTATTTGATACATTAAAGTTGTCAACTAAAAATATGGATGTTAAATCTCTTATTTTAAAAAAATTGGCGGCAAGCAATGAAATTAGAGTTTCAGATATTATAGGAGAAACCGGTTTTTCGCGCGCTTATGTCAATCATTTTTTTAAGGAGTTGCGCGACGAGGGTAAAATTATCCTTATTGGCAAAGCAAACCAAGCTCGTTATGTTTTGGCTAAAAAAAACAATAAAGCGGCCAGTCGGTCGCCAATTTTAAGCGCCCACAAAATTCTTTGGAATAAAGCCCTTTCCGAAGACAAAGTTTTGGATAGCATAAAAAGCGAAACGGGGATTTTTTTAAATTTACCAAAAAATATTTCCGGGATTCTTGATTACGCCTTTACTGAAATGCTTAATAACGCTATTGAACACTCAAAATCAAAAAAAATAGAAGTGTATTTTAAGCGCGGCAAAGACGATATTAATTTTAAAGTTATTGATTGGGGCATCGGAATTTTTAAAAATATTAAAAAAAAGAAAAAATTAAGAAGTGAGTTAGAGGCTATCCAGGACCTTATTAAAGGGAAACAGACTACGGCGCCGAAAGCTCATACCGGCGAAGGCATATTTTTCACTTCAAAAGCGGGAGATACTTTAGTTATTCACGGTTCTGATAAAAAATTAATTTTTGATAATTTAATAGAGGATATTTTTGTGAAAAATAGCAGAAGAATTGCGGGAACAAGGATTTTTTTTACTGTAAATATCAAGTCAAAGAGAAATCTATCCTTAGTTTTCAAGATGTATTCCGGTGACAGTTTTGAATTTAGTAAAACCAAAGTAATTATTAAACTTTTTAAAATAGGCGTTAATTATATCTCTCGTTCTCAAGCAAGACGAGTAATAAACGGCTTAGATAAATTCAAGAATATTATTTTAGATTTTAAGGGCGTTGATACTGTTGGCCAGGCTTTTGCTGACGAGGTGTTTCGTGTTTGGCAGAAACGTTATCCTGATATAAAAATAGAATACTGCAACGCAAATGAAAATATTGAGCTTATGATAAAACACGTTTTAAGAACAGAAGAGGTATAAAAAGTGTCATGGGAAATAAAAATATGAAATGGATATAAAAATAATTAAAAAGTCTATAAGTAGAGAGGAGATTAAAAAAATTGCCAGAGAGCAGTTTGGGGATTTGGTAAAAGCGGTGGTTGATGTGGAGAAAGAAATTATGGCGATTGGCGGCGAGCTTCATGCGGATGAAGAAGTTTTACTAATGGAAAAGGAAGGTTCAAAACGGGAAAATACATGGGGGATTAATATCTATCCAGAAAAATCAGATGATGAACTGATTGAATTTGATTCTATGATTAATCTTAAGCCTGCTTTTGGCAATCGCTCCCGCGATGTGGAAAGTCAGAAAATAAAAGAGCAAATAAGAAAAATAGTTAAAAAACTAATCAGAGGATAAATGTCTTTTAAACACAGACAATTAGCGGCTGGAAAATGGTATAAACTTTCGCTTAAAGAGCAGCTTGGCAATATCGGCAGCGAGGTCTCTCGGGTTATTCACTGGCAGAATAAAGATGAAAATTTATTTTGGGGAGCAATAGAGCGCGCTCTTGAGCTTTTTGATTTAACTTTAGAGGACGAGCGTTGGAAAGGCCGCCGCTTGGAAATAGCCAGAGCCAGAGAAGTTTTTTGCGACGCGGTTTACGGCGGAAAGATTTACAAAAGCTCCTTTAAGGACTTATTGCGTTATTTTGATATTTTCGCCCTGGCTGTTAGAAATAGAATCTAGGAATACAAAAAGTGTCATGGGAAATAAAACATATAAAGAATTGAAATTTCAATATCTTTATGAAGTAGTTATTACCGCAATTATTGTTTAAAATGATAAATATTTAATTACCAGACGTTCGTCTAATAAGAAGCGATTCCCGGGTATGTGGACGGTGCCGGGAGGAAAGATGGAGATGAGCGATTATCTTAAGTTGCCGAAAGATACGGAGCATTATTAGTATAATGTGCTTGAACGAACATTGCGCAGAGAAGTAAAAGAAGAAGTGGGAATTGAGATTAATAATATTGAATATGTTACCAGTTTAGCCACGGTTCATAAAGACGGCGGTCCATCGTTAGTTATCTCTTGTTTGGCTGATTATGTTTCAGGCGAGGTTAAACTGCAGCCGGAAGAATCAGATCAATCTGTCTGGGTTAATTTAGAAGAAGCAAAAAAGTATCAACTCATTGATGGGATTTATGATGAACTTATTATGGCCGAAAAAAAACGAAAAGGCGAGAAGACAGAATGGAAAAGATTTTAAAATAAAAAATATTATGCAAAAATCAAAATTTAAAGCAAAACAAGGGCAAATTGATTACACCAAGGCGCGCTGGGCGCCGGTGATTAACTGCGTGGTGAAATATAAAGATAAAATTCTAATTGTTCAGCGGAGTTCTAAATTAAATTTTTATCCGAATTATTGGAATGGCATTTCCGGCTTTCTTGATGACAAAAGGACTTTTGAAGAAAAAGTAAGAGATGAATTAAAAGAGGAAGCGGGAATTGACAAAAAGAATATTACATCAATTCATCTTGGACGGATTTTTCATCAAGACGAGCTAAAATATAAAAAGACCTGGATTGTTCACCCCGTATTGGTTAAAGTAAAGACCGATAAAATTAAATTAGACTGGGAAGCGCAAAATTATAAATGGATAAAAATAAAAGAAGCAAAAAACTTTAATCTTTTACCCGGCTTTGATAAGGTTTTAGAAAATTTATTTTGAATATGAGAAATAAAAACAAAAAAGAGATTGTGGTGGCCGTGAGCGGCGGATTTGATCCGCTTCATGTTGGACATATTCGTATGTTCCAAGGGGCCAAAAAATTCGGCGACAAACTTTTGGTAATTCTTAATAATGATAATTGGCTTAAAAAGAAAAAAGGATCTGCTTTTATGCCGGCAAAAGAGCGAAAAGAACTAATTGAGGCCCTGGCTTGCGTTGATAAAGTTGTTTTAACCTGTCATTTAAAAGACACAGAAGATATGAGCGTTTGCGCTGAATTAGAAAAATTAAAACCGCACATATACGCAAACGGCGGAGACAGGACAAAGAAGAATATTCCTGAAGTTAAAACTTGTAAAGAAATCGGCTGTAAAATGGTTTTTGGCGTGGGCGGCGGGAAAATTCAGTCAAGTTCATGGCTGTTGAATAAATATCAAAATTCCGATAAATAATTCATTTATGTTTCTTAAGGGGCCCAAAAACGACAAGAGTATTTATTGGACAGAGCATTTAAAAATAAAAATGCGGCAATACGGACTTTCGGAAAGCCGGTTAAAGAGAATCTTAAGAGCGCCTCATCGTCGGGAAAAAGGCATTGCGCCAAAAACAATTGCTTTAATGCAGAGAGCCGGTTCTAAAAATCAGCCGGCCGAAATTTGGCTGATGTATCAACAAAAGGGGCAGAGAAAGAAAATAATTTCTGCCTGGCGCTATCCGGGCATTAGCCCCGTTGGCGAGCCGATTCCAGTGCCGCAAGACATTATTGAAGAATTAAAAAAGAATTAAAAAAGAAAAAATATTTTTGACAAAAAAATAAAAATAATGTAGTTTGAAGATATTCATGGCCGTTTTTAGAAAAAATATCAAAGGGCAAAAAGGAAAAATCAGCTTAATTATTTTAGGCATTTTTTTATTGGCGGTTTTGGCCGGTTTATTGGATTATCCGGTTGTCTGGAATAAAGGAGCGGATTTTTTAAACCAAAAAACGGGCCTGGGCGCGCCTCATTTTTTTAATCTGCCTTTTAGATTGGGGCTTGATCTTTTAGGCGGGGCCCATTTGGTCTACGAAGCTGATTTAAGCCAGATTGAGCCGGGAAATTATGACGATTCAATGGCTGGCGTAAGGGATGTGATTGAGCGCCGGGTGAATTTATTCGGCGTAACGGAACCGATTGTCCAGATTAATAAAACCGGCGAGCATTACCGGCTGATTATTGAGTTAGCCGGCGTTAAAGATATTGGTCAGGCGATTAAAATGATTGGCGAAACTCCTTTTTTGGATTTTCGCGAAGAAAGGGGAAAAACCGAAACAGAAAATATTTTAGCCGATCAGAAAGAACTCCTGAAAAAAATGGAAGAGGGTTTGTCTCTGACTCCGGAAGAAGAACAGATTTTAGTTCAGGATCCGTATTTTAAGCCGACTGCTTTAACCGGCCGGTATCTTAAAAGCGCGCAAATGGATTTTAATCAGCAGACTTTTCAGTCCCAGGTCAGTCTTCAGTTTAACGATGAAGGAAGCAAGATTTTTGAGGAACTTACCCAAAAGAACGTGGGCAAGCCATTAGCCATTTATCTGGACGGCGCGCCTATTAGCGCGCCGGTTGTTCAGGAGGTTATTTCCGGCGGTCAGGCGCAAATCACCGGTCAATTTTCCGTTGACGAAGCCAAGCAGTTAGTTCAGCGCCTTAACGCCGGCGCTTTGCCGGTGCCGATTAAACTGATTAGTCAGGAAAGCGTCGGCGCCTCCTTGGGTAAAATTTCTTTAGAACAGAGCTTAAAGGCCGGTTTGATTGGAATTTTAGCCGTGGTTTTATTTATGTTTTTATATTATCGGCTGTCCGGATTTTTAGCCATTGTCGCTCTTTTAATTTATGCCGCTATAGTTTTGGCGATTTTTAAATTAATTCCCGTTACCTTGACTTTAGCGGGAATTACCGGTTTTATTTTATCAATCGGCATGGCCGTTGACGCTAATATTTTAATTTTTGAAAGAATGAAAGAAGAATTAAAACAAGGCAAAAGTTTTGGCAGCGCGGTTGACGACGGTTTTTCCCGCGCCTGGAGTTCAATCAGGGATTCTAACGCTTCTTCTTTGATTACTTGCGCGATTTTGTATTGGCTGGGCACGAGCATTATCAAAGGTTTTGCCCTGACTTTAGCTATCGGCATATTAGTCAGTATGCTTTCGGCAATTTTTATCACCCGGCAATTTCTGAAATTATTTAAAGGAACAAAATTGGAAAATTACGAGCGTCTATGGAGATAAATATCATTAAACATTACAAAATCTATTTTATTATTTCCGGGCTTCTGGTGCTCGGCAGTATCTTTAGTTTGATTTTTTTGGGATTGAAATTAGGCATTGATTTTACCGGCGGCAGTCTCTTAGAAATTGAATTTAAAAACGAGCGATTAAGCAGTAAGGCGATTAAAGAGAAATTAGGGGGTTTAAATTTAGGGGAGATTAACGCGGCGCCCGTAGGCGAGAAAGCCGTAATTTTGAGGTTTAAAGATGTTGACGAGGAGACTCATCAAAAGATTTTAAATTCTTTAGGCGAGGCCGACTTTCAAAATATAGAAGAGAAAAGATTTGAATCAATCGGCCCGTTGATCGGGAAGGAGTTGAAACGCAAATCGCTTTGGGCCATCGGGCTCGTAATTTTAATGATTATTCTTTATATCACTTATGTTTTTAGAAAAGTTTCGCGGCCGGTTGCTTCTTTTAAATACGGACTGGCGGCTATCTTGGCCCTAACTCACGATGTTTTAATTCCGACCGGCATTTTTTCATTTCTCGGTCATTTTAAAGGAATAGAAATTAATCTTTTGTTTATTACCGCTCTTTTGACTATTTTGGGTTTTTCGGTTCATGACACTATTGTGGTTTTTGACCGCATCCGCGAAAACCTTAAAAAGAACATCGGCAAAAACTTCCAAGAGACGGTTAATTTAAGCATTAATCAGACAATGGCTCGTTCTGTTAACACTTCTTTGACCGTTCTTTTAACGCTTTTGGCCGTATATGTTTTTGGGGGAGAAAGCGTAAAATATTTCGCCCTCGCTTTGATTTTCGGGATTATTTTCGGCACCTACTCTTCTATTTTTATCGCCAGTCCCTTACTCGTAGTTTGGGAAAAATGGAGGAAAAAAACTTAAAAATTATTTATCCACTTGACACTTAAGAGGAAAGTATGTTAATCTTAAAATGTTATGGTAAAGAATCAAAATACAATTAAATACGGACAACTGGTTTCAAGAGCAATTGGGGTTATTTCCAATCAAAGAGCCAAAGAAATTATCAAACAGCGCTTTGGTTTGGAAGACGGCGAGAGAAAGACTCTTGAGGCCATTGGTCAGAAACACGGCATTACCAGAGAGCGGGTTCGCCAAATTGAGGAGGCGGCTTTTTCCGTTTTAAAGAAATCCGATTCATTTAATCTTTTTAAGCCGGCCTTCCATGCTTTGGACAATTTTTTCGTTCAAGAAGGACAATTAGTCAGAGAAGAAAGATTGCTTTCTTCTTTGACCAATCAGGAAAATCCTCATCCGGAGAGAGGCGCTGTTTTTTTCATTCTGACTATCGGTCAGCCCTACGAACGATTTATCGGCACCAATCAGTTTTATACTTCTTGGACTAATTCTAAAGATATTTTAAATAAAGCGGAACGGTTGATTAATTTTTTAATAAAAGACATAGAAAAAAAGAAGCAGGTAATTCCGGTTGATTATATTTTAGAGATCAGCAAAGAAGCGGCTCCTGATTTATCCAAGAAAGCTTTATTTTCTTATTTGGACGCTTCTAAGCAGATTGACCAGAATAGTTTTGGACAGTACGGGTTGAGTCATTGGCCCGAGATTAATCCCCGGGGAGTAAGGGATAAAACTTATCTTGTCTTTAAAAAAGAAAACCGCCCCCTGCATTTTAGAGAAGTGGCGGAGCTGATCAATCAGAATAATTTTGACTCTCGTCTGGCTCATCCTCAAACCGTTCATAATGAATTAATTAAAGACCCCCGTTTTGTTTTAGTCGGTCGGGGCACTTACGCTTTGACCGAATGGGGCTATCAGTCAGGAACAGTTCAGGATATAATTAGGGGAATATTAAAGGAAAATGGATTTTTGACCAAAGATGAAATTATCAGAGAAGTTTTAAAGAATCGGTTAGTTAAGGAAAATACGGTTTTGATTAATCTGCAGAACAGGAAAAATTTTATTCGGAGGGAGGACGGAAAATATTTATTGGTGAAATAATAGAATCTGATTCTAAAAAATTTTAATTTTTTAATTAAAACATTTATTTCTCGTGCTCGAATCCTTAGAAATTATTATTAGCTTTTTAAGAATTTTTTTGTCCTTTTGGTGGATTTGGCTGCCCACCCTTCTTTTTTTACTGGTAAAAGATTTATGGTTAAGAACCACCCGACTGAAATTTATTCAGGCCATGAAGTGGGTTTTATTGGAAATAAAACCGCCAAGAGAAATGAAAAGAGACCCGCGGACCATGGAACAGGTTTTTGCCGGGCTTCACGGTTTTCACCGGACAATTATTCTTAAAGAAAGACTTTTTTTAGGCCATGTTCAGGAATGGTTTAGTTTTGAGATTGCCGGATTGGGCGGCGAAACGCATTTTTTTGTCAGGACTTTAGAACAATTCAGGAATCAGATTGAAGCTCTGATTTACGCCCAATATCCGGAAGCGGAGATTTTTGAAATTGACGATTATACGCAATTTGTTCCATTTGATATTCCCAATAAAGATTACGATCTTTGGGCAACGGAACTGATTTTAGCCAAAGACGACGCTTATCCAATTAAAACTTATCCGTCTTTTAGAGAAGGAACAGTGCTTCTTGAAGAAATGATTGACCCTATTGCTTCTTTGGCTGAAGTAATGAGTAAATTAAGAAAGGGGGAGCAAATTTGGGTCCAGACTTTAGTTAGGCCCATTACCGAGCCAAAATGGGAGGCAAAATCGGAAAAAATAAAAAATCAGTTAATTGGTCGAAAAGAAGAAAGAAAACAAGGCGTGATCGGGGGAGAAATTTCCGGTTTTTCTGAAGCTTCAAGGGAAAAATTTGGTCAACTCATTACCGGCAAATTGAGCGAAGCAAAAAAAGATGAAAAACCGCCAAAACCGGCTTTAATCACTTTACTTAGCCAGGTTGAAAAAGATACTATTACCGCTATTGAACACAAAGCGGCTAAAGTTTATTTTGAAACGGTTATCAGGTTTATCTATTTAGGCCAAAAAGAAGTATTCAATAAAGCCAATGTTTCCGCTTTTTTTGGCTGTTTTAAACAATTTAATTCCAAAACCCTTAATAGTTTTAAGCCTAACCCAAAAGTTACGACCAGAATTAATTATGAAATTTTACTTAAACGGCCGAGAGAATTTTTCCGAAAGAAAAAAATATTTTCAGCTTATAAAAGAAGATATATCCCGCTTCACTCGCCGGTGATGAAGCATTTGAAGCCGCTTTTTTTTGAACGTTTGCCGATTCTCAATCGTTTTTTCATTAAAAATTATCGCTCTTTTGTCTTAAACATTGAGGAGTTAGCCACTATTTATCATTTACCGATGGAAATAGTCAAGGCGCCGATGCTTTCCAGAATAGAAGCTAAAAAAGGCGAGCCGCCTATGGGACTGCCGGTTCAATAAAAAAAATAATTTATGAACGATATCACTCTTTTTGGTGAAACAAATTTTCGCGATCAACGCCGCCATTTTGGCATTAAAACCAACGACCGGCGCAAGCATTTTTACATTATCGGAAAGACCGGCATGGGAAAGACTACGGTTTCAGAGAATATGGCCATTCAAGATATTCAAGCCGGCAAAGGAGTTGGTATAGTGGATCCTCACGGCGAGTTCGCTGAAAAAATGATGGATTTTGTGCCTTCGCATCGCGTTAACGATGTGGTTTATTTTAATCCGGCTGATTTAGATTTCCCCATTGCTTTTAACGCTATAGAAAAAGTTGACCCGGAACATCGGCACTTAGTCGCTTCCGGGCTGGTCGGCGTTTTTAAAAAAATCTGGGCCGAAACCTGGGGCCCGCGGCTGGAATATGTTTTAAGAAACGCGATTTTGGCTCTTTTGGAGTATCCCGGTTCAACCTTATTGGGCATTATGAGAATATTAATTGACAAGGATTATCGTCAGAAAGTGGTTGATAAAATCAAGGATCCGGTGGTCAAAAGTTTCTGGGTTGATGAGTTTTCCAAATACCGCGGTAATTTTGAAGTGGAGGCGATTGCTCCGATTCAGAACAAAGTCGGACAATTTCTAACCAGTCCTTTAATCAGAAACATTGTTGGTCAGACCAAATCAGCCATTAACATAAGAGAAGTAATGGATAAGGAAAAGATTCTTATTATGAATCTTTCCAAGGGCCGCATTGGCGAAGACAACTCGGCTCTTTTGGGCGCCATGCTTATTACCAGAGTTCAATTAGCGGCTATGTCAAGGGTTGACATTCCGGAAGAAGAAAGAAAAGATTTTTATCTTTACGTTGACGAGTTTCAAAACTTTGCCACCGAGGCCTTTGCCACCATTCTTTCAGAGGCCCGGAAATACCGTCTTAATTTAATCCTGGCTCATCAATATATTACTCAAATGGAGGAAAAAGTCAGAGACGCGGTTTTTGGCAATGTGGGGACCATCGTCAGTTTTAGAGTTGGGGCGGCTGACGCGGAATATCTGGAAAAAGAATTTGCCCCGGAATTCACGGCCCAAGATTTGGTTAATTTGGATTTCGCCAATATCTATCTTAAATTAATGATTGACGGTTTGGCTTCGCGGCCTTTTTCAGCCGCTACTTTAGCTCCTTTTCCAAAGCAGGAAGAAAGTTATCAAGAAAAAATTATTAAAAATTCCAGGGAACGGTACGCCACCAGCCGTCAGGAAATAGAGGAAAAAATCGCCAAATGGAGCGAGGTTATAGAGGTGGAAAGAGAAGCTAAAAAATCCTATAGACCGCCTAAGAAACTTTTTGACGCTAATTGTTCTAACTGCGGTAAAAAAACTCAAGTTAGTTTTGAGCCGGACGGAGTTAGACCCGTTTATTGTCCCGAATGTCTGGAAAAAGCAAGGAGTTCGGGAGCGATGAGTCAAAGAACTCCAAGCGCGCGAACACCTGTTTTAAAAGCGCCGCCTGTTCAAACCTCATCTGATAAAATTATTACAGACGAGCCCGCTTTGCCCAGTTTCGCCCGAGGCGAGCGAGACAAACCCGCTTTGCAAGGCAAGCCGGAAATAATCAAACAAGAAGAAAAAGAAATTTCTTTGGAAGAAGCAAGTAAAAAAGAGCCGGTTTCTTTTAAGCATGATAAAAAAAGAAAACAAGTTAATCTGGAAGAATTAAGAAAAACTTTGGAAGAATCTTTAAACGCCGCGGAAAAAGAGAGGGAGGAAAAGGAATAAAGGAGAAAGGGGGTGAAAAAAATGAAACTAAGGAAAAAGGCCTTGGGCTTGGCTATGGGTATTGTCTGGGGTTTGACTGTTTTTGTCGCGACTTTATGGATAAGCGCTCGGGGCGGCGGCGAACATTTTGTTTTGCTCCAGCAGTTTTATTTTGGATATTCCATTAGTTTTTTAGGCGCCGTGCTCGGCTTAATTTACGGGTTTATTAACGGGTTCATCTGGGGCTGGCTTTTCGGCTGGTTTTATAACGCTTTTGCGAGGGAGGAATAAAAATTTTGGTAAGTCGCGAATTTTTTGTATGGGGTTGACAAAATTATCTTATAAGTATATAATGACGATAAGAAAATAAGGAGTCTCACTCAATCCCTCCTTAACGAGTTCCCCTTTTGGGGATAAGGGTCAAGTGCCCGAAGAGACTCCTTGTTTTCTTTTAAAAATTTTACCTTGCCTTTCTCTAAGATCTAATCACCCTTATTTTTCTGTTCCTTACAGCAGGGTGGTTGGATCCTAAAGGAAGGTTATTGTTTCTCTTGTTTGTTTTGTTCTTAAAATTTTTAACCATAGTTCTTTCTTAGGAAAGAATGTTTTTTAGAGGGAGGGAAAGACATGAATAATCCGTTAGTTTACTGCTTTATAGTAAGCTGATTTAGAAAAGGAGGACAAAAAATGAGAAAGATTAGATTTTTTCTCGCTGGCCTAGCAACCATTATTTTTTTGACCACACCGTGGTGGTTGTCAAGAATAGTATCTATTTCTCCTTCTGTTTATGGAGGGATAGGATTTGGTGAAGGGGTTATAATGATATTTATTTGGTGTTGGGCATTACGCGATGGTCTCGCTGCTTGGATAGGTTTAAGACTTCTTCTTGGTACGGGAGGAACAGTTGGGTTTATCTATGTTGCTACTACCGTAAAAGAGTTTTCTTCTGTTTATCCCGTAGCCGTGCCCATAGCCACGACTCTTCTTTTTACAGGGGCGATAGTATGTTGGTTGTCATGTCTGTATTGGCCTGAGTTTGATAAGGTGAAGACAAATTCTTGTTTTTAGCAGGGTGGTTGGATCCTAAAGGATAGAGAGGAGGATATCAAAATAAAGCGTGTTTGCCCTAAGGGTAGACACGCTTTTGATTTATTAGAGTATTATAAAATTGTCAATGCGGAGGTTCAACCTCGGAAAATAAGGTTTATCAAAACACCGCGGACCATTATTATCACAGCAAAAACCATTGTTCCAATAAGTTTGAAATCACCTACGCTCCAGAGAGAAAAGAGTTGTCTATGGCATAAAACTATGATATAATAAGGCATATGTACAACTGGTCAGTTGATGAAAAAGCATTCAAAAAAGCAGACCCGGAAGGGTATAAGATTTGGCGGCTGGAGCAGATGATAAATTATGGAGAACCGGGAGAGAAACTAAGTGAGAAGTTAATCAGGAAATATTGGAAAAAGATAAAAGATAATCTCGATCCATACTACCGAGATTTTTTAGAATTTTTACTATGGCCAAAAAAGAAAAAAGCATCTTAACGCATCGTCAAAAGAAAATTTTAGAAATAATATCAAAAGAAAGATATTTTACCGAAAGATTTTATTTAGCCGGCGGCACCGCTTTAGCTGAATTTTATCTTAAGCATCGCATTTCCGAAGATTTAGATTTATTTAATGAAAAGCAAGAAATTAATCCTTTTCCCATTGCCAGATTTTTTGAAGATAAATTAAAAATTTTAAAAATCGCCAAAATTGAAACCAAAAGAACATTAGGGCTTTATAGCTTTTTTTTACGCTTTCAAGATAACGAAATCCTAAAAATAGATTTTAATTATTATCCTTATCCAAGAATTGAAAAAGGGACAAAATTTAACAACCTTAAAATAGAAGATATTTACGATATTGGAGTTGATAAAGTTCATACCATTGTTTTAAAGCCGCGAGCCAGAGATTTAATAGATATCTATTTTATTATTAAAGAGAAGGGATATAGCTTTGGAGAGCTACTAATGCAGGCAAAGGCAAAATTTGACTGGGATATTTCTTTAGTTGATTTGGGCGCTAGATTTATGGAAGCGTCAAAATTAACTGATTATCCCCGAATGCTTAAAAAAATTAATCACCAAGAATGGCAAAATTTCTTTCTTAATGAAGCCAGAAAACTAAAAAAAGAGATTTTTGAGTAGTTTTTAGAGACCCGACCTCTTCAGGGGTCTCAAATTATGACTTCGCGAGAAATTCGTAATAAATTTCTAAAATTTTTTGAAAATAAGGGACATACGATTGCGTCTTCTTCTTCTTTGATTCCCGATGACCCTTCGGTTCTTTTGACCACGGCCGGCATGCAGCAGTTCGCGTCTTATTTATCCGGCCAAGTCAAACCGCCCTATAAACGCGCCTGCTCTGTTCAAAAGTGTTTTAGAACCGTGGACATTGACGAGGTGGGCGATGAGACCCACCACACTTTTTTTGAGATGCTCGGCAATTGGTCTTTTGGCGATTATTTTAAAAAAGAAGCCATTGATTATGCTTTGGAGTTTTTAATTTCTGAATTAAAAATACCGGTTGATAAATTATGGTTTACGGTTTTTAAAGGAGAAAATAATATTCCCAAAGACGAGTCAGCGATTGATTTGTGGGTGAAAAAAGGCGTCCCTCGGGAAAAAATTTTTGAGTTTGGTCTAAAGGATAATTTTTGGGGGCCGACCGGGCCAACCGGTCCCTGCGGTCCGTGTTCAGAGATTCATTATGAGCGAACCGAGAAACCCTGTTCTTTAGGAAAAAAATGCGGCCCTAACTGCGATTGCGGCCGTTTTGTGGAAATCTGGAACTTAGTTTTTATGGAATACAATAAAAATGAAAAAGGCGAATATGAGCCATTGGCTGATAAAAATATTGACACCGGCATTGGCTTTGAAAGATTAACGGCAATTTTACAAAATAAAAATTCCGCTTATGAAACGGATTTATTTTTGCCGATTATGGAAGAAATTAATAAAATGGTGGTTGTTGAGCGGGAGCCGTTAAAAAGAATTATTGCCGACCACATACGAGGAGCTTGTTTTTTAATAGCTGATGGAGTTTTGCCTTCTAATATTGAACAGGGTTATATTCTCCGACGAATTCTAAGAAGAATTATTGGTCAGGGAAAAATTTTAGGACTGCCAAAAGATTTTTTAATTCCGTTAGCTCAAAAAGTCATTGAGCTTTACGGTGATATTTATCCGGAACTTCAAAATAAACAAACTGATATTTTAACCGCAATTCAAAAAGAGGAAGAGAAATTCAGCCAAACTTTAGAAAAAGGACTAAAGGAGTTTAAAAAAATTGCTCGTAAAGATATTTCCGGAAAAGAGGCTTTTAATTTATTTTCTACTTATGGATTTCCATTGGAATTAACCAAAGAATTAGCCAAAGAAAAAGGATTGAAGGTAGATGAAAAAAGCTTTGAAGAGGAATTTAAAAAGCATCAGGAAATGAGCCGGGCCGGTTTGGAAAAAAAATTCGGCGGCCATGGCTTGGGCGAGACAAGGGTTTTTGAAAAAGAGGACGAAGAAAAAATAAAAAAACTTCATACGGCCACGCATTTGCTTCATCAGGCATTAAGGAATGTTTTAGGGAAAGAAGTTCGGCAGACGGGCTCGGATATTAATCCGGAGCGGCTCCGTTTTGATTTTTCTTATCCTCAAAAGATGACTCCGGAGCAAATTAAAAAAGTGGAAGACGCGGTTAATCAGAAAATTAAAGATGACTTAGTCGTAAAAATGGAAGAAATGGACAAAGACAAAGCTCTTAAATCCGGCGCTTTATCTTTTTTCAAGGAAAAATACGGGGAAAAAGTCAGAGTTTATTCCATTAATGATTATTCCAAAGAAATCTGTGCCGGGCCTCATGTTGAGCGGACCAAAGAATTAGGCAGATTTAAAATTAAAAAAGAGCAATCATCAAGCGCCGGGGTAAGAAGAATTAAAGCGGTGTTGGAATAAAAAACTAAAACTTAAAAAGCCATCTGTAGATTCTACGAAGAACTATTTTAAAGTGGGAAAAACTTTTAATCTCGCTTAACATTTTTATTAAAATTTTCGGTCTTAAATAAAATTCCAAAAAAGCCCGGCGTCTTAATTTTTTTATTTCTTTTAAGGTTAATCCCCTTGGCGACCAGACGGCGTCGGCTAAAAGAAATTTATCCCATTCTATTTTTGAAAGATCCAGCTCGCCTTTTTCAACTAAATAATTTGTGATTTCCGTTCCCGGAAATGGCTTAAAGATTGAAAAAGTGACTCTTTTTAAAGGAAGTCCTTTCGCAAAAGCTAAAGTTTTTAAGATGTCTTTTTTGGTTTCCGTCGGATATCCGATGATAAAAAAACCGATTGCTTCAAGGCCGGCTGATTTTATCAGATTTAATTTTTCTTTTATTTTTTCCGTTGTTAAACTTTTTTTCATTTGGTTCAGGATTTTATCAGAGCCGGATTCTATGCCGACCGAGACGCTGTAAAGCCCGGAGTTTTTCATTAGCAAAAGCAAGTCTTTTGAAAGAGTGTCCAGTCGGATGCCGTTGGGGCAGGCCCAGCTTATATTCAAATTATTTTCTTTTAATTTATAGCAAAATTCTTTGACCAAGTCGTTATAAAGCGTAAAATTATCGTCTTCAATGTGAATTTCCCTGATGCCGTATTTATGGTAGAGCAGTTTTATTTCTTCAATCACATTATCAATGCTTCTTTTCCTTATTTTTCTTCCGGAAATTATGGGCCCGGCGCAGTAAGTGCAGCTGTAAGGACAGCCGCGGGTAATAACAATGGGCGCTATCGGGTAATTTTTAAAAAACGCGCCGTGAGGGGAAAGAGGGTAAGTGTCTGGTTTAAGCAGATCCCAGCTTGGCAGGCCAAAAGCATCCAAATTTTCCACAAACGAGGGATTGTTGAAAATTGTTTTTCCGTCTTCGTCTTTAAAGATTAACCCGGGAATGTCATAAAAAAGATTGTTTGAAATTTTTTGATTTTTTTCTTCAGAAATTAAATTTAAAAGTCTTGGCAGGCCTTCTTCGGCTTCGCCTCTAAAAGCAAAGTCAATATCCGGGAAATATTTAAAAATATTTTTGGGGTCGCAGCTCGGATGCGGGCCGCCGAGAATAATTTTTATTTCCGGATTTACTTTTTTTATTATTTTTATGTAGTCTTTCGCCGTATTTAAGTGAAAGGTAAAAATTTGGATTCCTATGACGTCATAATTTTCTTTTTTAACGATTTGTTCAAATTTTTCCAAATTTAATTCTTCTTTGATGCCGTCTAAAATCTCCACCTCATAATTTTCTCTTATGGCTGTGGCCAGATAGCCGAGCCCAAAAGGCGGGATAAGTTCGTCCGCATTTGAATTCGGTTTCATTAGCAAGATTTTTAGTTTTTTTGTTGTCATGACTTTCTATCTAAACATAACAAATAAACGAGAGCCTGGTCAAATATGGAAATAGTTATCAATGTGTGTTGCGGTAAAATATTCTATAGGGTATAATGGAAAAGTAATGGGGTTATTGCCAAATTTTTTTAAAATCAGAAAACCCAAAAAAGATTGTCTGCTGGCTTTGGATATCGGCACGGAATTTGTTAAAACTTTAATATTTAAAAGAGGAAAGCAAAGCGAGGTTATTGGAGTGGGGCGTCAAAGGCAGTTTCCAAATCACATGCAGGCCGGCGCCGTGGCCGATATTGACGGCGTGGCGGAAAGTTGTCAAAAAGCCATTGAAAAAGCCGGTCAGATGGCCTGCTTAAGACCTAAACAAGCGGTGATGGGTATTTCGGGCGAATTAGTGAAAGGCGTAACTACAGGTTATTTATATAAAAGATCAGAGCCGAAACAAAAGATTGATTCGTCTGAATTAAAAAATGTTATTCAAAAAATTCAGTGGAAGGCATTTGAGGAAGCGCGCCGGCAAATGGCTTACGAAACCGGCCGGAGAGAAATTGAGATTAAATTAATCAACGCCATTATTACTGATGTAAGGATTGACGGCTATCGCGTAACCAACCCGATTGGTTTTCAAGGCCGGGAACTTTTTTTAAGCATTTTTAATGTTTACGCTCCTTTGGTTCATTTGGGCGCCTTGGAAAGCATTGCTTCAAAATTAAACTTGGAACTGTTGGCGATTGTGGCCGAGCCCTACGCCGTGGCCAGGTCTTTAAATTTAGATTCCAAAAGAGGAGCGATTATTATTGACATTGGCGGCGGCACTACTGACATTGCTTTGGTTCGCTCGGTCGGCTTGGAAGGGACAAAAACTCTTGCTTTAGCCGGTCGGGCTTTTACCAAAAGATTGTCTCAAAAGCTGGGTTTGGATTTAGACGAAGCGGAAGAAATCAAAATAAAATACAGTCAAGAGAGGTTAAGTCAGGCGGTTCGCCGAAAAATCAGGGAAATTTTTAAAAAAGATTTAAGAGTTTGGCTGTCCGGCGTTTGCCTGGCTTTGGAAGATTTTAGAGAAGCTGAAGCGCTACCTAACAGAATTTTACTCTGCGGCGGCGGCAGTAATTTGCCGGATCTTCGCAGGGAATTAGAAAGAGGATTCAGTCAGATAAGCCGGATTAAAGCGAGTCTGGCTAACCCAAAAGTCAGTTTGATTCAGCCAAAAGACATTATTGACGTTAAAGACGAAACCGGCCGGCTTAAAGATCCGGACGATGTCGCGCCTATGGCCTTGGCCAGTTTGGCTTTAGAATTAGCTAAAGAAAAAGGAGTTTTATCGTCTATTTTAAAGCGGACCGTTAGAATGATGCAGCGGTCATGAAACATGAAAATAATTTACCTTGAACCAGACGAAGAAATTACTTCAGTAGTTGATCAATTAGCCCAAGCTGAAGAAAGCGAGGTGGCTTTGGTTGTGCCAATTGGCGCGCAGCTGCTTCAGAGCTTGGTTAATTTGAAGCTTCTTAAGCGCGAAGCTAATAATTTAGAAAAGAACGTTGTAATCGTAACAGCCGATGAATTAGGCAGACAATTAGCGCCTAAAGCAAATTTCGTTGTTATAGACAAGCTTGACCAAATAGAAATTACCGCTTCTAAAGAAACAGCTGTTGTTTCTTTGGCTGGTCAAAAAACAGAAAACGGAGAAAAAGATATTTTAGACGCTTTGGCCGAAGAATTAGAGCCGGATTTTTATAAGAGTGAATCGGAAGGCGGTCCAAAAGCGGAGTTGGCCGCTGACAAGCGAATGGTTGATATTGTCGGTCCGAGAGAGAAGTCAAAATCTAAATTTAGCCCTGGTAATTTTTTTAAAAAATTTATAGAACCCACTTCTAAACCGTTTAGAAAAAGGAATATTAATCAATTTGAAGCCAAGCCGATTATCGAGCCCGGTCTTAATATTGAAAAAGAAGACATATTAGACGAAGAAAGATTCAAAGAAAAAACAAAACCGGCTTCAAGAAGATTAAAATTCTTTTATGTTTTTATCGGACTGGCATTATTGGTTGCCGCTTTAGCCGCTTATTTGATTTTACCCAATACTGAAATAATTATTTCTCCCAAAACGGAAAATATCGCTTTCGATCTTGAGGTAAGCGGTTCTAAAAAAATCTCAAAAATGGACGCGGCCTTAAACGAAATCCCTGTTCAGTTAATCAAGGTGGAAAAAACTCTTTCCAAAGAATTCAAAGCCACTGGAGAAAAGCAGTTAAGCGAAAAGGCCAAGGGCGTAATCACAATCTATAATGAATACAGCTCAAGTCCGCAGACTTTAGTGGCCACTACCCGTTTTATTTCAGAGGCCGGAAAATTATTCAGAATTACAAAGAACATTATTGTTCCCGGCGCAAAAATTGAGGAGGGCAGAATCATAGCCAGCGCTGTTGACGCGGAAGTGGAGGCAGACGATTCCGGAGAGGAGTATAATGTCGGACCTTCGAATTTCACCATTCCCGGATTTAAAGATACTCCTAAATACGCCGGTTTTTACGCTAAATCTAAAGCGCCGATGACGGGCGGTTTAATCGGAAAAGTTAATGTAGTTTCAGAGGAAGATTTGAAAAAAGCCGAAGAGGTTGTTGTAAACGAATTAAAGATTAAGGCCCAAGAGGATCTTAAAGAACAAATGCCTAATGGTTTAAAATTGATTGAAGGCGCGATAGACGAAGAAATAACAGAGACTTCTTCCAATCCGGGTTTGGAGAATCAGGCTGAAAACTTTACTTATAAAGCCGCCATCGTTCTTCAGGCCCTTCTTTTTAACGAGGAGGATTTAAAAATTTTGGTTGACGCGAATTTAACTTCTAAAATCAGCCAGGATAAAATTCCTCTTTCAAATACCCAGCAAATTGTTTGGGAAAAACCAGTGATAGATTGGGATAAAACTAAAGTTTCTTTTACTTTGCGCGTTTCTGAAGAAGCGGCTTTTAAGATAGAAACGGAGGCGTTAAAAAAGGATCTGGCTGGTCTTAATGAGGTAGAAGTGAGGAAATTTTTGGCTAACCGGCTGGAGATCGAAAAAGCGAAAGTCACTTTTTGGCCGTTCTGGGTCAAGCGCGTGCCGCTTCAGGCAAGCAAGATAAAGATAAAACTTGACTAATTTAATTTTATTATTTAAGATAACAGAAATAACGTCTTTGGTGATTATAAAAGGCGTTAGTTAAACAGTGCCGCAAAATAAAGAAAAAATACGACAAGAAGGAATAGTTGTTGAAACTCTTCCCAATACTACCTTTAAAGTCAGGTTAGATGATGGCCGAGAAATTTTGGCTCATCTTTCGGGCCGCATGCGCCTGAATTTTATTAGGATTCTTATCGGAGACAGAGTGATATTAGAATTGAGTCCTTATGACCAGACTAAGGGAAGAATTGTGTATAGGAGTAAATAATATGAAAGTCCGCGCCTCGGTGAAAAAAATTTGCGCCAAATGTAAGATTGTCCGACGAAAAGGTCGGATTTATGTAGTTTGCCAAAATCCTAAACATAAACAGAGGCAGGGGTAAAGAAGTATGCCGCGTATTGCCGGAGTAAATATTCCAGACAACAAAAGAATAGAAATTGCTTTGACCTATATTTACGGCATAGGCCGTTCTTTGAGCAATAAAATTTTAAATCAGGCCAAAATTGAGCCGTCCGTTCGGGCCGGCAAACTTTCTTCAGAAGAAGTCAATCGCTTGCGGGATATCGTTGAAAAAGGTTATAAAATTGAAGGCGAATTAAGAAGAGAAAAAATGATGAACATTAAGCGGCTCAAAGATATTGGATGCTATCGGGGCGTCAGGCATATTAAAGGACTGCCAGTGCGCGGCCAGCGAACTAAAACTAATACCCGGACAGTTCGCGGCAATGTCCGAAAGACTATGGGCAGCGGCAGAAAGAAAGCGGCGGAAAAAACTTAATTATGGGCAAAAAACGCATTATCGCTAAAACTGAACAAGAGCTTTTAAAAGAAACCGAAGAACGAGAAACCGTTCTGCGGAAGGCTGTTAGAGCTGGAGAAAAACAAAAAACCGCCAGAACAGAAAACGGCCGGGTTTATATCCAATCAACTTATAATAATACCATTATTACCATCACTGATATTAATGGAAATATTTTAGCTTGGTCAAGTTCTGGTTCAGTAGGCTTTAAAGGGCCTAAAAAGGCCACGCCCTTTGCCGCTTCACGGATAGTGGAATCACTGATGGAAAAAATAAGAAAAATAGGTATAAGACAAGTTTCAGTTTTTGTCAAAGGCGTAGGCAGCGGCCGGGAGGCGGCTATCAGGGCTTTTATTGGTCAGGGCTTAGAAATTAATTCAATTAAAGATTTTACGCCAATTCCTCATAATGGTTGCCGGCCGCCGAAAGTGAGACGAGTTTAAATATATATGTTAGATCCAAAGTGTAAAAAATGCAGGAGAGTGGGAGAAAAACTCTTTTTAAAAGGAGAGCGTTGTTTTAGTCAAAAGTGCGCCATGATCAGAAAGCCGTACAGGCCCGGCCTTCACGGCAAGAGCAGGAGAAGAAGGAGACTCTCGGAATACGGACAGCAGCTGATTGAGAAACAAAAAGTCAGGCTGCTTTACGGGGTTTCTGAAAAGCAATTTAAAAATTATGTCAAAGCAATAGCCCCTAAAAAAGGAGACAAAGGAGAACTTTTATTGACTAATTTAGAAACCCGTTTGGACAATGTTATTTTCCGTTTAGGTTGGGCCAAGTCAAGAGCTTTAGCCAGGCAAATAGTAAATCACGGACATATCTTAGTAAATCAAAGAAAATTAGATATCCCCTCCTATCAAGTGAAAAAAGGCGATCAGATCCAAATTAAAGAAAAAATCAAAAAATCACCCATTTTTAAAGACTTAAAGACGATTCTTAATAAATACGAAGCTCCTTCCTGGTTGGGCTTGGATAAGGAGAAACCCGAAGGACAGGTGCTTGCTTTGCCTAAAACCGAAGATGTCGGCAAAGTCGGAGAAATGGGAATGATTATTGAGTTTTATTCAAGATAAAACATAAAACATAAAACTTGAAACCTGAAACATAAAGAGACAACTTAAATAAATCAAAAAAGATGTTTCAAGTTTTAAGTTTCATGTTTCAAGATTATTGTGCAAATTACTTTACCCACCAAACCAAAAATAACTAAAGTCAGCGACAATCAGGCAATTTTTATAGTTGAGGGATGTTACCCGGGATATGGTTTAACCCTGGGCAATAGTTTCAGACGGGTTCTTTTGTCGTCTCTTCCCGGGGCGGCTGTTACAGGAGTTAAAATAAAAGGAGTTAAACATGAATTTTCAACCATCCCCTATGTGACAGAGGATGTTATTCAGATAATTTTAAATTTAAAACAAATCAGATTTAAACTGCACGGCGACCAGACGGCAAAAGCATCTTTAAAAGTTAAAGGCGTAAAAGAGATTAAGGCGGCTGATATTAAGACCACCGCGGAATTAGATATAATCAACAAAGAAGTTCACATTGCTGCTTTGACTAATAAAAAAGCCGAATTAGAAATGGAAATAACGATTGAGAGCGGTTTGGGTTATGGCGCGGTTGAACAGCGTAAGAAAGAAAAGATAGAAGTCGGCCAGATTGCCATTGACGCCATTTTTACTCCAGTTCGCAAGGCCTACTACAGCGTGGAAAATATGCGGGTAGGCGATAGAACCGATTATAATCGTCTTCGGTTTAATATTGAGACCGATGGGAGCATAAGTCCCGAGGAAGCATTTAAAAAAGCGGCCCAAATTTTAGTTGACCATTTTCAAGTTTTTACTGAAGTGGAAAAAAAAGAAAAGAAGATTAAAGAGGAATCCCTGTCTTTAAAAAAATCCGGCAAGGCGGAAAAAAAGGAAGAAGACGGTTTGGGTAAAACTAAAATAGAAGATTTTAAAATGTCAACCCGAACATTTAACGCTTTAAGCGGAGCGGGCATAAAAACAGCGGGTAATTTAGCGAGAAAGAACGAAAAAGATTTAATGGAGATTGAGGGGATGGGAGCTAAAGGAGTTAAAGAAGTTAAAAAAGCGTTAGGGAAACTTGGTCTAATATTGAAGTCATGAAACACAAAAAGAAGGGACGAAAATTTGGCAGAAAACGCGACCAGCGACGGGCTCTTTTGAAAGGGTTGGCCGCTAACTTGATTTTAAAAGAAAAAATAAAAACGACTGAAGCCAAGGCAAAAGAAACGCGTCCTTTTGTTGAAAAATTAATTACTAAAAGCAAGAAACAAAATTTATCTTCGGTTAGATATCTATCAAAGCATTTACCGGCTAAGGCAAGAAAAAAAATAATGGAATTGGGAAAAACTTATCAAAAAAGACCGGGCGGCTACACAAGAATCATTAAATTAAGACCAAGAGAAAAAGACAGCGCCAAAATGGCGATTATTGAACTTCTTAAACCTGAAGATTAAATCCATGAGATACACCATTGACGCGAAAAACAGAATATTGGGCCGTTTATCCGCGGAAGTAGCTGTTTTACTGCGGGGTAAAAATAGGCCGGATTTCGCTCCTCATATAGATTCGGAAAATGAAGTAGTCGTATTTAACACTGATAAAATTAAATTTACCGGCAGAAAAATTAAACAGAAAATATATTATCATCATTCGGGTTATCCCGGCGGCATCAAATCTCGCCGTTTAGAAGAAGCTTTAAAAAGAGATTCAAGGGAAGTGATAAGAAAGGCGGTCTATGGCATGCTGCCGGGGAATAAGTTGCGGGATAGGATGATAAAAAGATTGAAATTATATAAAGGAGAAAAAATATAGATGATGGTTGTTAAAAAGAAAACAAAACCCAAAACCAAAAAGCCCTCAAAGAAAGCGGAAAAATCAAGGAGATATTACGAAGCGGTAGGCCGTCGAAAGACCGCCACTGCCCGAGTGCGGCTTTTTACCTGCCGGCCTTTTGAAGATGAAAAAGGCAAGATTTCTGTTAATAAAAAACAGTATTTTGAATTTTTCCCCACTTTGGAGCTTTGGAGTATAGTTAAAAGCCCCTTGGAAAAAATGAAGTCTTTAAACAGATTTGAAGCGAGCGTTAAAGTTAAGGGGGGCGGTTTTAAAGGACAGGCAGAAGCGATTCGTCACGGTTTAGCCAGGGCCTTAGTAAAATTTAATCCTGATTTTCGAAAAAAACTGAAAAGAGTCGGTTATCTCAAGCGCGACCCGCGAATGAAAGAAAGAAAAAAACCGGGTCTCAAGAAAGCCCGGAAAGCTCCTCAATGGGCTAAGAGGTAGAAATAACTATTCTAAAGAAACGCTATATAATTTTTCTCCTTCAGTAAAATACAAACTTTCAGTTTCTTGGTCATAAGCGATTTGACTGGTTTCTTTCTCAAGAAAATCAACAGTGTTTCTGATATCGCGGCCGTCAAGTTCGGTAATTTTAACAAGTGAACCCACAGAAAAAATAATATGCTCATTAGTCTCCGGATACCAAATCGCTTGTTTTATTTCTTGGCTTAAGCGGGTGATAAGTTCTTTTTCGCCGGCTTTTTTAAATGGCTGAATAAGGTTTTCTTTTAAATAATAAACCCAGATTTCGCTTTTGCTGAAATAGAGAAGTTTTTTGCCGTCTTTTGAAAACTGAACTTCTTTAATATTCTCGGCTAAATTTTCAAAATTTTTATTTTCCTGGTTGAGAAAATAAAGTCTATCCTTGTTATCCAAGACGGCTAAGTTTCGGTCAGGCGAAATAAAAATTTGATAATTATTTTCAGGAAGAGGCGAAAGACTAACCTGATTTTTGACCGCGCCGCTAAGGTCTGTTTGGTAGAGAATATAACTTGGTTTTTGAAGGTAGAAAATATCTTGATCAATAACTTTATAACTGACAATTTGATCCAAGCTCGTGGTGCCTGTATTGAGTCCGCTTAAAATTTTTTCCGCTTTTATTATTATTTTTCTTTCTCCGTCTGTTTTTAGAAATTCCTCCAGCGAAAAATTATTGCCAGCGTCGTTTCTGATTAATTCAAGAGCGGGTTTCTGGGGGACTAAAAAAATATTTCTGGCTTCAGTAACTAATTTTGACTCAACCCTCATTTTTTTTTGCCAAGGGTGATGATCTTTTTTTACTAATTTTATCTGATATTCTCTTGGCAGCAGTCTTTTTACCAGTTTGGGAGTTCTGGCTTTTAGTTCGTCGTTAACATAAATTTCAGCTTTTTTGGGAATTGATTCCAGATAAATCCCGCCGGTTAAAACCGGCTTTTTATTCTGCCAGTCAAAACTATAGCCCCAGGCGTAAAAAAGCACAGCCGGAGCAATGAGTAAAAAAACGATAATAAGCGAAGTAAGAAGAAAACGACGCGCTGTTTTAGTCATTTTACTTATTTTAAACCAAGCTGAATATTCTTGCAATCTTGAAAAAGACAATATCTTGCCAAAGCAGTTTTTCTAAGTTAAGATTCAATTATATGGAAAAATTTGTAATTAGAGGCGGGCGGCCGCTTAAAGGGACAATTAAAGTAAAAGGAGCAAAAAACGCGGCTTTGAAAGTTTTAGCCGCCTCGCTTTTAAGCGACGAGGAATGGACTATTTCTAATGTGCCTCAAATTGAAGATATTTTTTGTTTAATTGAACTAATAAAGGGAATAGGCGCTGAAGTTAAAAACGATTCAGACGGCGTTTATAGAATAAAAGCTGAAAATATCAAAGATATTCATTTAGAGCCAAGTATTGCCCAAAAATTAAAGGGCTCAATAGTGATGGCAGGGCCTTTATTGGCCCGAAAAGGCGAAGCGGTTTTTCCTCATCCTGGGGGCTGTGTGATTGGTCAAAGGCCGCGCGATATATTTTTAGACGGATTTAAGGCCTTTGGCGTTAAAATAAAAGAGAATAGAAATGGTTATCATTTATTCGCTAAAAAATTAAAAGGAACCAAGTTTGTTTTCCCGAAAATCAGCGTAACCGCTACCGAGACTTTAATGCTGACCGCGGTTTTAGCCCAAGGAAAAACTATTTTAAAAAACGCGGCTTGCGAGCCGGAAATCCCCGCTTTAGCTGATTTTTTAAATAAATGCGGGACTAAAATAAAAGGCGCCGGCACTCATACCATTGAGATTGAAGGAAGTAAAAAATTATTAAAAAAAGGAGCAATAAAGATTATGCCGGACAGACTTGAAGCAGGCACTTTTGCGATAATGGCCGCAGTTACCAATGGTCAAGTGAAAATAATCAATTGCGATCCTTCTCACTTGGAAGTTCTCTGGGTTATTTTAGAGAAAGTCGGCGTTAATTTTAAATTAGGCAAAGATTATGTTTTAATCAAGCCAAGCCGTGGATTAAAAGCGGTTAGTGTTAAAACTCACGAATATCCCGGCTTTGCCACTGATTTACAAGCGCCTTTTACTATTTTAATGACTCAAGCCAACGGCGCTTCTTTGATTCATGAAACTATTTTTGAGGGACGATTATTTTATACTGATATTTTAAATCAAATGGGCGCTAATATTATTATGGCTGATCCCCACCGGGTTTTAGTCAACGGTCCTTCTAAATTATACGGCCGAAAAATTACGAGTCCTGATATTCGGGCCGGTATTGCTCTTGTTATTGCCGGCTTGGTAGCTCAAGGAAAAACAGAAATAGAAAATATTTATCAGATTGATAGAGGACATGAGAGGATTGAGAAGCGGCTTCAAAAACTTGGAGCCGAGATTAAAAGAGTAAGTTATTAAAAAACTTTGAGTTTTTGTTATGTTTATCAAAAAAATCGGCATAGATCTTGGTACTGCTAACACTTTGGTCTATGTGCTGAAAAAAGGAGTAATTATTAATGAGCCGACCGTGGTCGCCGTGTCTTTGGAAGACAACCGGATTTTAGCCGTGGGAAACGAAGCAAAAAAAATGCTTGGCAAGACTCCGGAAACGATTGTCGCTTCCCGACCCATGAAAGACGGGGTAATTGCCGATTATCGTATAA